>JAYVXO010000072.1:0-97305 GCA_043785105.1 Fimbriiglobus sp.
ACTCAAGCGCGGAGACTTTGGGCTGGCTCATGCCCGCGACTATAGCCACCCTGCGGGACTTCGAGAACCCGACTCACAACACCACTGCGTAACTCCTAATACTGAGTAAAACGAATGGAATCGAAATAAAATATGGCAAAGTCCAATTAACGGATGTTGGCAAAGAATTAGCCACAATCGCTGGGTCGGTTCCGAACGAAGAATACCGCAATCGGGTTGTTGAAACTCTTCGTGGGTATGGATGGACCGTAGATGACAACGTGCCTTCGGATTCTTCCGATATGCCCAATATGTAACCACGAAGCTTTCCTTTCAAAAAGCAACTCCGCATCGTAGAACATAGGCATGTTCCGACCACTTAACGACTGGTAGCGAACTATTCGAGTTAGTGACAATTTTTGATTCGTGCCGTCTAGGCATCCACTTCGTCCAGTCGTTCCTTGACGCACTTCAGAGCAGCGGTACATTAACTGCGGTTGCTTGTGAAGAATTTCACATAGCGGCGGTTCTGTTTGCGGCGAACTTGTTACTGAGGGAGTGCTGATCCCGTGCCGACTCCGGTTCTCACACCCGCTGGCCTCGAACCGGCGTTCGACCTGGCGGCCTATTACCCGCTGCTGATTTACGCCGCCGTGGTGGTGGCGTTGGCGGTTGGTATTATCGCCAGTTCGCACGTTCCGTTTCTGAAGCCACGCAAAGCGACCAAGGTGAAGCAGATGCCTTACGAGTCCGGCATGGACCCGATCGGGTCTGCGCGGATGCAGTTCGACGTGAAGTTTTATTTGATCGCCATTCTGTTTCTGGTGTTCGATGTCGAACTACTATTCCTGTACCCGTGGGCGGTCACGGCGTATGCCGAAGGCGGCGACCCGACGTGGCGCGTGACGTTCGGCCCGATTGTGTTCGTCGAAATCCTGATTTTCATCGCCACGCTGGTCATCGCGTACCTGTACGCTTGGCGAAAAGGGGTGTTCCAATGGCGATAAAGCTCGACGAAAATATCTTCATCGGTCAACTCGATTCGCTGGCGAGTTGGGTGCGGAAGCACAGCCTGTGGCCGATGCCGTTTGCGACCGCGTGTTGCGGCATCGAACTGATGGCGACCGCCAGCAGCCGCTACGACATCGCCCGCTTCGGCTCCGAAGCCATGCGGTTCAGCCCACGCCAGTGCGATGTGATGATCGTGGCCGGCCGCGTAGTGATGAAAATGGTCCCGGTCATGCAGCGCATTTGGATGCAGATGAGTGAGCCGAAGTGGTGCATTAGCATGGGGGCGTGTGCGTCGTCCGGTGGAGTGTTTGATACCTACGCCGTGGTGCAGGGCATCGACCGCTTCATCCCAGTGGATGTGTACGTGCCCGGTTGCCCGCCACGCCCGGAACAACTGATTCGGGCCGTGTTGGACCTTCAAGAAAAAGTCCAAGCCACCGGCACCTTCAACGCCCGCGAGTTCGCCAAGCGCACCGCCCACGAAGGCCCCGCCCCCCTCGCCGCCCAACTGAACCCGCAAGACCTCGTCGTCGCCCCCGGAAACTTCCGCACCGGCACCCGCGTGAGCTTGAACTGAACCACGAATCACACGAATCACACGAATGAAATCCGAACAGCCAAGAATTTAGTTTGATATTGAATGACGACTTGTTACTACCAAGTCGTAGTTGCATAAATTTTAATGCTTTATTCGTCCTATTCGTGTTATTCGTGGTGAATCATGATTTCGACTTACCTTGACGTGCTAAACGCGAAGTTCCCTGCCGAGTCGTTTAGCACCAGCGAGTTCAAAGACAACAAGCGGTTGTTGGTCCCGTCGGACAAGGCCGATACGGTGTTGTTCGACGTGTTAAAGTGCCTGAAAACCGAGTGCGGGTTCGACATGCTTTGCGATGTCGGCGGGATAGATTACCTGAACTATCCGAACGCTGCTGACCGCTACGCCGTGGTGTACGCCTTGACTAATACCACGAGCGGTGAGCGAGTTTTCGTGAAGGCGTTCACCAACGACCCGGAGCCGAATTTGCCGTCAGTGGTGGGGTTGTGGAAGGGTGCGGATTGGATGGAACGGGAAGTGTACGACATGTTCGGCGTGATCTTTACCGGCCACCCGGACCTACGTCGCATCCTGCTCCCCGGCGAATTCACCAGCTTCCCGCTGCGAAAAGACTACCCGCTCCGTGGCTACGGCGAACGCCACAACTTCCCGATCGTAACACGGGCGGAGAGTTAAGAAAGAAGATTCACCACAGAGGGCACGGAGAGCCACGGAGAGAAATCCAGAACGATTTTTTTCTTCTCTGTGGTTCTCTGTGCCCTCTGTGGTGAATCTTCTTGGAGTGCAAAATGCGAGATCAATTGAATCGGCTTTCTGAGACGATCATTGGTGCCGCGATTCGTGTTCATCAAGCTCTTGGACCTGGGTTATTGGAATCGAGCTATGAGGCTTGCCTGGAGTATGAACTGACTGATTCTGGGCTGGTAGTGGCTCGGCAAAAAGAACTCCCGGTGGTTTATCGTGGGGTTCGTGTCGAATGTGGATACCGGATTGATCTGCTGGTCAACGAATTAGTCATTGTTGAACTTAAGGTGGTCGAACGATTCGAGAAAATCCATGAAGCACAACTTCATACTTATTTGCGACTCTCGAATCTCAAGTTGGGCTTGCTATTGAATTTTAATGTCGTGCGACTCACCGATGGCATTAAGAGAATTGTTCGCGGTAACTTGGATTTAACATAATTCTTAACTCCGTGGCTCTCTGTGCCCTCTGTGGTGAAATGATTTAGGTTTTAGGTGTAACATGCCGCTTGAAGCGATTGCCCCTGTGGATGAATCTGGTACCGACCGCGAGTACCATTACACGCTCAACTACGGGCCGCAGCACCCCGCTACGCACACCACATTGCGGTTGATACTCACGTTAGATGGCGAGACGATTGTGCGCTGTGTGCCGGACATCGGCTTCTTGCACTCGGGCTTTGAGAAGTTGGGTGAAGACCTCGATTTTAATCAATACGTCACCATTGTGGACCGGATGAATTATATATCCCCGGTCGCCAATGAGATTGCTTGGCACCACACGGTTGAGAAGCTTCTTGGCATTGAGATTACGCCCCGCTGTAAATACATCCGCACCATTCTCGCTGAACTGGCGCGCATCTCGGATCACCTGTTGTGTGTGGGTGCAGCAGCGCTTGACTTGGGCGGGTTGACGGCGTTTTTGTATGCGTTTAACGAGCGGGAAAAGGTTTACAACATCATCGAGAATGCGTCCGGCCAGCGGTTCCACCCGAGCTACACGCGGGTGGGCGGGCTGATGGCGGACGTGAACGATTTGTTCGTGACGCAAGTGCGCGATTTCGCCAAGAGCTTCGCCAAGGTTCACGCGGACATTGTGCGAATGCTTAACAAAAACAAGATCTTTGTGGACCGCACCAAGGGCGTCGGCGTGTTGACGAAAGAGGAAGCGATCAACCGCAGTTGCACCGGCCCGGTGGCCCGCGCCGCCGGTGTCGTGCGCGACCTCCGCAAAGACGAACCGTACTTAGCCTATGGCGAACTGGCGGATTCGTTCAAGATCGTCTGCTCACGCGGCGGGGATTGTCTGAGCCGCTACTTGGTGCGCATGGATGAGATGTTGGAGTCCGCCAAGATCATTGCGGCGGCAGTGGAGAACATCCCAAGTGGACCCGTGAATGTTGCACTCGATGATAAGTTAACCATACCGGACAAGAGTGCAACATACCGTAGTATTGAAGGTCTGATCCAACACTTTGAACTGTTCATGTGGAACCGCCGGTTTCAAACGCCGGTTGAAGAAGTGTACGGCGCGAACGAGACGGCCAACGGCGAATTGGGTTTCTACCTCGTGGCGGACGGCGGTGGCAAGGCGTGGCGTGCCCGAACCCGGCCACCGTCGTTCATCCACTTCGCCACGTTCCCGCACCTGATCGAAGGCCATCAAATTAGTGACGTGCCTGCGGTGCTGGGCAGCTTGAACATTATCGCGGCAGAACTGGATCGGTAACCAAGATGTTCACCACGAATTACACGAATCGGACGAATAAGATTAATTTTGGATAGTGTGCCGCGAATCGTGTTGATATGAATGTATTTGATTTCCATTCGTGTGATTCGTGCTATTCGTGGTGACAAGTATGACAATCAGTGTTGTTGAACGATTTCAAACTGAAGTGCTTCGGCAAGGTTTGCCCGACCTCGGAGGCCGGATGTACGCCATCTCGTTTGATATGGACATCGAGTCACTGCGGCAGCACTACGGCGACCCGTACAACGGTGCCTACTTGGAGATTCGCCGCGTGCTGGAAAGTTTCGGTTTCCGCTGGCAACAGGGCAGCACCTATTTCGGCGGTGAGACCGTGAACGCGGTGACGTGCGTGATGGCAGCGATGGAGCTAGCCCGGTCTCATGCGTGGTTTGCGCCGTCGGTGCGGGACATCCGCATGTTGCGGATCGAAGAAAACAACGACTTGATGCCAGCCGTGCAACAAGCTGCCGGTAATTGATTCACAATGGGGGCGGCAATGCCTGTGTTGAGCGAACGTGTGAAGTCCGAGATTCAGTCCCTTCTGCCGCGTTACCCACGCAAGCAGGCGGTGACGTTGCCGGCGTTGCATTTGGTGCATGACGAGATGCGGTACGTGTCCACGGAAGCCATCGTCGAGATCGCTGCGTTGCTCGATTTGCACCCGTCCGAAGTGCAAGACACGATGACCTTCTACCAGTTCTTCAAGGAGAAGGAATCGGACAAACTCGGCACCAACCGCGTGTGGGTGTGCCGTGGGTTGGCGTGCATGTTACGCGGTGCCTATGAGTTGATTGAACATTGCGAAACGAAACTCGATGTGCACTGTGGTCATACCACGAAAGACGGCAAGATCACACTCGAATTCGCGGAATGTATCGGGGCATGTGACGGCGCCCCTGCCGTGTTGCTGAATGACGTGCATATGATGAATGTTGATGAGGCGGGTGCGGATCAGTTATTCGCCGAACTCCAAGCGAAGTGAGGTGGGACATGCAACTAGAAGATTTCCTAGACTTCAAGACTGAGCCGGTTGAACACATCCGGATCAAGGGAACCCGGATTGACATCGACCACGTGATTGAGTTGCACAAACGACACATGACACCGGAGCAGATCGCCGTTCACTTCGGCTGTCCGCTGGACCCTGTCCAAGTTTACGCCACGATCACCTACTATCTGGCCAACAAGGACACTGTCGAATCCTACCTTGAACGTGGCGAAACGCGGTTTCGTGCCGCATACGAAGCTTACTTGTTGGCCCCGCCGTCGCCCGCAGCAGCGAGAATTCGCGCATTGAAGGCGGAAAAAGCGGCTACGCAGGATGCGACAACGTGAGCCAAGTACGATTTTTGCTCG
This sequence comes from Fimbriiglobus sp., assembly GCA_043785105.1. Lineage (GTDB taxonomy): Bacteria > Planctomycetota > Planctomycetia > Gemmatales > Gemmataceae > Fimbriiglobus. The sequence continues at coordinate 5,399 of JAYVXO010000072.1, forward strand.
ACGAGCAAATACCCGTTTACCTAGCCGATGCGGTGCGGGCCAGAGAACCAGCGGTCTCGGTCTACCAGGTTGGAGTTGATGTTGGAATGCCCCCGAAAGGCACGCTTGACCCGGAAGTGTTACTTTTCGCGGAGGAGACCAACTTGGCGATAATTTCCTTCGATAAGCGAACCATGCGAGACCATGCGGATGACCATTTAGCAAATAGCCGTCACACATGGGGACTCTTTTTATTCCCGAACGGTCGAAAACTCTCTGCTGGTGATGCCGCTGAAGAACTGGTCATGATTTGGTCAACATCTGAAGCCGAAGAGTGGATCGACAGGGTTGAGTTTCTACCCTTTTAATGCGGACCGGAGAATCGTTTCGTGATGAATTTTGAACCCACACTCCTGGCTCGTGTTAACAACCCGCGCCCGGCTAGCGTCGATGCTTACCGCACCGATGGCGGCTATGCCACGTTTGAGCGGGTGTTGAAGGAAAAACAGCCCGTTGATGTCGTCACGCAGGTGAAGGACTCGGGGTTGCGGGGTAGAGGGGGCGCGGGGTTTCCGACGGGGTTAAAGTGGACGTTTTTGCCGAAGGACCATCCGGGGCCGATCTACTTGTGCATCAACGCGGACGAGTCGGAACCATGCACCTACAACAACCGCATTTTGATGGAGAAAGACCCGCACCAAGTCCTTGAGGGTGTCATGTTGGCGTGTTACGCCATCAAGTCACCCGTTGCCTACTTCTATATACGCTATGAGTATGGTGATGCGTATCGCGCGTTACAGGCCGCGATTGATGAATGTTACAGCGCCGGGTTGCTCGGCAAGAACATTCATGGCACCAACTTTAATTTGGATATTTACATGCACCGGGGGGCCGGGGCGTACATTTGTGGCGAAGAAACGGGGCTGATTGAATCACTCGAAGGCAAGCGGGCGTGGCCACGGATCAAGCCGCCGTTCCCCGCGATCGAAGGGGCGTTCCGCAAGCCGACGATCGTGAACAACGTCGAAACCCTCGCCTGCGTGACTCAGATTCTGCGGCGTGGCAATGACTGGTTTAAGTCACTCGGCGTGCCACCCGATCCGAAGAACCCACGTGATGCCGGGAGTTACGGGCCGAAGCTCTACACCATCGCAGGGCACGTCAACGAGCCGAAGTGCGTCGAATTGCCAATGGGGATTACGGTGCGGGACTTGGTCGAAAAGCACGGCGGCGGGGTGTGGAAGGGCCGCAAAGCGAAGTCGGTGAATCCGGGTGGCCTCAGCATGGGCTTCATTGACGTGAATGCGAAACTCAAGGATAGCGACCTCACCGAGTACGACATTCCGTTGGACTTCAACGGCCCTGGCAAAGTTGGGTGCCTCGGGTTGGGGACTGCGGCCATTACGGTGATCGACGACCAGACCAGCATGGTCGATGTGTTGCACAACGTCTGCCAGTTTTTTAGCCACGAGTCGTGTGGCCAGTGTACACCGTGCCGGGAAGGCACCGGGTGGATGTTGAAGATCACCGATCGGCTTCGGCGGGGGCAGGGGCGGCGGGAAGATTTGGATATTTTAGTGGACGTTGCGGACCGGATCGGCATCATGCCGGGGACGACGATTTGTGGCCTGGCCGACGGCGCCGGGTGGCCAGTGAAGACCGCCATTCGTAAGTTTCGTGCGGAGTTTGACGCGGCCATCAAAGACGGCACGCGAAGCCAGTACGCGAAATCGCTGGCGTTAGTCGGCGCCCACTAAACGGAGGATGCCCGATGCGTTCGATCCTGATGACGGCTTGTGTACTCGCAATCGCCAGCAGTGGTTGTAAGAAGCCCGCGACGACGCCAACCACTGCGGCGGCACCGGCTCCTGCGCCATCAGGTGGGGGTGGCGGGGGGAATACGGGGTACATCTCCGGCGGTGGGGCCGCACAAAACGTGCGGCAAGCAGCCCGGCGGACGATCACGATCAACGACATGAAGACGCTGGGGCAGTTGATCGAAATCGACTTCACCCAGAACGGGAAGATGCCGGGGCTGAATGAAGTAAAAGAGTCGTTGAAACGCGATTCCCCGACGATCCTCGCGGCGATCAACGACGGCACAATTATCCTGTGTTGGACCGCCCAACACGAAGGCATTTGGGCTTACGAAATCGACGCGGACACCAAGGGTGGCATCGCCGTTGTGACCGGGACCGCAAGCCGGTACGACGCCGAACAAGTGAAAAAGTTGCTCGGGAAGTAACAATTAAGATTATTCACCACACAGCGGTTGCGGACCGCGCGATTTTTACCGCGAAGCGGTTACAGACAATAGCCAGGGTCGCGCTTCGCGCACCCTGGGAAATGTTGGTGTGTGAATTTTTACCGCGAAGCGGTTGCAGATAATAGCCCAGGGTCGCGCTTCGCGCACCCTGGGTAGAGTGCCGAGCAACACCCAGAACCCTGAAAGGGTTCCATTCCGTTAAAATTGGTCGAATGCAACCGCTTCGCGGTAGGGTCTTTTGGTGGAACCCACACCCAGGGTGCGCGAAGCGCGACCCTGGGCTATTGTCTGTAACCGCTTCGCGGTAGGAACCGACAACCCACACCCAGGGTGCGCGAAGCGCGACCCTGGGCTATTGTCTGCAACCGCTTCGCGGTAGGGTTTTTCGGTGGAACCGACACCCAGGGTGCGCGAAACGCGACCCTGGGCTATTGTCTGTAACCGCTTCGCGGTAACGATGAGTTCGTATCAGGTTTGAACTATGCCGACTGTTTTTGTCAACGATACGCCGGTCGAAATTGGCACCCAGAAGCTGAACTGCGTTCAAGTGGCGGAGTTGGCCGGGACGCACGTGCCGCACTACTGTTACCACCCGGCGCTCTCGATCGTGGCGTCGTGTCGGATGTGTTTGGTCGAAGTGGGCGAGTTGAAAGACGGCAAGGTGACGATGCAGCCGAAGGTGCTGCCCGGTTGTCAGACGCCCGTGAAAGACGGCATGGTCATCGTCACCGGGGATTACCTTAAGCGAGACAAAAGCTCGCCGACACTGGCCTACGACGCGAGTTACAAACCCGGCGATCGCGCCAAGAAATCGCAGGCGGACACGCTCGAAGGCTTGCTCGTCAACCATCCGCTCGATTGCCCGGTGTGCGACAAGGCCGGCGAGTGCAAGCTGCAAGATTACAGCTACGAGTTTGGTCGATCCGAATCGCGGATGGTGGACCAAAAGAACACCCCGCCGAACAAGCCGGACATTTCCAGCAAGATCACGCTGTTCACCGATCGGTGCATCATGTGTAGCCGGTGCGTGCGGTTCACGCGGGAGATTTCCGGCACGGCGGAACTGACGATCACGAACCGGGGCCACCATTCGGAAATCGACGTGTTCCCCGGCATCCCGCTCGAAAACAAACTGGCGGGCAACGTCGTCGATCTGTGCCCGGTCGGGGCGCTCGGCAGCAAGGACTTCTTGTACACCCAACGAGTCTGGTATCTGAAGGATGTCGATGGCGTCTGTTCGGGGTGTAGCACCGGATGCAGCATTCATGTGGATGTCAACAAGGACATCGTGTACCGCCTGCGACCGCGTGAGAACCACGCCGCGCAAGGCTACTTCATGTGCGACGAGGGGCGGTGGGGCTACCACTACGCGAACTCGCGCGAGCGTATTTCTCGGGCGATGATGAAGGTGAACGGCGCGTTCCAACCGACGCCGTGGAACGAACTGTTGCCGAAGTTGAAAGCCGACCTCGCCGACGCCGTGAAGAAGAACGCTTCGGGCGTGGTGGTCGCACTGTCACCGTTCCTGACCGTCGAAGAAGCGTACCTGTACGCGGACGCTTTCAAGGCGATGTCGAAGGCAGTGCGGTTGGTCTTGGGGCCGGTGCCAGTGACCGGGGACGACGACCACTACCCGAAGGACGTGAAGGGCCACGCGGTTCAGCCGACCAAGTTCACGATTCGTGCGGAGAAGTGCCCGAACCGCGCGGGGGTCGAAGCGGTGTTGAACCGGATGCAGGGGCAGTTGATCCGCTGGTCCGAAGTGGCGAGTCAGCCGATGACGGCGCTCGTGTTCATCGGCGGCTACCCGGACAAAGCAGTGGTCGAAACCGCGATCAGCGGGACGTTACCGGACCTCATCGTCGTTCAAGACTTGTTCCCGTCGGCGTTGTCGGCGGCGGCGAAGTACGTGTTGCCCGCAACGACATCGTTCGAGAAGGACGGCACGTTCGTGAACCACGCGAGCTTGGCCCAGACGTTCCCCCGTGCCGTCACGCCGCCGAAGGAAGCCCGCACCGAGTTGCAACTGGCCTTCGACTTGTTGGGCCGCAAGGGGTTGGCCCAAGCGAGTGGTGTTCGCAAAGAATTGGCGAAGGTGTTGCCGACGTTGGCCCACTTGGCCGACGTGGTCCCAGCGCCGCAGGGCAAACGGCTCGAACTGCAATTGGCTTAACGCCACGAGATCCCCACTGATGCCAGAGTTCAATTGGATTTACACGGGCCTCATTGTCGCGGTGGTCATCGCCGGGATCATGGGCTACGTTGCGTACCTGATCCTGCTTGAACGCAAAGTCGCCGCGTGGGTGCAAGACCGTATCGGCCCCAACCGCGTCGGCCCGCTTGGGCTGTTGCAGCCGATCGCCGACGGCGGCAAGATGTTCCTGAAGGAAGAAGTGATCCCGGCACACGTCGATAAAATCTTCTTCGTCCTCGCGCCGATCGTCGCCTTCAGCACAGCACTGATGGCCATCGCCGTGGTCCCACTCGGCAGCACCGTCGCCCCACCAGCGCCGCAACTTAACGTCGGGCAATTTGAGGCCGCACAAGCCGAGTACGCCGCGCACTACTCGTTCGTGATCGCGCCCGGCCTGGACATCGGTATTCTGTACTCGTTCGCCATCGGCTCGCTAGCCGTTTACGGCGTGATTCTGGCGGGGTGGTCGGCGAACAACAAATACTCGCTGCTCGGCGCCTTGCGGTCCTCTGCCCAGATCATCAGCTACGAAATCCCGCTTGGGATGAGCATCGTCGGCGTGGTGCTGTTCTGCGGCTCGTTGAACCTCGAAACCATCATCGCGTGGCAAGTGAACCACGGCTGGAATTTGGCCTATCAACCGCTGGCGTTCCTGCTGTTCATGACTAGTGTGTACGCGGAGTGCAACCGGCTGCCGTTCGACCTGCCGGAAGCGGAGCAAGAACTCGTGGGCGGCTACCACACCGAATACTCCAACAGCATGAAACTCGGCCTAATGCTACTCGCCGAGTACGCCCACATGATTACGACCAGCTTCCTGATGTCGATCGTCTTCCTCGGCGGTTGGAGTTTATTCGGGCTGGAAAATCTCATCACCGATCCCATCGGCGCGGCCATCGTGAAGCTCGTGATCCTCGGCAGCAAGATGTCCGCGTTCGTGTTCCTGTACCTGCTGGTCCGCTGGACGATCCCCCGCTTCCGGTTCGACCAACTGATGAGCTTGGCGTGGAAGGTGATGATGCCGCTGGCCCTCTTGAACCTCGTCGCCTGCATGGTCGTGAAGCAATTCGGAATCACGCCGTGGGCGATGACGGGTGTCTCGGTGCTGCTGTTCCTGGGCAGCGGGTTGATCGCGCTGAAGTCGGGCGGCCCGGACAATCGCGCGAAGAAGTTGAAGAACCCCTACCCGCCGGGACTGCCTGCGGGTGTGACGTATGCAAGCTAAGCCAGCCAAAGCCCACCAATCAAAGCCCATTGACGATCGTCAATGGGCTTTCAGGGGATACCGACATGCCGATCGCGGAAAAAGACGTGAAGTGGGTCGAGGAGCCGAAGTTGGGGCTGTTCGCGCAGTTGTACTTGCCCATCGTCATGGACGGGTTGAAGACGACTGTCACGCACATGTTCCAAAAGAAAGTGACCGAGCAGTACCCGGAACAAGAGCCGACGATGGTGCCGAACTATCGCGGCGTGCATCGGCTGAACCGGGACGCGGAAAATCGGGTCAAGTGCGTGGCGTGTTACATGTGCGCGACCGCGTGCCCCGCCCACTGCATCGACATCGTCGCGGCCCCGGCGCCCGCGAGTTGGACCGACCGCGAGAAGTACCCCGAGACGTTCGTGATCGACGAACTCCGGTGTATCTACTGTGGCATGTGCGAAGAAGCCTGCCCCGTAGATGCGATCGAACTCACGACGCTGTACGACCTGACGGGACTGAGCCGCGAGCAGTTGATCTTCGACAAGGAAAAGCTGCTCAGCGTGTTCGACATCACGACAAAGGCAGGCACCGACCCGGTGCGAACACAGTCCGGTCGCTTCGGCCCCGCGTCCGAAGCGCCACCGCTGAAGTGAATTGAAGCAGGATTTCACCACAGAGGGCACAGAGAGCCACAGAGTAAAATCAAAGTACATGTTTTGGATTTCTTCTCCGTGGCTCTCTGTGCCCTCTGTGGTGAATCTCTTGGGCTGTGTCTGTAACTTGCCGACCTCATATAGATAATTCGTCCCCCTACCTGCGAAGCGGTTCACTCGTGATGTTACTTTTTGCCGCCCTGACTGCCGAACAGACGGCTGCCGCTGAAATTGCGGTGGCGGTCGTGCTGGGCACGCTCGGGTTGTCTTTGCTGCTACCGCGACCCCAAGGGCGGTCGGTGCTGTTTGGTACGTTCTTTAGCATTGCGGCACTGGCGGTGCTGGCGGGGTTTTTGCTGACGACGTTTGCCAACCCGACCTCCGATGAGATTGCGCAAGGGCTGTTCTGGTTGTTCACCACGGGTGCGGTGGTTTTCGGCACGATGCTCGTGACGCAAGCCAACCCCGGTCGCGGTGCGATGGCGTTTGCGTTCGTGATCCTGTGTACGTGCGGGCTGTTCCTGTTGCTCGCGGCGCCGTTCTTGATGGCCGCGACGATCATCATTTACGCCGGTGCGATTATCGTGACGTTCTTGTTCGTGCTGATGTTGTCGCACGCCAAGGGGCCGTCCGACGAGAACGACCGGAGCCGGGAACCGTTCCTCGGTAGCCTGGCCGGGTTCGCGTTCACCGGGCTGGTGCTGTTCACGCTGTACCTGAGTTCACCGGCGACGGATACAACGGCGACCGAAAAACTGCTTCCGAGTGCGATCACGAGTGACGACCGCAGGTTGTTGCTTCAAGCCGCAGCGGATTTGAAATTCGCCGCTTCCCAGGAGACGAGCCACAAAGACATCCTGAACCAAGCCAAATTAGCCCAGGTGAAACTGGCAACGGTCGTCGGCCGTTCGCCCGGCGAGGCGGTCAGCGTGACGGGTTCGCAACGACCGTTGCAGGAGCGACTGAAGTTCGCCGAGACCGACGCCCGCACGAAGGGCATCATCGACCAAGCGGATCGGTTGAAGCTGTCCAAGAAATTCGTGATGGACAAACTGGTCGCGTTGCAGCAAAAGCCGGATTCGGACCTGACAGAAGTGAAATCGGACCTCACCAAGCTGCGCGAGGACACGTTGGTTCTCGCGGGTCGGTCGTTGCTCCCGGCCCGGAACGTGTCGGCGATTGGGTTGGCGTTGTACTCCGAACATCTGATTGCTGTGGAACTGGCGGGAACGTTGTTGCTTGTGGCAACGATCGGTGCCGTGGCGATTGCGGGCCGCAAAGGGGTGAAGGCGTGATTTCGCTGTGGCATTATCTCGCGGTCGGCGCCGTGTTGTTCGGGTTGGGGCTGGTCGGCTTCCTGACCCGGCGGAACCTCATCACGATGTTCCTGTGCGCGGAAATGATGCTGCAAGGCGTGGTGCTAAACTTCCTCTCCTTCGGCCAATACCACGGCCACATCGGTGGGCAGATTTTCGCGCTGTTCATCATCACGGTGGCTGCGTGTGAAGCCGGGTTGGCGCTCGCGTTGTTCCTGACGCTGTACCGGCAAGGCAAGACGCTAGACTCCGGGGATTGGCAAAGCGTCCGCGAAGCCGGCATCCCGGCGACGGTTGATTCCGAACCGTTGCGAACGGTCGTGGAAGAACCGGACCCCGTGTTGACCCCGGCCGGCCGACGCCCGGTTATTAGCGCAGAGATAGTTAGCGCAGAGGAGACCGCCGGTGTTTGAACTTGGACCGGCCTCCCTGGCCCTGATCGCCCTCGGGTTACCGCTGATCGCCGCTGTTCTGGCCACGCTGCTTGGCACGAATTCCAAGCTCGCAAAACTGGCGCACGTCCCGACGATCCTCGCCTTCGCGGGTTCGTCGGTGTTGGCGCTGTTCGTGTTGGCCGCCGTGGTGCAAGATCACGGCCCGAAAGTCGCCTTCGCGTCCGAAGCCGTCACCTGGTTCTCGGTCGGGAACTTTACCGCGACGTACTCCATTACCGTCGATCCGCTCTCGGCAATCATGCTAGCCACAGTGACGTTCGTGGCGACGTGGATTGCGATCTTCTCCGCGTCGTACATGCGCGGTGACGCCGGGTTCGCGCGCTACTTCGCCATGATGAGCCTGTTCGTCTTTGCGATGTGTCTGCTGGTGCTGGCGAACAACTTCCTGCTACTGGTCGCGGGCTGGGAAGGCGTCGGGCTGTGTAGCTATTTGCTCGTCGGCTACTACTACGCGAAACCGTCCGCCGCTGCTGCTGCCCGAAAAGCGTTCCTGGTGACACGCCTCGGCGATGTCGGCATGATCCTGGGGATTTTTCTGCTCTGGTCGATTGGCGGTTACCAGACGAACTTCGACGACCTGTTCCGGTACATCGCCACTCACCCCGACACGCACGGGCAACTGACGCTTGCTTGTTTACTGCTGTTCTGTGGTGCGGTCGGGAAGTCGGCGCAAATACCGCTGTACGTCTGGCTGCCGGACGCGATGGAAGGGCCGACGCCGGTGTCTGCGCTCATTCACGCGGCCACGATGGTTACGGCAGGCGTCTACCTGTTGGCACGCTGCGCGCCGTTGTTTGTCCTTGCACCAAACGCGCAACTCGTGGTCTCCCTCATCGGCGGTAGTACCGCGTTCCTGGCAGCGTTCTTGGCACTCGCTCAAAACGACCTCAAACGAGTCTTGGCGTACTCGACCGTCAGCCAACTCGGCTTCATGTTCATGGCACTGGGCACGGGCGGGGTGATTGCCCCGAGCTTGGCCGTCACTGCCGCGATTTTCCACTTGTTTACCCATGCGTTCTTCAAAGCACTGCTGTTCCTCGGTTCCGGCTCCGTGATGCACGCGATGGGCAACGTCATCGACATGCGCAAGTTCGGCGGCCTCCGCAAAGTCATGCCGATTACGAACCTGACGTTCCTCGCCGGTTCCGCCGCACTCGCCGGTGTGCCACTGCTATCCGGGTTCTGGAGCAAGGACCAGATTCTCGACACGCTGTTCGAGTCCGCAGAAGCCGGGCATCGCAACAGTGCTGGCTACTTGGTCGTGCTGGGCATCGCCATGTTCACCGCCGGGCTGACCGCGTTCTACACGTTCCGGGCGTACTTCCTGACGTTCTGGGGCGCCGAGAAAATTCCGCACGAGGCCCACGGCCACGCGCATGAATCCCCGAAAATGATGCTCGTGCCGCTCGTGGTGCTGGCCATCGGCGCGTTGGGAATCGGGCTGGCCGTCGAGCCGGTTACGAACGGCTTCAGCCACCTGCTTGCCAAGACGCCGAGCTTGATCTTGGCGAACGAACTGACGAAATTACCCGGCGGCAAGTCGGTCGGCATTGCCCCACACCCGCACTTCAACTACGCCATCGCCGGCATCAGCAGTGGCATTGCCTTGCTAGGCGTGTTGCTAGCGTGGCGGCAGTACGGCAAGGGCGGACCCGAAGAAATTCCGGTGGGGCTGCACGGTGTTTTTGCGCTGTCCCGCAACAAGCTGTTCGTGGACGAGTTCTATTACGCCTTGATCGTCAAGCCCGCCGAAATCCTGGCGACCGGGCTACGGCAATACGACGTGGTGCTGGATGCGTCCGCGCGGCTCATCAGTACCCTGCCCCGGTTCTTGGCAGCCGTACTCCGACCGTTACAAAACGGGTTGGTTCAGTTTTACGCACTCGGCATGGTGTTGGGGTTGGCCGTGTTCCTGACCGTCGTCGTGTTCCGCTCAACCCGCTGAGGCACCCATGTCCGATCTCAACGTCGTCGTGATTTTGCAGTGGTTGCTCGTGGCGGTCCTGGCCCTGCCGTTGGTCGGCGCGGTCGGCGCGGTCATTCTGGGGCGGCGCAGTGCCCACGGTGCCCGAGCGGTGGCGTATGGGTTTGCTTTTCTGCACCTGGGTCTGACCACGATTCTGGTTGGGTTGACCAGTTTCGGGCTGACCAGTCGGGGCGACAACCACGACTTCAACATTTCGATGACGGCCAGCAGCGCGTTCCGCCCGATGGCCGTGCCCGGCGACCCCGGCCACGCCGGCGTCGGCAGTTCGGAAAGTTCCGCGACCGGCTGGGCGCTACTCCGCTTGGCGCCGCCCCAGGAACATGCGCCGCCGTCGGACGTCCAGTTTTACATCGGCTTGGACGGCCTGAACGTCTGGCTGATCGGCTTGACGAGTTTGATGACGTTCATCGCGGTCCTGATTTCGATGGGGTCGATCAAGGACAAACCCGGCGCGTACTTCGCGTGGCTGTTCGTCCTCGAAACCGCCGTCATCGGGGCGTTTGCGGCGTTCGACGTGATTCTGTTTTACGTGTTCTTTGAACTGACCCTGATCCCGACGTTCTTCCTGATTGGCAACTGGGGTGTCGGCGGCGGGAAGCGCGACGCGGCCCGGAAGTTCTTCCTGTACACCCTGTTGGGAAGCCTGTTCACGCTCGCCGGTCTCATCGGCATCGTGCTCACCAACCCCACCCCGCTCAACGAGCGGTCCAACCGGGTCATGCACAAAATTGAAGTCGATCCCGCGACGACGGTGGCGATGCCCAAGGCCGGGCCGATCACGTTTTCCATTCCCATATTGATGCAAAACGTCGCCGCGTGGGCCACCGTCAAAGAGGTTCAAGTCGGCATCGCGATCCGGAAAATCAATTTGGCGAACGACAAGCTGTTCGTGGCCACTCAGCAGGCGACGGCGGCCCCGCAGGACGCCAACTTGAAACTCGCGGTCGAACAAGCGGAAGCGGAACTCGCCGCGATGACCGCCGGGAGAGCGGCGGCGGAAGCGGATCGCGCCGGTTACTTGCGGGTGCAGATGTGGTTGTTCTTTGCCGTGATGTGCGGCTTCATGGTCAAAGTTCCGATCGTGCCGTTTCACACGTGGTTGCCGTCGGCGTACAACGAAGCCCCGATTGCCGTGACGATGTTGCTATCCGCGCTGCTCGCCAAGCTCGGCACCTACGGTATCTTGCGAATCGTACTCCCGCTCTGCCCCGACGCGACTGTCCTCTACGGGTTGCCGGTGTTCGGCACACTCGGCGCGATCAGCATCGTCTACGCCGCGTTCTGTGCGTATGCCCAACGGGACATGAAACTCCTCACCGCTTACAGCAGCGTGAGCCACCTCGGGTTGCTGGTGATCGGTCTATTCACATTCAACCGGGAAGGCTTGTCCGGAGCGGCATTGCACATGGTCAACCACGGCTTGGCGACCGGCGCGATGTTCGCACTATTGGGGTTCTTGTACCAACGCTACCGCACGCTCGACATGAACCAGTACGGCGGGCTGATGGGGCGGTTCCCCGGCTATACATTCTTGATGTTCGTGATCTGCCTTGCCAGCGTCGGCTTGCCCGGCCTGAACAACTTCGTTAGCGAAATGTTGATCCTGGCGGGACTGTTCGAGTTGTCGAACGCCAAAACCTTCGGCTGGGTAATCACGGTGGCCGCCGCGTCGGGGATTCTCCTGTCCGCGTGGTACACCTTCACGATGCTCCGCCGCGTGTTCTTCGGTCCGCTCCACGAACCCCAAACCGCAACACCCGTGGCCCCGATGACCGGCAACGAACGAGTGGCGTTCGTCATCCCGGCGGTTCTGTGCCTCGTACTCGGTCTGTATCCCCATGTAATTCTGGAGACGATCAAGGGGGACATCAACACCCTGGCCCAAACCGCAGACTACGCCCGCGACCGCGCCGGCGTTCCCCTTTCGGCCCCACCGCACCGTTCCGCATTAAATGCCGTGGTCGGCAACCCTCCCGCTCCCGCTGACGGTGGCGCACAAGGCAAAGCCGGTCCACCCAGGGGCGCCGCAAAAGGCCCACCGAACATGGCACTACCAAAGTAACCCCGACAGTCGCAATTCGGTACGATATCCGAAGGTTGCACCCCCCAGTGCCCATTATCAGGCACAAATCCGCTAGCCAGAAACCAGAAAATTCCCCGCTGGGGGTGGGGTAGGAAGCGTTTCTTCCAACGAAACGGTTCGTCATTTAACTGTCACATAGCCTTTCGATGTAGGCATTCCCGGCGAACCGGCGACGTTAGTCGCCTGGGTAAAAACCAACTACCCGCTTGAGGCTACCCAGCAGCTTACGCATCCGATCGTCCGGTTAGGTGGCCCATCAGTTCTTGGAGCAACTCCGGTCCCGTTGCGGTTGCTGCTGGCGTGGGTTGGGGCGATTCGCGGATCAGGACTAGCGGGACGGTTCGCTCGCGGAAGTGTTCGGTGGGTTCGACTTGCCAACGGGCGACGGCGTTGAAGACGGACATCGGGAGTTTGACGCGGCGGAGCGAGGTTTCCAGGGGGTTGGCGCAATTCTCGGCGGGGGAGGTCACGAGGTATTCGCGGCAAGTCGTCGGGCGATCTTTGTGGATCGAACAGGATTCATCTTCCAGAAACGGACAAGGTAAATGCAAATCGAAGTAGCGTGCATAGAGGCGGGTATAATCCTCGGAAGTCCAGTGTTCCGTGTCGCGGAGTTCGTCCAGTAACCCGGCGTCCCGCAAGGCTTGACTGACGGCGGTGAAACGGCTTTGCACAACCTGTTTTCGGTCTTCTGGAAGGCGCTCGAATACTCCCACGAGATGTCGGGCTTCGACTTCCGAAATCATCACCAAGTTCCGACAACACGCCCCGCACCCTTTCTTGCAACTGATGGTCTCGCCGATTTGCTTGATCGCACCCTCCGTGCCGCTGACGATTGCATCGGACAGCCCAAACACCAGTGGCAACAGTTCGTCCATCCGCGTCGGCCCCGCCGGAACGGTCACCTGGGTTTTCAATTCCCAGCCGTCGCCCTTGATGGCAATTGTGCCGGTGACCATGTGACGTGTTGGGGTGGAATCGGCGGCCATGAAAACTCCCGGACTTGGCGAACGTCGAATGAAAATCGTGTCACGCAGAGACGCAGAGACGCAGAGAGAGCAAAAACAAGTTCTAAATGGATTTCTCTGTGCCTCTGTGTCTCTGTGGTAAAACGTTTCTTGTCTGTTCCTACAGAATTTATCAACACCCAGGCTTCGTGGTTATTCGTCGCACCGATCTTGACGACCTGACCGCTTGCCGTTTGATACCCCAATCGTGCTAACACTATACCAGAGGGTTTCGCTATGTGTCGAACGCTTCGGATGCTAGCGGTTTGCATCTCAATTGCTTGGGGATGGGGAGGTATCGGAATGATTGGCCGATCGGATGAAGGCATGTGGCTGCCGAATGATCCACCCAAGGAATTGCTGAAGACCAAGTACAACTTCGACCTCACCGACGAGTTCTTGCAAAACGCGATGCTCGGGTCGGTGCGGTTTCCAGGGGCGTCGGGCGGGTTCGTCTCGGCGGACGGGTTGGTGGTCACGAACCACCACGTCGGCTCGGACGCGATTCAAAAGCTGAGTACGAAAGACCGCGACCTGATCCGCAACGGGTTCTACGCAAAAACCCGTCCGGCGGAACTGAAGTGCCAGGACATGGAACTTAACGTGTTGCAATCCATTGAGGATGTCACGGACAAAGTGGCGGCTGCCGTGAAACCGGACATGAAGTTGAGCGAAGCGGCATCAGCGCGGCGCGGGGTGATGAGCGAGATTGAGAAAGAATCGCTCGCCAAAACCGGGCTGCGGTCGGACGTGACCACGCTGTATCAGGGCGGCCTGTATCATCTGTACCGCTACAAAAAGTACACGGACGTCCGCCTCGTGTTCGCGCCGGAACAGGGCATCGCGTCGTTCGGTGGGGACGTGGATAACTTCGAGTATCCACGCCACAGTCTTGATGTCGCTTTCTTCCGGGCTTACGAGAACGACAAACCGGCGAAGATTACGCACTTCTTCAAGTGGTCTACCGTCGGGCCGAAGGAGAACGATCTCGTTCTCGTCACCGGGCACCCCGGCACGACGAACCGACTGGAGACGCTCGCCAAGATCAAGCATCGCCGGGATGTGACGTTGCCTTACGACCTCGCCCGGTTGCGTGCGAATGAAGCGGCGATGATTCAGTACAGCGAAGAATCCCCCGAACAACGTCGCCAAGCCGCCAACGTGTTGCACAGCATTGCCAATCGCCGTAAGGCGTTCGCCGGGCAACTCGTCGGCTTGCTCGACCCGAAGATTATCGCCCAGAAAGACCGCAGCGAAGCGGAGTTGCAAGGCTTCGCCCCTGTGCCGGTAACTCCGTTGGCGTTGCCCGAGAATGCGCCGTGGAAGGTCGTCGAAGTCGCGCAGCAAAAGTTGCGAACGTTCGAGAAGGAGTATTCTCTGCTTGAACGCGGCGATGCCTTCTTCGCCGATCTGTATCCCATCGCCCGACACTGCGTTCGCATGGCCGATGAGTTGCCGAAGAGGAACTCCGAACGGCTGCGCGAGTACCGCGAATCCGCACTCGATTCGTTGAAGCTGACGCTGTACAGCCCGGCACCGATTTACGCGAACCTGGAAGTACGCCGACTGCAAACATCCCTCACGTTCTTGGCCGAGCAACTGGGCGGGGAACACCCGCTTGTTATCAAAGTGCTGGCAGGTAAGAACCCCGCCGATCGCGCCGCAGAGGTCATCGCTGGGACAAAATTGTTCGACGTGGCGGAGCGGAAGAAGCTCGTTGAAGGTGGTAAAACCGCCGTGAACGCCTCGACCGACCCGCTGATTCAACTGGTGAAACGGATCGACGCTGAAGCCCGCAGTTTTCGCAAGCGGTACGAAGAAGAAGTGGATGAACCGGAGCGCCAAGCCTACACGGAGATTGCGAAACAACGCTTCAAAGCCTATGGCAAATCGGTGGCACCGGACGCGACCTTTACGTTACGCCTCGCGTTCGGCGCCGTGAAGGGGTACGACATGGACGGCAAAACCCTGCCGATTTATACCACCTTCGGCAGTGCCTTCGACAAGAGCGACACGCTAGGCAACACCGACCCGTTCGAGCTACCCAAGCGATGGCGGGACGGCAAAGCCAAGCTCGACCTCACCACGCCGTTCAACTTCGTTAGCACCGCCGACACCATCGGCGGCAACAGCGGTTCGCCCGTCCTGAACCGCAACGGCGAACTGATCGGCCTCAACTTCGACCGCAACCGACACGGCCTGGTCCGCAACTTCGTCTACACCGAAGTCCAAGCCCGCCACGTCGCCGTCCACAGCCAAGGCGTGCTGGAAGCACTCCGCAAATTGTACGACGCGCAGGAATTGGTGAAAGAATTGGTGGGGGAGAAGTGAGTGGCAGCAACCTACTACCGTGCCATGTCAATTGATGACGACACGGCAACAGGATGTATTTACGACTAGCGAACCGGTGTCAAACGCAATTGGCTTCAAGAGGGTTTTGTAAATGGGTTAAATTTCCTTGTGCAGTGAATTTGATTCTGGTATCAGTTATGACGTAGTTCGCTGCTAGAGGACGTTAATTGGTTCCGATACAACTACACAATGAAATAGTGCTGATGACTGTCAGTCACAGACCGAGTCCAAATTGGTTTTGGTCACCCCTGTGTTTCTCGATTTCGCAACCCCTTATTCTTGAAAGCTCTCCTCATGAATCCTGAAGCCGAACTGCTACTCGAAGCGATAGCAAGCAACGCCAGTGAAGTGGCGGACTTCTTAGGTATCGATCCGAGTAAGCACGGGATGTTGCAAGGTACTCCGCAGATGGCGTTAGCAGAAGCACAAGGGGCAGGAATACTCAAACCGGGCGCTGCCGGCTTCACCAGTGGTAGTTTGCAAAACACGACAGAGCTTGCTAGTCGGATGCAATCGACTGTTTTTACACGAGCACAAATCACAGGAAAGTTTAACCATTTTGATCAAATGAAGAGCGCGGCAACTGCTATTTCAAACCGACTGGCGACGATCGAAACACAATTCGGCCAACTCAACAGGTTGTCACCTGAGGCGGCCCGTGTCGCTCGTCAAGGGTATCAGCCGTTGATAAACACCGCGGGTCAAAGAATACAACTCACACAGATGGTGGAAGACACGATCATTGAGATTTCAAATTCGGGGAGTGCCGACCGGCTCAAGGGGATGGTCTTTTCCGAAACCGGCCGTGAGGCCGAACACTTAGCGGCTAACCAGCTCCAACAACGAGGCGTGAGCCTGTTGCCGAACGCGGTGTCCCAAGGTCAGTCGTTAATGCAACAAATCAGCAAGCTACCAATTAACGCAGCTCAAGCATCTCAGCAACTTAAAGAACTGGCTACGAAAGGTGCAGCGGGAATGGCGTCCGCCGTTCAAGCTCTTCGTATGGCCGGACCCGTCGCAACGTCGGCGGCGAGGACCGCAGCAATAACGGTAGTCGAATACTTTATTGCCCTCGGGTGTAATTTAACCACGATACCTCTAATAATCCGTCCTGAACCGAAGGGGGCGTAAGTAGCGGGCAACAATTAGTCGATCAATGCTCTACTAAAATGCAGCTAAATCTAACCCGACGAGAACCGCCGTCGAATTCTTAGGGATGGCGTTGGCTCACAGACACTTCCGGATTACGCCCACAAGCACGCCGAGGATTTGCACGTTTTGCTTGGCGGCATCGACGAGGATGGGTTCCATTGTGCTGTTGCAGGGTTCGAGGCGAACTTGGTCGCGCTTGCGGTAGAACTTTTTCAGGGTCATCGACTTGTCCACCATTGCCACGACTTTCTCGCCGTTGTCGGCTTGCTCTTGCTTGCGGATCACCACGTAATCGCCGTCAGCGATTTGGCTTTCAATCATGGACTCGCCACGGACTTTGAGCATGTACAGGTTGTCGCCGCCGAACATGTCTTTCAAATCGACCCGCTCGTTCTGTTCCGTGGCTTCGAGTGCTTTGCCCGCCGCAACCAGACCGAGCATCGGCAAGCTAAACCCGCCTGCGGAGACACCGGGGATGGTGATCGCCCGCGCTTTGCCGCCTTGCGTTTCGTTCTTCTCGTCCCGGTGGATGTAGCCCTTCTTTTGCAGCGCGCGGAGGTGGCACATCACGCCGTTCGGGGACTTGATGTCGAACGCCTTGCCGATGTCGCGGATGGCGGGCGGGTAGCCGTGTTCTTCGATGTAGCCCCGAATGAAGGCGAAGATTTCTTGCTGTTTCGAGGTCATCTGGGCTTGTTCGATCATGATGTGTGGCTCCCGTGTCGGTAACGCGAATGACTACGTTTGTTCAGTTCTGTATAGAACTATATTCGACAAGTGTACAGTTTGTAAACCGTAAAGTTGGCCTATTTTCGTGGTTTCGTGTATCTTTTCCGGTAGCCCTGCCACCAGTTGCCCGTCAGTTGCGAGGATCATGTCGTGGAATTGCCGCGTCCCGCGTGGTTTTCGGACCTGTTTGCCCAACTGCTTTCCGGCCAGAATTTGGATTCCGGTCGCGTCACGGAAGTGTTCCGCGACTTGTTAGCCGGTCGGGTGGACGATGTACTGACGGCAGCCTTTTTGACGGCTCTTCGCATCAAAGGGGAAACTGCCGAGGAGATTGCCGCCGCCGCGACTGCGTTGCGGGAACAGATGGTGCAGTTGGTGCCGGTGAACGGGCCGGTGGTTGATACGTGCGGCACCGGCGGGGACGGCGCCGGCACGTTCAACATCAGCACGGCAGCAGCATTGGTCACGGCGGGTGCTGGCGTGCCGGTGGTGAAGCATGGCAACCGGGCGGTGTCGAGCAAATCGGGCAGTGCGGACGTACTGCGGGAACTCGGGGTGAACATCGAAGCGGGACCGGCGTGGGCGCAGAAGTGTCTGGACCGGATCGGCTTCGCGTTTTGTTATGCGCCACACTTTCATGCGGGGATGAGTCACGTCGCCAAACTTCGGCGTAAGCTGGGTGTGCGGACGATTTTTAACCTGGTCGGGCCGATCGCCAACCCGGCGGGGGCCGATTACCAACTCCTCGGTGTGGGCAAGCCGGAACTCCTCGACCCGCTCGCCGGTGCCATCGCCCGCCTCGGCATCCATCGCGCCATCTTGGTCTGTAGCTTCGACGGACTCGACGAAGTCAGCCTGAACGCCCCCACGATGGTCCGACTGGTCGAAGGCCAAGAGTTCCGCGTTCTGGAATGGCAACCGGATGACTTCGGTTTGGGCCGCGTAACCCTCGACGAGATTCGGGCGGACAGTCCGGCCGCTAGCGCCGCGATCATCCGCAACTTGCTCGAAGGCCACGACAGCCCCGCGAAACGGATCACCCTCGCCAACGCCGCCGCCGCCCTCTACGCCACCGGCACCGTGACGACATTGCGCGACGGCGTCGAACTCGCCGACGACGCTATCCGCAGCGGCAAAGCCCTGCGGGTACTCGAAAAACTGGTGGCGATGAAGGTGTGAGGGAAAATTATTCACCACAGAGGGCACGGAGAGCCACAGAGAAATCCAAAATAGTGCTTAAGGATTGCTCTGTGGTCCTCCGTGCCCTCTGTGGTGAATCGTATTTATTAACACTCACGTCCCGAACAAGGGCACCGGCAGTAGGAAGGCGTGTTGCTCGTACAGGCCCCACATGCCGTTCCAGCCGATGTACTGGCTGAAGTACACGATCAGCCCGTAAAACGCGACGGTGGGTAGCAACAGGATTCGCGCGGTCCAGCGTAGGAACCAGTGGCGATTGGCTATCCGCTTTGCGGCGTATCCGAGTGCCCAACCCGTTGTCAGTCGTGCGGGGAACATGAACAGGATGAACACGAGACTTGGTAGCCACGCGGCTTCTCGTGGCACCACTTCGATTTTCAACAAGTAGAGCGGCAACGCGAACAACAACGTCACGATAAATGCCAGCAAAAACGCCCACGGCGCCCGCCGGAAATCGGCGCGTACCGCTCGCACTTCAAACACTGCCCGAAAGCGGTTCGTCTGCGCTAGTCGCATTTGCAAGAACGGCAGATACATCAGCACGATCAGGAGTAGTGGAGCGCCGAGGACGTTGAACAACGGCGCGGCGGGGAAGTGTTGCCGCCCGATCGCCAGCAGTGAAACGGGGATCACCAGCCAAACAAACGCGCCCGCAAATCCCCGCAGTCCCAGCCAGAAGTAGTAGGGCAGCCGCAGGGCCATGACCGTGTCCCACACCGCATCGCGGGACTGCGTGTAGTACCCGCCATATATCACACGCCGTCCAACCGCGACGAAGTTAAACGGCCACAGGAAGTAGCGTAACTTTCCACCACGCGCACAGACCGTGAGAATGTGAAACGCCGTGACCCCGATCAACACGAACAACCCGACCCGCCACATCAGCGCAATTCGACTGCCCGGTTCAATGATCGACGCGGACACGGTGAGGTCCGACACGAACCGGACTGGTAACAACAGCAACCAAATTCCCAGGACGACCCCGCCCAACCGCCCCGCCAACCGGACGCCGATAAATCCGTCCCGCAACCGCCCCGTTCGCGCCACCCGCCCACCGGCTTCGAGCATGTAGCCCAGGCTCAAAAACTGCACGACGGGAATCGCGGCCAGAACCGCTAACCCCACGAACAACGACACCACCCCGAAGCACCACTCGACGACTGACGTGACAAAATAGAACGCCCGCACCACGAAGACCGAACGCCGTTCTTCCGACGCCACTGGCAGTACCAACTGCACATCAACGATCGGTGTGCCGACAATCAATCGTCGCGCTTGAATGACCGGGCGCCGGGTTGTTTCAATGGAATCGTTCATACCCAGTGATACCCCAATCGGCGGCTCCGGTTTCAACGTGTGCTAAGTTTCTAGCACGCTCACGGAAAACCGAAAGACGATTCACCACAGAGGGCACGGAGAGCCACAGAGAAATCCAAGCCATGATTTTTTTCTTCTCTGTGGCTCTCCGTGCCCTCTGTGGTGAAACGTCTTTGATTGAACAGTCAACAGCCGTGTTGAAACCTTCCCCACTGCGGCGTGGTACAGCTTGATGCAATCTCCCAACAGGGTCTGGATATGATCTGGCTTCGCAACTTGCTGTTCATCGGTCTGGTGTGTGGTGGCGTGATCGCACTTGGCGCGAATCTCATGCCGCCCCGTGAGCCGACGCCGATCACCCAATACGACGTGAGCACCTACCGCGACATCGAGTTTGTTGCCAGTGTCGCGCGGGTAGACAATGCGTTCCGCGACCAGTGGAAGAAAGAAGCGATTCAACCCGTGGCTGTCGCCCCGGATTTGCTGATCGCACGGCGGCTGTCGCTGGGGTTGATGGGCACCGTGCCGTCGCTCGAAGAGATTCGCCAACTCGAAGCGCTGCCACCCCAGGACCGTTTACCGTGGTGGCTCGATCACATCCTGCACGATCGCCGGTTTGCCGATTATTTCGCCGAACGCTTCGCACGGGCCACCGTGGGGACAGAAGACGGACCGTTTATTCTGTACCGCCGCCGGCGTTATGTGTCGTGGCTGAGTGATGAGTTAGCCAAGAACCGGCCCTACGATCACATCGTGCGCGACATGATTGCGGGTGAGGGGCTTTGGACCGACAAGCCGGCGACCAATTTCATTAGCGTGACGTTGCAGAATGACAACGAAAAACAAAACGTCCCCAATCCGGTGCGGCTCGCGGGACGGGTGACGCGGGCATTTCTCGGGTTGCGGCTCGATTGTGCGGAGTGTCACAACCACCCGTTTTCGTCCTGGAAACGGCGGGATTTTGAAGGCTTCTCCGCGTTCTTCGGCCAAACACACGTCGGCATGACCGGGATTTACGACGGCCCCGGAGAGTACGAAGTCGAAGACCGCAAGACGCAAGAAAAGTCGGTCGTCACTCCGCACGTGCCGTTCGCGGAAGACCTGTTACCAAGCACCGGCACCCGCCGCCAACAACTCGCTGCGTGGGTGACTCATCCGAAGAATCCGTACTTCGCCCGTGCCACCGTGAACCGCGTGTGGGCGTTGATGACAGGCAAGCCGCTAGCCGACCCCATCGACAACCTCGAAACCGAAACCCCGATCCCCGCCGCGTTGCAGTTTCTTGCCGACGACTTCGTCACGCACCATTACGACCTGCAACGGCTGATTCGGGTCATTGCCAGTAGCGAAGTGTTTCGGTTGGAGAGTGCGACCGATCGTGACATTGGTGAAGCGGAGGAAAAAGCGTGGGCGATTTTCCCACTCACCCGGTTACGACCGGAGCAGGTTTCGGGCAGCGTCTTGCAAGCCGCCTCGATCACCACGAGTGATTCCCAAGCTTACATCCTGCTTCGCCTGATGCGATTCGGCCAGCAAAACACCTTCTTGCAACGCTACGGCGACAGCGGTGAAGACGAGTTCGACAATCGGGGCGGCACGATCCCACAACGCTTGCTGCTCATGAACGGTGAACTCGTCCGCGAACGCATCAAGGAAAATCCGATCAACGCCTCGGACCGGATCAGCTTCCTTGCCCCGGACGACACATGCGCGTTGGAAGTGTCGTACCTTGCCACCCTGACCCGCCGTCCTACGCCGGCAGAAACCGCACACTTTGAAGCGTTTCTGCGCGACCCGGAACTGAAGCGGGCACACCGCCTCGAAGACATCTTCTGGACACTGATTAACGCCACGGAGTTCTCATGGAACCACTAACACACGCCGAGATGCACCGCCGTGGCTTTCTGCGACTCGCCGGCGCCGCCGGGTTGACGTGGCTCACGCCGGTCAGCCAAATACTTGCTCGCGCCGCTGAAGCACCCGCCAAGAAGGGGCAGCAAGCCCAGTCGATCATCATGCTGTGGATGAACGGCGGGCCGAGTCAGTTGGAAACCTTCGACCCGAAGCCCGGCACCCGCATCGCCGCCGGAACCGGCGCGATCGACACTGCTGTGAAGGGCATTCAACTGGCGCCCGGTCTGGAACGCACCGCCGAACACATGCCGTCGATTTCGTTGCTGCGGTCAATGGTCAGCAAGGAAGGCGACCACGAACGCGGGGCTTACGCACTCAAAACCGGCTTCCGCCCGGACCCGACTGTGGTTCACCCGTCGATCGGTGCAGTCCTGTGCCACGAGCTACCTGTTATCGGAACCGACATCCCGCGCCACGTCAGCATCCTGCCCGGCCAATGGCCCAATCGGGGCGGGTTCCTCGGGGACAAGTACGACGCCTTCCGCACCGACGACCCCGCCGGTGCCGTTCCCGATACGTCGTCGTTCCTTCCTGCACAGCGTGACGAACTGCGGTTGAAGCACCTGGATGTGGTCGAAGGCGCCTTCGCCCAAGGTCGGCAAAAGCGGGCCGATAACACGCAACACCGGGCCACCCTGGACGGCGCCCGCAAGATGATGACCTCCGAGCAACTCAAAGCCTTCGACGTGTCCAAAGAACCGCTGGCCTTGCGGCAAGAGTACGGCGACACTGCGTTCGGTCGTGGCTGTCTGGCGGCCAGGCGGTTGATCGAAGTCGGCGTGCGTTGCGTCGAAGTAACGTTGGGCGGTTGGGACACCCACGCCAACAACCATGCGTTTCACACAGCGAACTTGAAGATTCTCGACCCTGCGTTCGCAGCACTGTTGAAAGACTTGAAGGCACACGGCCTGCTCGAAAAGACCATCGTGGTCTGCGGTGGTGAGTTCGGTCGCACGCCAGCTATCAACCCCGCCGGTGGCCGCGACCACTGGCCGACCGGCTTCAGTATCGCCGTGGCCGGTGGTGGCTTTCGGGGCGGTCAAGTCCTCGGCGAAACCGACCCCGAAGGCAAGAAAGACCCCACCCGCCCGATCGCCATCGGCGACCTGCACGCCACCATCCTCACCGCCGTCGGCATCGACCCCGCGAAGCTCAACCAAACCCCCATCGGCCGCACCGTCCCCCTCGCCGAAGGCAAAGTCATCCCGGAATTGCTGATGTGAACCAAGCGCCATGAACTAGAATGCCATCGGAGGGTCACCATGCCGATCCATGACTGGACGCGCGCTAGTTCCGGTGGGTTTCACAACTTCCACCAAGACTGGACGATCGAGATCTATCGGGCGTTGAACCGAGGAATTCTTCCGCCGGGCTACTCCGCCTTCACCGATCTGAGGGTGCAGGGGTGGGAGCCGGATGTTGTCGCCATTCAAAGCACTGGGTCGGCGACTCCGGGCGGGCTTGCGGTTGCGAGTGTTCCGCCCCGGACGCGAATGGTGGCGCGGGCGGAAACCGACACGGCGGCTTATGCCCGGAAGGCCAATCGAATCGTCGTGCGGCACGAATTCGGCCATGTTGTCGCCGTGATCGAAGTCGTCTCACCCGGCAACAAGGACAGCGCGCACGCGATCCGGTCGTTCACCGCCAAGGCGGTCGATTTTCTTCGCAACGGCGTGAACATGGTTGTCGTCGATTTGTTCCCGCCCACGCCCCGCGACCCGGACGGAATTCACCACGTCATTTGGAACGAACTGACCGACACGCCGTTCGAGCCACGGCCACCCGACAAGCCGCTCACCATCGCCAGTTTCGACGCGAGCAGCGACCTGACGGCCTACGTCGATCCCGTAGCCGTCGGCGACTGCCTGCCCGACGCGCCGCTGTTTCTGGCACCGGGCTGGTACGTTAACATACCCTTGGAAGTCACCTACCAATCGTCCTGGGCCGTGACCCCGCAACCCATTCGCAACCGCGTCGAACCAGTCGTTTAATCTTGGCCGTGATTTTATGGCCGTACTTGGCACATCGTCACCTTGCCTTGTCGGAACAATCGGCCTAATCGTAGCAGTGCTGTTTTCGGAATCGCGGACCTGCTGTGCGCCTAGATGGGCCTCATTCCATGATTGTTGTTGACCATTTGACCAAGTTCTACGGCGAATACCCGGCGGTGCGGGACGTGTCGTTTGAAGTTCCCAAAGGCCGGGTGGTCGGGTTTCTGGGGCCGAACGGGGCTGGGAAATCGACGACGATGCGCATCCTCGCCGGGTTCCTGACGGCGACGAGCGGCAAGGCGTCCATTGCTGGGTTCGACGTGTTTTCGGACCCGATCGAAGTCCGGCGGCGTATCGGGTACATGCCGGAAAGTTGTCCGCTTTATCCCGAACTGCGGGTCGAAGAGTACCTGAAGTTTCGCGGCGGGTTGAAGGGGTTGGGCTGGGGCTTGCGGCGAAAACGCATTGACTACGTGCTGGAACGTTGCTGGCTCACCGATGTACGCCGCCAACTGATCGGCACACTTTCCAAAGGCTATCGCCAACGGGTTGGGCTTGCCGACGCGCTCTTGGCGGACCCGCCCGTGTTGATTCTTGACGAGCCGACCGCCGGCCTCGACCCGACGCAAATCCGGGAAACCCGCAAGCTGATCCGCGAGTTGGGCGCCCAACACACGATGTTGCTCTCGACGCACATTCTGTCCGAAGTGGAGATGACCTGCGACACGGTCATCATCATCTACCAAGGCGAAGTGGCAGAGAACGGCACAATCGCGGACGTTCGCAAGAAGCACAAGAACCAAAGCCTCGAAGAAATCTTTGTCGGGCTAACCGGCCAACAAGGCATTTGATGGGATGGCTTTCGACTTACCGCGAAGCGGTTCAAGACAATAGCCCAGGGTCGCGCTTCGCGCACCCTGGGAAAACGGTTCCGATTTTTTATATCCTGAAAGGGTTGAATCCGTGTATCAGGTTCGATGCAACCGCTTCGCGGTAGGTGGTTCGGTGAATTGCGACCCAGGGTGCGCGACGCGCGACCCTGGGCTACTGTCTTCAACCGCTTCGCGGTAAAACCACACAACACGATCCACCAAGCAATAACTACTACTATGCGTCCACTCCTGACTCTGATTCGCCGCGAGTTCATGGCCTACTTTCTCTCGCCGATCGCGTATGTGACGTTGGCGGTGTTTCTGATCGTGACCGGGCACCTGTTTTACTTGACGATGACCGCCCTCACCGAAAGCGGACCGCGTGGGATTGAGTACCCGATGCAGGGGATGTTGGGCGACGAGAAATTCTGGCTGGTGTTCCTGTTGATTCCCCCGCTACTCACAATGCGATTGCTGGCCGAAGAGCGCGGCACCGGCACGCTGGAAATGCTGCTGACCGCACCCATCCGCGATTGGCAGGTTGTGGCGGGAAAGTATATTGGTAGCCTGATGTTTTATGTCACACTGTGGCTACCAACGTTGGTATATATCCCCATCCTCGTCAATCTCGATTGGCAAACCGGCCATGCCAACATTGACCCAATGCCGGTGGTGACATCATACATTGGCTTCTTCTTCGCAGGGGCGATGTTCTTGGCAATCGGCTTGTTCGTGAGCAGTCTAGTGAAAAGCCAATTGGTAGCGGCGTTGGTGGCCATGCTGATCTGCTTGGTGTTCGTCGTTGCGGGCTTCTGGCGACCGGAATTGGACGCGAATTCCCTCACGGCGAAGCTAGTTTCGTTCATTAGTGTGCCCGAACACTTTCGCCGCGACTTCACGCGCGGGCTGATTGATACCCGACACTTGCTGCTGTATTGTAGTGTGACCGCGTTTTGTTTATTTCTCACTGTGATCTCACTCGAAGGTCGTCGGCTGCGGGCGTAATATATTTGTTGATCGAATCTATCTTATTGAACATGAATCTGCTATGAATACACGTCCTGTCACGATCCGCACTGCTGATGTTCGCCACCGCACCACGACGGGAAATCGGTTTCGGTTCCTCGGGCGGTTGGTGGGAATGACGGCGTTGCTGGCGATTCCCACCGGGGCATTGTTAGCCGCCGATTCGCTCGTCTTGCCCACTGCGTGGACGGTTGACGGGCTGACGCAATGGGGCGAGCAATTCTGGCCGATTCTGCAATCGAATTCCGGGGCCATCGCACTGGTGGCGGGCCTGGGGATTGTGTTGTTATGGTTGTTGGTTGAACTCTTCGGTGCGATGTTCCTGGTCACCGGGCGACGGTCTTCGATTGGGTTGAACACGATCTTGCAAGTCGGCCTCGGTGTGGCCTTGTTGGTCATCGTCAACGTGATCTCATTCGGCACCTACTACCGCTATGACGCCACGCGAGCGAAGCAATTTACGCTGGCCCCGGAGTTGGTTACGGAGTTGAAGAAACTCCGCAGTGACAGCCCGACGACAGTGGTGGTGCTGCAACTCAACAAGTCCGCCGGCATCCTGTCCGAAGAATCGGACGCCTACGACGGTGCCGCCGAACAGAAGGTGGTCGAGAAGGTCAACGACCTCGTGGACGAGTTGCGGGAGTTCGGCCCGCAGTTCAACGTCGTCGTGCTGAACCGCAAGGACATCAGCTTTGAGCGTGCTGTCAATGACCTCACCCGCAAGCGGCCCGGATTGGACGCGGCGATCAAATCGGCCCCGGAAAACAGCATCTTTTTCTACGCGGACGAAAAGGTTCAAGCGAAACCGCGTGCCGAAGGCGACCGGCTCGCCGCCAGTACCGGACCACACCCTGCCGTAACCCACGACCCGAGTGACGGCACGATGTCACTCGTCTACCCGGCGAACGTGACCCGGCTCAGTTTCGCGGAGTTTTACCAGTTGGATAAAACCAGTTCCAAACTCGGCGGCGGGAATTTGGTGCTGTTGCCACGCGGCAAAGAGGCGTTCGTTCGCAAAGTGCTTTCGCTCGAAGAACGCAAACCTAAAGTCGGCCTGGCTGTGATTCACCCACTGCTGACCACGCGGGAAACGATCGAAGAGTACAGCGCCGCCGGGATGCGGGTTGCGCTGGAACGCAATGGGTTCGACGTGGTCGATGTCATCCTGAAGCGGTGGAGTCGTGGTGGTCCGCCTACACCGGCCGTGACGACCTACGAAGAGAGCGAACTGGAACGCACCGAGTCGCGCTACAACCTGCTGAACCTGCTGATTTCCGACCGCGAGATGGCGGTCAAACTCATCGCCGACGGCAAGGCGAAGGCCGATCAGTTCGTGGCAATTGCGGACGCGGCCAAGACCGACGACGAGAAGCAAAAGAACATCATCGAAGCGTTGCGGGTGCTACAAAACTTCGTTCGCGGGCGCATCACCTCCGAAGCCAAGATGCGGGAAGTGCTGCGGGCGTTGGCGACGCAACTTGACGTTTTTAGAGGTGAACTCGCGGAGTTCCGCACCCAACTGGCCGAAGCGGGCACGCAGTACAAGGACGTGCTTCGCAACGAACGGGCGGTCGAAAACCGCCGCATCACGGACGTGAAAGCCAAGCTGAAGCAGTACGTCGATGACTGCGACGTGCTGATCGTGCCACGCCTAACCGTCACGAAAATCGCCAGCGGGGAAGTGATCCCGTCGCCGATTTTCAACCTGAGTAAGGACCAAGCGGAGGTGGTGCAAGAGTTCATCAAAGCCGGAAAGCCGGTGCTGTTCGCGTTCGGCCCGACCATCACCGACCCCCGCAGCCCCGGCGATGCTACCGACGATGTTGAACGACTGTTGCCACAACTCGGCATCATCCTCGGGCAACAAACGGTCCTGACGGACGACGACGTACAAGCGATCGCGGAGAAGCAGGGGCAGGAGTTCGGCGTGTCCGTGAAGCTAACGCCCCTCTCATTCGATGTCCCCGAACCAACCGGCAAGGCGCCGAACCCGATCACCGCCGCATTCCGGGTCACGTCTCGTGCGGTGGACCGCAAGTTGGAAGTGAAGCAAAGCGGGTATCGCCCTTTCTACGTGGCCAGCGAACTGGCGGACAAGATGCTGTTCGCGCCGGAGATCATGCACACCGGCCCGAACAGCTTCAACAAAGAAAAGCCACTAGCCAGCGAAGACTCCATCCCGAAATTTGAACCGGCCAAACCCGACGACCCGAAACGTGGCACCCGAGACGAAGAACGGCGCGGGCCATTCCCGGTGGGTGTTGCGGTCGAAGTCCCGGTCCCGGTGAGTTGGTTCGATGGCAAGGACTCTGGCGCGGGATTGCCACGCCTGACGACCCCGGAACACCACATGGCCGCGGCATTGGCGATGCGGTTTGATTCTGGCTTGTACGCCGCCGGGTTGACGCTCGCCGCCCAGCAGGTGAAGCGCCCGACGGTGCGAATCGTCGCGCTCGGCCACGGCGGGCTGTTCGTCGGCAAGCGGCTCGACCCCGCCCACGAAACGCTCCTGGTCCACACGCTGAACTGGCAACTCCACCGCGAAGACCGCTTGCCCCACGCCGTGCCCGAAGCGGAAAAGTGGAGCTACCCGCGCGTGAACCTGCTGCCCAGCGAGTTCCGCGTCTGGCGCTGGGCCACGTTCATCGGCCTCCCCGCCATCGTCGCGTACTTCGGCCTGATCGCACTGATGGTCCGCAAAGTCCGGTAAACCAGTTATCAAAGAAGAATTCACCACAGAGGGCGCAGAGAGCCACTGAGGAAATCCTAAAAACTGATTTGGCTTTCTCTGTGGTCCTCTGTGCCCTCTGTGGTGAGAAATCTGTTCACACCCTCATTCGTGAAGCGACATTATGCGTTGGTTTATCACACTGCTTCTGCTTGTTTCGGTGACCGTCGGCGGGTTGTGGTTGGGGTTCGGAGATCGAATTCGCACGACTGTCATCGGGGTGTCACCGGGCAATTCGCCCACAGCCAAATCGTCGGCACGGCTGACGGAATTGGCCAACGGCGGCGTGATTCAAGCGATCACGTTGACGCAACCGCAGCAACCGGCGCTCGTCTTGACCAAGAACGCCGACGGCACGTGGTCGCAGCCCGGCAACTGGCCGTTGCGGGATTCCGAAGTGGCGGTGTTGGTGAACGCCATCACCAGTCTGCGGTCGCGGTTCGACACGATCCCGGTGACCGGGGACAACTTCACGCCCTACGGTCTTGCCCCGTCGCAGTTGCCGATTCAACTCAAAGTGGATGTTCGCAACGACGCCGTCACCCGCACGTTGACCCTGCTTATTGCCCAACCGGAATCGAAAGAATCCGACACCGCATTTTCGCGGACGACTTACATCCGCGTCGATCAGGAACCGGAAGTCGTTCGCCTCGGGCCGGACGTTTACACGCTGTTCGCCCGTTCGCCGGAAGTGTACCGCCGTCGGCAACTCTTCCCCGATGCGGAGCGGGTCAAGTTGAGCGGAGAAGCGTTTAACCTGAATCAGCCGCTCGCCGTTGCAGGTGGGCGGGTTGCGATTCTTGGGGATGCGTACAGCAGCGTAACAATTGAACGACTCACCGGCACGCCGACAACGGTGACGTTGAACCGCTCCAGCAAAACACTTGAAGCGCGGCGCGACCCGGACCGCCCGAACGCGGAGCCGAGTATCAGCGCGAATCAATTGGCAGCGGCATGGTACTTTAGCATCCCGCGACCCGGCGTGAGCCAACGAGAGGCACTAACCCCAACCAGAATTCTGGACAACGTCGATCCCGCGAAGTTGCGGGCAGTGCTGACTGCCGTGCCGGAACTGTGGGTTGAATCGTTCATCCCAGCAAACAAAACGGTTGCCGAAACGGGACTCGACCAACCCGAACGCAGCATCAGCGTGACGCGGACCGACGGCAAAACGGTCACCGTGCTGTTGGGCAAGGTGTCGCGGAGCGTCACGCGTGTCGAAGAGGCCCCGCGCGTCACGCCCGGAATGCCGCCACAACAGCCGAAAGCCACGACCGAAGAATATCGCTACGCGAAGTTGAAGGACAACGACCTCGTGTTTGAACTGCGGGCGGACAAGCTCGACGCGATTTTCAGCGACCCGCAAGACTACCGCGACGCGGCGCTGGCCCACTTTGAAAGCGGCGAAGTGACCGGGGTGCAACTCGCAGTGCGCGGCAAGCCGCCGATCACCCTGACGAAGAAAGAGGGCAAGAAGGACGCCGACCGCGACGACGAGAAACAAGACCGCTGGTATCTCGGGGACCAACTCGCGGAACCGGCGAAGGTGACGGAGCTTCTCGACCAACTCGGCAAGCTCGAAGCGAAGGGCAAAGACGCCATCTTTGATTTTGACGTGGCTAAGATCAAAGAATTTGAAATGGAAGCACCGGCGATTGTAGTCTCCGTCACGATCCAGCCCCGCACCGCCGCTGGCGACTCGCCATTGCCGTCGCGTAGTGTCTCGTACATGGTCGGCAAAGCAGATGCTGAAAAGAAGAAACTGGCGGTTAAAGTGTTGCCACGACAACGGCTGAACTTGGTCGATGACGCCGTGTTGAAACTCATCGACCGCCCCGCGTTGGCCTACCGCAGCCGCAAGCTGTTCGACACGGTCGATGTCAAGCTCGAAACCCTTGTGGTGAAGCGGGACAACGGTGACACGTTCGCGCTAACCGGGTCTCCCAAGAAAGTCCCCGCCATCGGCACGGCGTGGAAGCTCACGCAGCCGATTGCGATGTCTGCCGACGAGGGCAAGGCGGACCAACTGGCCAATACCTTATCACGCCTGGAAGTCGTCGAGTACGTCGATGACGCGGCGAAGCCGGAGGACGTGGAGAAAAAATACGGCTTGGCGAAGCCGCGCTTCACAGTTGATCTCGGCTTCAACGGTCCGGGTGCCAAACCGCAGAAGCTTGAAGTCGGCGCCGTTCGAGAAACGAAACCCGAAGCGTATGCGCGGCTCAACGGCACCGGCAGCGTCTTCAGCATTCCCAAGACGCTGGTTGATTCCCTGGAAAGCGGCGCGCTGGCGTTGTTGGCACCGCAACTGTGGTCCGTGCCGACGGACAAAATGCGGTCGGTCGAAATCACTCGTGGTCAGCCGGATGAAAAGTACGCGATCAAGTTCGACAACGGGCAGTGGAAGTTGAGCGGTCCGTTCGACGCGACAGTGCCGAAGCCGACGGTAGACCCGCTCATCGCCGCCGTCGCGGAGTTGAAGGCGGACAAGTTTGAAACGTTGACGGTCACGGACCCGGCGAAGTACGGCTTCGACAAGCCCGCCCTGCGCGTCGTGCTGCAGTACCTCGAAACCGTTCCGATGATGGCCGAGCAGCCCACGAACCGCACGCTGGTCATCGGCAAGCCGACACCGGAGGGAACGAGCCGCTACGCCAAGGTCGAAGGCGGCACGAACCCCGCCGTGTTCACTGTGCCGGAAGTCGTGTTGAAATCGACCGACAAGCCCGCCCTGGAACTGCTCGATAAATCGCTGCTGTCGCTCGACCCGGCCAAGATCGCCACGGTGCAAATCACGACCGCTACCGCCGACAATAACGTCACGTTAACTAAGGACGACAAGGGCACCTGGAAGCCGACCGGCGCCAACTTCACCGTGGACGGGCCGACCGTGCAGGGGCTGACGTTCCTGGCGGCACGCCCCCCGGTGTCGCGGATCGCGGCTTACGGTTCCAACGTGAAGTGGGCGGATTTCGGGTTGGACAAACCGGAGTTCACCATCACGATCGAACTCCCGACCACGCCGCCCGAAGTGGCCGCGAAGCACACCCTGAAACTCGGCAAAGCCGAGCCGACCGGCGAACGCTATGTGCGGGTGGATGACGGCTTGGCTGTTGGCGTGCTGCCCGCCCGCGCCGCCGAATCGCTGGCACGCGGTAAGCTCGATTTCGTGGATCGCACCCTGTTGACTTTTGATCCCGCGCAACTCACAGCCGTGCTTCGTTCCAAGGGGAAGGACGAACTCGAATTGACCCAAACCGGCGTCGTCTGGGAGATCGTGAAACCGGCCAAGCAGAAGGCGGACAAGCAAACCCTGGAAGAACTCGCGGACCAACTCAGCCGGTTGCGGGCGGTGAAAGTCGCCGCGTTCGCGCCGACCGATCTCGACAAACCTTACGGCCTGAAAGAACCCGCCGCGATTGTCACCCTGAAACTCGGTACGGACAAACCCGAAACGAAGGTGCTGAAAATTGGCGCACCCGTTGACGCGGCGAAACCGGACGGCGACCGTTACGCGATGGTCGATCCCCAGACCGTCGGCGTTTTGGCCGGACCAGTGGCGAAGAAGCTGTTGTCTGACGCGATCAAATTCCGCGACAAGTCATTGGCGAAATTCGTGGACGCGGACAAGCTGACCCTGGAACGCGGCGACCGCAAGGTGACGTTCGCTAAAGTCGCCGGGACGTGGAAGGTCACGGAGCCGACGACGGCGGACGCGGAGCAAACCGAGATCGACGAACTCGTTAACGCCCTGGCGAACCTGCGGGCCGATGAAATTCTCGCCGACAAGCCGGAGACGTTGGAAGAGTTCGGCCTGAAGAACCCCGACGCGAAGTGGCAACTGTTCGCCGACGACAAGCCGGTGCTGACGCTGTTGCTGGGGTCCAAAGAAAAAGACGGCAACCGCGTTTACGCGATGATCGACAAAGGTAACTTGGTCGCGCTGCTCGACCCGATCCTAACCGGCAAAGTTCTTGGCGAATACCGCAAGCGCGCCGTCTGGACGGACGTGGATGCGTCCCAAGTCGAATCCGTCGTCATCAGTTCCGGCACGTCGAACGTCGTGCTGCAAAAGATGGGAACGGACTGGCGCGACCCCACCAAGCCCGATGAGAAGATCGACCCCGCCAAAGTCACGGAGTTCCTGGCCGCCTTCGCCGCCTTAAAAGCCGAACGGTATGCCAGTGACAAAGACGCCAAGCTCGGCCTGTACGGTCTCGAAAAACCGCAACGGGTCATCGTCATCAATCAAAAGGGCAGCGTGACGAAAACCCTGCAACTCGGTGGCCCAGAAGGCACCAGCGCCGGCAAACGGGTTTACGCCAAAGTTGCCGACCCCACCCGCACCGACGTGTTCATCCTGAGCGACACCGACACTGCGAAGCTGATGGCGACGAGTTTCGCGGGGAAGAAGAAAGAGTGACGCAGAGTTGATGCAACTGATTTGGTTAAGATACCCAATCTCGTGGCCGGGGGTGTGACTATAGATAGGGCGTCACTTGATGTTCCGTCGATTCACCCGAGGTCACGACTATGTCTAAGTCCTTGCTCAAGACGCTCAGCAACGTTTGCTTCGTCATGGGTTTCGCGTCAATCATTGCGTCGATTTTAGTGTGGGTGCTGTACAAGGAACCGGACGCTGCGCACGGCGAGCGGTTCGGCATATTCGTCGGGTTGTGGGCGCCGACGTTCTTTGCCCTGTGCGATCGCTTTGACCGCTACGCCGCCAAGCAATTGTCGTAAGTGCCGATCGCTAAACCGTTTACTGCCGTGTTCCCGTACTGATCCTGCGGCGACTCCACGCTAGGCGATAAAGTCATTTGTTTTCGCAACATCTGAATTTCGATTACATCCGTATCACTTACACCTTGTGCTGTGGCTGAACCATCAGTCGTTGGTGGGTCACAGCTAATCATACCCGTACCTGGAGCTACGAAATGATCGGTTTACTTGGCAAATCCGTAGGGTTTGGTCGCACCAGTGCGACCCGAATTGGGGCGATGATTTTCGCGGGCATGATTTTGCTAATTTTTAACCAGCCTGCGATGGCAAGCTTTGTGACTCGCAACGTAAACGTGACCCTGAATGCGGCTAACTTCGAGTCGTACAACTTAGATGTCGATAACAACGGGACGACGGACTTCACCTTCACGGCGGCTTTCTCCTCGGACCCCGTTGTTTCGGTTGGGTTTGATGTGGTGGACTTCCAGTTCGGCACGAACAACGCTGTCGTGATCGACGGTGTATCGAACGGCTTCCCCACCGCGACCCTTCTGGTTGAGGGCAACACGGTGTCTTCCGCAAACACGTTTTCCAGGCCAGCGTTCGATCAGGGCAACCTCTTCTTCTTCGTCAGTGGTGACCCGCCGTCCGGCAACTTTGAGGGCCGAACGGGGTTCTTGGGGTTGCGGTTCGACCGACCGGAAGGGACTGTGTTCGGCTTCGCCCAGATCACAGTCAATAGCCGGACTGCGCTCGTTAACCCCCTCGGCTTAACGATCGGCGCCGTTGGCTTTGAATCCGCGCCGGGCCAGCCAGTCACGATCCCCGTCCCCGAACCCGGCTCGGCGATGGCAATGCTAATCGGCCTTTGCGGACTGGTCCCAGCCGCATGGCGGTACCGACGAGTTCTATGATTTCTCGCCTAGCCCAATGTGACAGTAACCCGTTGATGGCCTCGGAGTTTCCGGTCGCCTTCAACGGGTTGCTTGATTGAAGTTGGATCGTGTGACCACGTTCGGATTGAACATAATAAAGCCAAAACATCCTTTTTATTCCGCCGAAACACTGCGGCGCTCGATACAGTATGTGCTGGCAATCACTTCATCTTGTTCCAAATACAGGGCCGTCATAGTGAACACCTGCTCGTATGTGGGGGGTCAGGCGAACCCTAACATAACGCCTCGTGTTTGACGTGTGACCAGACTGTGCAACAACGATCACCGGCGGGTGGCCACGAAACGGTAGGAATGGATGATGCGGGAGAGTTCATCTTCAATCACGGTTGAACGCGATTTTCAGCAGCAACTGCGTGACCTGAACGCGGCGTTGTTGGTCTCGACTCTCAAGCAGCAGGAGTTGATCGAGAAGGCGGCGGCGGCCGAGGCGGCGCTTGCCGCGAGCGAGCGCCGCGTCCGCGCGCTGTTCGATCGCGGGCCACTTGCGATGTATACCTGTGTTGCCTCCGGTACGGTCCAAGAATTCAACGCCAGCGCCGTCGTACTCTGGGGGCGCGAACCGAAGCGAGGCGACCCGAGCGAGCGGTTTTGCGGCTCGTTCAAGTTGTTCCGCCCCGACGGCACGCCGCTGCCCCACGACCTCACCCCGATGGCCGACGTGGTGAGCGGGAAAATCCCGTCGGCGCACGGCGTGGAAGTCGTCCTGGAGCGGCCCGACGGGTCGCGGGTCACCGTTCTCGCCAACATCGTGCCGTTGAAAGACGACCGGGGGAAAATCACCGGCGCGATGAATTGCCTTTACGACATCACCGACCGCCGGTTGGCGGACGAGGCCTTGCACGCGAGCGAGGCGTTCAACCGCAGCATTATCGAAAGCAGCCCCGACTGCATCAAGGTTCTGGACCTCGACGGCAATTTGCTGTCGATACTGTGCGGGCACGACCTGCTCGGCATCGAAGATGTCCGCCCGTACTTGAACACATCGTGGATCAACTTTTGGGAAGGCGACGATCGTCGCGCGGCCCGTGCGGCCGTGCAACGGGCGGGCGAAGCGTCGGGCGGTGGTGCCGCAAACTTCGTCGGCTATTTCCGCACGCTGCGCGGGGAACCCAAGTGGTGGGACGTGGCGATTTCGCCGATCCTCGACGCGGCCGGCCAACCCGCCCAACTGCTTGCCGTGTCGCGTGACGTGACCGACCGCAAGCGGGCGGAACTGAACCTCGCGTTTCTCGCCTCCGTCAACCAGGATCTCGCGCAGTTCACGGACGTGGACGACATGATCCGGACCGTCGGCGCGAAGATCGGCGCGTACCTCGATCTCTCGCTCTGTGCGTTCGTCGAGGTCGATGAAGCGGCGGACGAGGTGGTAATCTTCCACGACTGGCACCGGGCCGACGTGCCGGGCTTGGTCGGCGTGCATCGCTTGGCGGATTTCGTGGAAGGGGCGTTCATCCGCGAGGCGCGGGCGGGAGAACTGATCGTGGTGCGTGACACGGCCACGGACCCGCGCACGACCCCGGAGAAATTCGCGGCGCTCAAAATCGCGTCGTTCCTCTGCGCGCCGCTGATCCGGGACGGGCAGTGGCGGTTCGCGCTGGGCCTCTACCGTTCCGAGGCCTACGACTGGCGGGAGGACGAAATCGAACTCGCGCGCGAATTGACCGCGCGCATTTGGACGCAATTGGAACACCTCCGGGCCGAAACCGCGCTGCACGAGAGCGAAGCGCGCTACCGCACCCTGTTCGATTCGATCGACGAAGGCTTCTGCGTCATCGAAATGATCTTCGACGAACGCGGACACCCGGTCGATTACCGCTTCTTGGAAGTGAACCCGACGTTCGCGAGGCAGACCGGATTGCACGAGGCGACGGGCAAACGGATGCGCGAGCTCGTCCCGGACCTCGAAGAGCACTGGTTCGAGATCTACGGCCGAGTCGCGCTCACCGGCGAACCGGTCCGCTCCGTCAACGAATCGAAATTGATGGACGGCCGCTGGTTCGACTTCTACGCCTGTCGGGTCGGCGATCCGCACAGCCGGAAAGTCGCCATCGTTTTCAACGACATCACCGAACGCCTCCGCGCCGAAAAATTGCTGCGGCAAAACCACGACACCTTCTTCAACTTGATCGAGAACGCACCCTTCGGTGTCTACGTCTTGGATGCGGAATTTCGGATGCGGCAAGCCAGTCACGCCTCGCGGAAGGCGTTCGCCAGTGTCCACCCGCTGATCGGCCGCGACTTCGCGGAAGTCGTGCGGACGGTCTGGCCTGAACCCTTCGCCACGGAAGCGATCGGGCACTTCCGCGACACGCTGAACACCGGCAAGCCGTTCGCCATGCCGAACAGCACCGAACAGCGTCTCGATGTCCCCGGCGTCGAATCCTACGACTGGAAGATCGAACGCATCACCCTCCCCGACGGGCAGTACGGCGTCGTCTGCTATTTTTACGACATCTCCGAACGGAAGCAGATCGAAGACGCCTTGCGTGCGAGCCAGTCGCGCCTGCGCCACGCGGCGAACGCGGCCGGGCTGACCTACGTCGAGGTGGACCTTGCGAGCAACGTCGCGCGGACGGCGGAGAACTTCGCGGCGGTCATGGGCTACGCCATACCGCCCGAGAAAGAAGCCGACGTATTGGTGGGAAGTCGGCTCCTGCTCGACCACGTCGTGCCGGACGACCGCCCGAGTGTCGAGGCCGCGCTGCGGGACTTCTCCGCCGGCCGGCGCGTCGGCAAGATTGATTACCGCGTTCTCGGCGACGATCGGGTCGAGCGCCACGTCGAGAGCGAGTGGTTCATCGAGTTCGCTCCGAACGGCGAACCGCTGAAAACCTTTGCCACCAACCTGGATGTCACCGAGCGCAAGCGGGCGGAACAAAAGTTTCGCGGCCTGTTAGAGTCCGCGCCGGACGCGATGGTGATTATCGACGGCGAAGGGCGGATTGCGCTGATTAACGCCCAAACGGAAAAACTGTTCGGCTATGCCCGAGGCGAACTCGTCGGGATGCCCGTCGAGGTACTCATCCCGCAGCGGTTCCACGACCGTCACCCCGGCCACCGCCACAGTTTTTTCGGGGAACCCAAGCTGCGGCCGATGGGCGCCGGTCGGGAACTGTGGGCGGCACGCCAAGACGGGACCGAGTTTCAAGTGGAGATTAGCTTAAGCCCCCTGGAAACCGAGTCGGGC
The DNA here is from genome assembly GCA_043785105.1 of Fimbriiglobus sp. Classification (GTDB taxonomy): domain Bacteria; phylum Planctomycetota; class Planctomycetia; order Gemmatales; family Gemmataceae; genus Fimbriiglobus. The sequence continues at coordinate 42,686 of JAYVXO010000072.1, forward strand.
GTTCTCGTCACCGCCGCCATCCGCGACATTACCATGCGCAAGAAGTCCGAGGAGGCGTTGCGGGAGTCGCAGCGCTTCCTACGCTCCTCCCTCGACGCTCTGTCGGGCCACATCGCCGTCCTGGACGAAGCGGGCACGATCTTGGAAGTCAACGAGGCGTGGCGCCGGTTCGCCGACGAGAACCAGTTCACTGGTACCAACTACGGGGTCGGGGCCAGTTACCTCCAGGACGAAGCGCAGATGTCCCCCGAGGAGTGCAACCTGTGGCCGTGCGTCGAGGGCATCCGCGACGTGATCGCCGGGCGGCTCGCCCGCTTTGAACTGGAGTACCCCTGCCACGCCGCGACGGAACAGCGCTGGTACATGATGCGGGTCACGCGGTTCCAAAGTCCGGGGCCGGCGCGGATCGTGATCGTCCACGACAACATCACCGAACGCAAGCGGGCCGAAGTGCTGTTGCGGCAGAATCACGACACGTTCTACAACTTGATCGAGAACGCGCCGTTCGGCCTGTACATCGTTGACGCGCAGTTTCGCATGGTGCAAGTCAGTGCCGCTTCGCAGAACATCTTCCGCAACATTCACCAGCTGATCGGCCGCGACTTTGAAGAGATCATGACGATACTCTGGCCCGAAGAGTTCGTCCGGTTGGCGATCGGTCGCTTCCGCCACACGCTGGACACCGGCGAGCCGTTCGCCATGCCGAACTTCACCGAACAGCGTAAGGATAACGCCGACGTGGAATCCTACGACTGGAAGATCGAGCGCGTTACCCTTCCCGACGGGGAGTACGGCGTCGTGTGCTATTTTTACGACATCAGCGAACGCAAACGGGCCGAACTGAAAAGGCAGGAGCATACCGAAACCCTCGCCGACCTGCACCGCCGCAAGGACGAGTTCTTGGCGATGCTGAGCCACGAACTCCGCAACCCGCTCGCCCCGATCTCGAACGCCGTGCAACTCCTGCGGCTCCAGACCGGCGAGGATCCCGTCCAACGGCAAGCCCGCACCATGATCGAGCGGCAAGTGACGCAACTGACCCGCCTGATCGACGACCTGATGGAAGTGTCCCGCATCACGACGGGCCGGGTCCACCTCCGCCTGGACCGGGTCGCCGTGGGCGGGATCGTGGAACGGGCGGTGGAGACGGCCGCGCCGATGATGGACCAGCGCCGCCACGTCTTGTCGGTGAACGTGCCGCAGGAACCGATCTGGCTGCACGCCGACGCGGGCCGGCTGGAACAAGTCGTGGTCAACCTGCTGACCAACGCCGCCAAGTACACCGAGGAGGGCGGGCGGATCTGGCTGACCGTCGAACAGGACGGCGCGGAGGCGGTGCTCCGGCTACGGGACACGGGCGTCGGGATCGCCCCCGAACTGCTGCCGCGCGTCTTCGACCTGTTCACCCAGGCGGAACGGTCGCTGGACCGCGCGCAGGGCGGGCTAGGCATCGGGCTGGCGTTGGTGCAACGCTTGGTGGAATTGCACGGCGGGCGGGTGGCGGTCACCAGTTCGTTGGGGCACGGCAGTGAGTTCGTCGTGCGGCTCCCGGTGGCCGTTCCCGACGTTCCGCACCCGCCACCGACGCCGAACGACGCGGTCGTGTCAGGCCCGTCGGCCTTGCGCGTGTTGGTGGTGGACGACAACGTTGATGCCGCTGAAAGTCTGGCACTATTGTTGCGCGTGTTCGGGCACGACGTGTGGACGGCCCACACCGGCCCGACCGGCGTGGATGCGGCCATCAACCACCGCCCGGATGTCGTGTTGCTCGACATCGGCTTACCGGAACTCGACGGCTTCCAGGTGGCCAAGCGGATCCGCCAACAGCCTGCCCACAAGAACACCATACTGGTCGCGCTGACCGGCTACAGCCAGGAAACCGATCGTGAGCGATCCCTAGACGCCGGCTTCGATCACCACTTGGTCAAGCCCGCCGACTTCGGCCAGGTGCAAGAAATCTTGGCCGCCGTGAAGGCGACCTAACCCCACGAAGCGGGCGACGGAGATGTCGGCAACTCACTTCACTTCGTACCGTTCCAGGTGCTTCTTCTTGAGTCGGACGTAATCGGGGTGCTGGCGCGCCGTGACGTACCGCTCGTAGAAAACCGCCGCGGCCTGTGCCTTCTCCGTATCCTCAGTTCGCGGCAACTCGTCGCCGGACTTCTTGTCGTACTTGCGGCCGCCCTTGTGGTTGGCGTACCGTCTAGCCCGCGTCCACCCCATCTGGAGGAACTTGCGGGCCATGTCGGCGCCGGGGAAATCGTCGGCCTTGAGGTACGCAAGAAACATCTTGTAAATTGTGGCCGATGACTCGTGCGCTATGGCAACGGTCTTGAACCGCCAGTGCGGTAGAATCTCGCTCTTGTACGGCTCAACCAGCAGGACGCCTTGCTCACCCTTGCCGACGCGATAAAGTTCCGGGTGCTTGCGGAAGTCCACGCTCCTGAAGTCCAGGGTGTAGTCGAACAACGCAACGCCTCCTGGAAAACTGTGTCTTGAGGAACGAGAAAAACGGGGAGAGAGTCCTGGTCTCTCTCCCCGTTCGATTTCACACGCTAACCAACAGAGCCGTGTTAGCGGCCTACGACTAAGGGCGGGTTTGTCATCGTCGGTTGACCCGTCGCTGCCACGGGAGCGCCGGCCGTGACGAGGGCCGGCTGGGGGTTCGCCGCCGCCGTTTGTTGAATCCGCGCTTCGGCGTTAATCACGTCCGACGGGGGCATTTCCGCCCGCCGTGCGGCTTGACCAATTTGGCCCAACAGCATGCCGATAATCACCAGTGTCAACCCGGTCAGGAACAACCCGACCAGCCAAAACCAGACCATGTTGCTAATGGGTTGCGTGCCGTCGCTACCGCCTTGACCTCGCACGAAGGCGAAATACCACACGGCCGTCCACACGTCCATCAAAACCCCAAGGGTGATGTATATTAACGACGCGCGGGGGCCAAAAGCGGGGTGGGTTAGGATCGACATGTCATGGCTCCGATTCGGTTAGGGCTTTGTGGACAAATCAGCTAAGTCTCGCGGAGATGTCAAGCAAGATTTGTGCCAGAAGTGCGCTCGAGGGTTCCTCTCGTGTTGGCTTGGCTTGGCGTTTTTAAGCCGGTCTTGAAGCCGGTACGAAAGGTGAACTTCGGCGTTCAGTCATGAGCAACCGAGTTCACAATACATCGGATCCACAAAACTCAAGGCATCTCTAACGTGCCGCGTGTCGGGGACGACGGAGAGGCGGTTGTGCTGAAGAAAACCGCCACCGCGCCCATCACCGCTCGGCCCGATGTCGAGGAGTGCGTGTGCGACGTGAGAAGCGCACCGCACGGGCACGACCAACAAGTTCACCGATGACGGTCGGGCCGCCGGGTTCACGCCACTTGGCCCGGAAGCGTTCTCCGCCTGCGGCGGGTCGTTTCTCGATCTCGGATCGTTCGCCCGGTCCGCCGTGCGCTACCTCAGGCTGCCCGCGACTGAGGACGAAACCGTCGGCTTCCGCCTGGCCCGGACGATTCACGTTCATCCGCTTGAAGCCGCGGAACGGAACGAGTGAATGTTGTCTCGCTTCCGTACCTTGATGACCGGAATCTTGAACCACGATCGAGTCTGCGCTGATCGAATTATGGCAAGACCCTGGTGCAGCTAAAATCTCTGGGGGTCAAAGACAAGAATGTTCACCGCAGAGGCCGCAGAGAAATCCATCGTGTCGGTGTGGAACACGTCACGACTTCTTCTTGTATTCGAGGTCCGGATAGCGGTTGAGTTCGACCGTCCAGATGTCGCCGATCTTGGGGCCACGCGCGTCAAAGACCGAACCGACGTCCGCTTGGCCCGTAGCGGATTCCAGCTTTGATAAATCCGCCTGGGTTGCCGTCGCCCGGAACACCTCCGTGTACCCCTGTTCGCCCGTCGGCGAGATGTAGAGCGAAACCGTGATACTGTTCAGCTTCCGGTCTTGGAAATGACGCAAGACTTGCCGACAGAATTCCACTTTAGCCCGGATGTGATTGCGGTCGGACTTGAGGCGGTCCCACGATCGTCGCCCCGGCTTGGAACGGGTTCGGCACGTCGTGAACGGTCAGGTGATAGCCACCCCCGACCGGCTTCACGTCCGTCCACGGGCTGATTTCTTTCGGAAGCATGACGGACGGCTTTTCTGCGTGCCCGTCGAAATACTTTTTGAAGCACTCCGCGTCCGACAAGCTCTTGTCGTCGGCGATCGTTTTCATCCGGTCGTCCGCCATTTTGTTGAGTTCAGCCGACGTGAACTGCTTGGACGGGGGTTGGTTGCCGCACCCGATGGCGAACAGCGTGAGGCCGATCTCAAGTGTAATGCGTTTCATTCCAGGTCTCCAGGGCGTTTTCCCCCAGTTGAACATCAACCGGGAACACGAATTCGACACGTCAAGCGGTCGTCACTTCACTCGCCAGCGTTTGCCGGAATCGGGGCTTCAGGGTACGGGGGCTTTGGGTGTGGGAAGGAGTCGGCTGACGTCGGCACCGACATCAACGGGGATCGGTCCGCTCGGGCGGTCAATTTTTCCGAGTTGCAGCGGCGTACAGTCGGTTGCATCCGCGCGTGTTTGAAACGTGATGATCCCTTCGATCGACCGCGAGTCGGACTGCGTCCAAAACTCCAGCCATTGCTCCATCCGTTTAAACGCCGATGGCACAATCGAGAGAACTTGCTTCGGTCGATTGCCGGTTAGGAATTGGCACCCGTGCCGGTACACATTGCCGTCGTCGGTCCAGGTGATCCGTTCCCGGAGAATCGCAGTCATACCCGCGTGGGTGTCCGCAGCCCGGCGATAATTTCCGAACGCAAAAATCGCCACGACGATGTTGGTGTCAAAGATGTTGCCGTGGGCCGTGACCGGCATCGGTTGGCGCAAGTGGATGTCGGGGAAGATTTGAACGCCGCGTTCGGTGGCCACGGTGTTCCGCAACAACACCATTCGGCCCGGCAGTTGAACCACGGTCGGCGTCTGGGTCAACACGATGCCGACCGTGCCTTCCAGGACGGTGTTTTCAATTCGGACCGCAGCCGCAGACGGTTTCCACCCCACGCAGATGCCCATGCCCGACATGGCGAGCAAGTGGTAATTGGTGATGGTCATCTCCTGACCACCCGAACCGATGCAGACGCCGTTCGGACCGCAGTTCACCCGGCACGCCACGAGGGTGAGTTTTCCCTTCGACTGCTGAACGACACTTTTGGACCCGGCTTCCTCTTGTTTCACGATCGGGGCTGGAATCGGCCAATCGATGTCAAGCCCTTCCAATCGAAGGTCGGCGGTCGTGCTTAAAAACTGCCCAGGGCCATTTTCGATCGCGTCCGGGACGAACCGCGGCGTTGAACCGGGTGCGGCCCGGATCGTCAAATTCCTACTCTCGATCCGGATCAGTGATGACGGATACGGCCCGTTGCTATGCACCGTAATGACCTCGTCGTCTGCCGCTGCTGCAACGGCTCTGGTCAGGGTCGGTAGGTCTGGCTCTTACCTTCGACAACGAACCCGGTGATCGAAGGAACAACGGAAGATGTTGGCAGGATCGGTCGTTGTGTCGGTCCCAGCAAAAACATCAGCACGCTGAGAACGGCGACGAGGGCGATCATCCCGACAGCGACATAGCCCGCAGTCCTTCGCGCCGTCAGGGGCGTGATGGTCGTCGTCCGGTCCAAGAGCGAGACCAGTTCCTGTGCCGAACTGACGCGGTGTTCCGGCTCCTTCTCCAAGAGTCGATGGACGATCGAACAGAACCAGTTTGGCAACTCCGGATCGACTTCATTCAACGGCTTGGCCTCGGCCGTGCGGATTTTGTACAGGAGCACATAGGGCGAATCCGCCACGAACGGAATCTGTCCCGAAGCGGCCTGATAGAGCACCACGCCCAGGCTGAAGAGGTCGGAGCGGAAATCAACCGGGCCGTCGATGGCTTGTTCCGGGGACATGTACGCGGGGGTGCCGGCGACGATGCCCACTTCGGTCATCGAATCGAGTCCGCTTTTCTTGGCGAGTCCGAAATCGGCGATGCGGACGCCGCGTTCAGGTCGCCCGCGAGCCGTTGGGCATCCTCGTGACTCGGAACACCTGTCGTGGCGGCTTGGGCTTCCCGTAGGAACCGGCTCTTGGCGTCGGCATCCCGAACCAAGTGGGGCGAGAGAACCTTGACCGCAACCGTGCGACCCAGAATGGGATCGAGTCCTTCAAACACGACGCCCATGCCGCCGCGACCGATCACGCGGCGAATGTCGATCGTCCCCAGCCGACCGATGTATCCGCCACGGCTGGTCGGTTGCGACTCGGGGAGTATCGAACGGTTCACACGGCCAATTTCGACGGCGGGAGCACCGCCGTTCCAGAATGAAGAATCCGCTTGCAGACGAGCCATGATGAGTTGCAGGCTCGGGGATTGGTTCGGAACGCGGGCGGCTGCCGAGCCGAGAACGGAAGTCATCTCCGTCACACCCGCCAGGTCGTCGATGGGTTCCTGGCAGTCGGCACAAGTCGTCAGGTGGACTTCGACCCGGAGGAGGTCCGATCCCGTGAGTCCGTCGGAAATCAGTTGACGGAGAACCGCATCGGCGGGGCACGCGGTCATGATTCGTCCCCTTGTACGGTGGCAATTTCCTGCTTAATGCGAGCGGTCACCCGGCTCCGGGCGATGTAGACAGCCCCGGAACTGATGCCGAGTTCGGCGGCGACACCGTCGATGGCTTCACCCAGAACGACACTCCGCCAGAACGCCTGCCAAGTCGCGTCTCGAAATTCGACCTTCACGCGGTGAGCGGCCCAGTGAAACAAATTGAGCTGGTACTCCCGATCCCAGACATCTTCATCCGGCGTGGGATCGGGGTGGGCTTCAAGGATCTCCCGCATGTCGGAATCGCCGGTCCCACGACAGCGGCTGGCGTTGCGGGTCATGAACTTGCCAATCTCGTTGCGGGCGATGGTGAACAGCCAGCCGCGAAATGCTCCCTTCGACGGGTCGTAGATAAATTCCGGCGCCGCCCGCAGCACCAGCCGAAGCGTTTCCTGGGTCAGGTCGGCGGCGGCGGAATCCTGCAAGCGATTTTTCATGCCGTAGGAATGAAGCAGCGGCGCGTAAAGGCGGACGAACTCCGACCAGGCGAGTTCGTCCTGCGGGTCGCGGATGCGGACGAGCAGACTCACACGAGTTTCCATGACGGCACGATCATCGCAGAGAGGGGGAATATGCCACCTCGACGTTATCCGGAATGACAGCGAATCAACAACGGATTCTGACGGCGGACTGGTTCGCCGACTGGGATTACAGCCCCCACTGGTCGAGCTTCAAGGACTTGATTTTGGCCTTTTCTTTCTTGGGGTTGCCGTCCCAATCCGGCTTGGCCAGCATGTAGGCGTACACCGTGCCTTTCGACACCACGACCGTGGTGGCGTCCTTCCCGTTCGTGCCGACGGCGGCGGTGATCTGCACCCCTTCCGCTTTGACCGACAGAGTCAACTTGCTACTCGACGAGATCGCCTCGGCTGTTTTCGCCTCCAACACCACCCAGATGTCGGACACGATACGTGCGTCGGTGTTGAACTCCCATAACCCGTCGAGCACCTTCGGTGCGTTGTTCGCCGCCGACTCCAAGTCGCTGAGTTCGACCGTGAACTTCACCAACTTGAGTTTGCCGGACTTCAGGTCCGCATACGCAGTCTGCTCGTGTCCTTTGAACACGCCGGGTTTGTTCACGCCTGCCATCACGTCTTTTTCCGCCGACTGCTTGAAGTTGATGGCCACCGTCGTCGCGTTTTTGATTGCCAACTTGCTCTGCGGAATGTGGTCGTGGACTTCGATAAAGTTGGCACTCGTGATCGGCTCTCGTTTGCGACCTGTGGAACCGACCACCACGTTCTCCGCGTTGGCCCGGTAATACTTGATCCCGCCGACTTTAATATGGTTGTCCTGAATCTCAACCTCGTCGGCGTAGGCGGCAGGTGCGGCACCAAACAGAGCCGCCGAGGCGACCAGCGTTCCGGTAAACAAGGCTCGGACAGTGGTACGGATCGCAAACATGACTTTCTCCCGTGTTGTGGTCTTTGGTTTCCGAGGCAGCGAAGCGTCACCTCGTTACCGAAGCAGGTATCCGGGCGGAGAAATGACCGTTCACAATTTTGGGCAGTGGCCCGGATCGCGGGATCAAAAGCAGAGCCGAAATCCGCAAATTGTCGTGCCGATGCTGAGTTGGGTCGTTAATAAACCCAAGAAAGCCCACGGATCATGATCCGTGGGCTTTCTTGGGTTTACTCTCCACTATTCACTATTCACTACTCACTGCCCACGACTACCCCACAAACACGCCGCCATCGAACGCATCGAATGGCGTGAACTGCACGTCAGGGTTTTGAGTGATGCTGGACGTGAGGTTCTTGCCGAGGTAGGCGGTCACGATGCCGGTTTTGCCGCCGCCGGTGGTGATGTCGCTTCGGCCATCGCCGTCGAGGTCGGAGACGGAGACCGGGACGCCATCGCGGCGATCGGTTGGGCCGGAGAAGAAGTTTGCTAGTGGGGTTAACAGACCGGCGCGATCGACCAACTCGCGGCCTGATAGCACCAGAACCCGTGGCCCGCCGCCCGGTCCGGCCCCGATGACCAGGTCGGCGCGGCCGTCGCCGTTTACATCTCCGGCGGCGATGTACAAGCCATCGACCAGGGTCGGGTCGAGTGCAAAGAAGTCTCCGATTATCTTCCGGGTGAAGGCACCGTTGACCAGGGAAGCCCCGTCCCAAATCGAAATTCGCGGGCCACCACCGGCACCGGCGGCGACGATGAGTTCGCCGATGCCGTCGGAGTTCATGTCCCCGACGGCTGCCCGCGCGCCACCCCGGAAGTTGGTATCTTCAATCCCGAAGAAGTCGGCGATGGGTGTCAACTTCACGCCGGTGAACACGCGAACCCGTGGGCCGCCGCCGGTATCCGGGGTGACGACCAAATCGGGTTTTCCGTCGCCGTTCAAGTCGCCGGTTGTCACGAACAGACCGCCGGTGAACCCTTCTTCAAATGGTGCGATTTGGGCGATCACTTTGCCCGTCTTGCCGTCGAAGACCTTGACCAAGTTCGACACGCCAGGGCCGGTTGCGACTATGAGGTCCGCGACTCCGTCGCCGTTCAGATCGGCAGTGGCGACTCGCACGCCACCCGGCACAGCCGTGGCAAACGGTGTCACTGTCAGGCTCACCTTGCCATCTGCAGTGTACAGCCGCGCTTCGTTCGGTACGGCCGCAACTGTTGGCAAGGACGACGTTGCGGGGCCGTTGGTGTTTGGTGCTGGCGTTCCCGTTGAGGTCGTTGAGGAAGCCGGGTTCGTCAACGCACCCGGACCGACGGCGATGACGTTGACCAAAGCCAACGGCGGGGGCGGCGGTGGGGGCGGTGGGGGTGGCGGCAGTGGCACAATCGGTGGGAGCGGTGGTTCCACAATCGTGAAGCTTTCCCCGGATTGAATCTCGAACGCCCCAATGTCGGCAGCCCCACCGAACACGCGGGTTAGTCCCCGTTCATCGGTCGTGATGCGGTCGGCTTCCGGAACCCCGGCGGCGTTGATGAGCGGGCTACCGACCAGTGGTGGCCGCGTCGGATTCAACCCGCCGTAGTTGTTCAACTTGCCCAGTTTCGGATCCAACGGGGCGTCGGCTGTCCCGAACAGATCGCCGGCAAATCGTGGGTACGAAACCGGCGCGACCCCGATCAGGTTGAAGCGGTCGTTGCGGACTTGATCGGCTTTGATGTCCACGTTCGGACTGAGGCCATCGACGACTTTATTCCCAGCGACGACACTGGCGTAAATCGTCAGGATGTTCTTGGCGACACTCACCCCCGCCACGTCCCCTTCGGTGGCCCGGTTGTTGGTCACGGTTGCAAACGACAACACGACCTGCCCGATGGGTGCGATCACCGCCGCTGACGCGCCGGTGTTGTTGTGAACTGTGGAGTTCAACAACTCGACAGCCCGACCGTTCGCTTGCCCGACCACAATCCCGCCCTTGGTAGAACTGTTCTCCGTCACCGTGCTGCGAATCAGGGTGAGTTGATTGCCCGTGGCAATCACCGCCGCCGCGCCGTCCCCGAAGGCAACGTTGCCACGGAATAAGGTGTCGGTGGCATGAACCAGAGTGCCGCTCACGCCGCCCGCATTACCCCGGTTGCCGGTGATCGACGCGCGAAGAAAGACTAGCCCGTAAGGCTCACCATCGACGGCTCCGGCTCCGGTCAGGGAGAAGTTGCCGGTGAAGGTGGCGTCCGTGAATTGAACGCTACTGTAGATCGTGGGCGACGTATCGGTTTGGTCCGCCGAGACGGCCCCACCCTTTTTGCCCGCGTAGTTGTCCGTGAAAGTGGCTCGGGTGAAGGTCGTCAGCCCCTGGAATTTCAGTTTCGAGTCCGACGCTACGGCCCCACCACCGTCGGTCGCCGTGTTACGCAGGAAGGTAACGTCCGTGGCGAAGAGGTCGGCGTTATCGACACGAATTGCACCGCCGTCGAGTAAGGGGAACTTCAGTTCCAGTCGGTTCGCACCACTGTAATCGAAGACGTTCCCGCCGATGAAATTCAAGCTGTTCACAATCAGGGTCGGCCCGATTGCTGGTGCGGGTGGCGTGATCTGGAGCGGATCAACCTGCCCAACTGCCCGCAGGAACCGGAACGACGGCGCACCGGGTGGGCGGTAGAAGGTCGCGCCGTTGCCGTTCACCTTCAACGTCACATCAATGTTATCCAACACCGGGAGTGCGGTGCCGCCGTCGAACAACTCCACGGGGCTGTTGAATTCGTACTTCGCACCAGGGAATAGGTTGATGGTGGATTCGATCGAGTTCGACGTGTTGGCACTGCGGAAGAAGCCGATCAACTGGTTCACCGCCGCCACGTTGTTGACGGCGGGGTCGATCGTCGCGATTAAGTTTTGTGCGACCGGAAGGATTTCACCGGGTTGAACTTCAAACGCCCCGATGTCCGAACTCCCACCGGCGGGGCGAACCAGACCGCGTGCGTCCGTCGTCACAACGCCGACTGGTCCACCCACGTTCACGATCGGGCTGTCCGCAAAGGGTGCCCGCGTTAGAACCGCACCGCCGTAGTTGTCCAGTGGCCCCAATCGGGGATCGAGTGGCGCATCGGCTGTCCCGAGTTTGTCGCCGGTCGCGCCTTTGAAATTCGCCGGTGCCTTGCCAATGAAGTTGAAGCCACTGGTGACAATCGTGTTGGCCTGGATGTCCGAGATCGTACTGCTGAGATCGGTGTTTTGGTTCTTAGCAACGATCGTGTCCGAAATCAGCAGTGAGTCGGCGCCGATCCCCGCCCCGGACGGAATCCCGAACGTCGAGGTGTTGTTCGTCACGGTGGAGAACTGAATCGAGACGGTACCCAGTGTCGCTTGAATCGCGGCGACACCGCCGACGTTGCGATAAATCGTCGAGTTCACCACGGTAATCTTCGACCCGTTCAACGCACTGCCACCCGTCACCGAGCCGGTGTTGGTGTTGTCCGCAAAAGTGCTGCGTGTGGCGGTAATCGAAGTGCCCGCAACCCCGGCCGTGGCAATCCCGGTGGCAATGTTCTTGCGCACCAGAGTATCCCGCACTTCAACGGGACCGACGACTTTCACCGCGCCCGAATCCCCCTTGTTGGCCGTGAGAGTGCTGCGGTCGAACAACACGGACGAGGTGAACGCATCGACGCCACCCGCGCCTTTGGTCGCTTGGTTGTTGCTGATCGTGGAGTTGGTGAACGTCACCGGCCCCGCCAAATCGACGGTCACGGCGCCACCTTTTCCTTTGGCAATGTTCGCATCAAAGATGGTGTCGATGAACTTGTGGCCGCCCAGAATCAGGTCTTCGCGGGTGTTCCCCAGGCTGACCGCACCGCCGTCACCAGCCGATTGATTCCCGATGAACCGAACGCCGTTGGTGTACAGCAGCGCCTGATCGACGCGAATCGCACCGCCGTGTTGGGTCGCACCAAAAATCGACCCGCTGCGGGAAGGGAACGTTGTGTCAAATGCGTTACCACCGCTGAAGGTCACGCCGTTGACGGCCAACGTGGCCACACGCCCGGTGAGGAAATCCCCCTGTGCCCGCAAGAACCGGAACGATTCCGTATTGGTGCTTGCGCGGAAGAAACTCGACCCCACGCCGTTCACGGTCAACTTGTCAGCCGGACCGGATGCAACAAACACCGGCAACGCCGTGCCACCATCAAAGCGGTCGAACGCCGTGGTGAACGTGTACTTGCCGCCCGAGAACAGGTTGATCGTGTCTTGCGCTTCGCCGTTGGTGTTCACTTTTGCGAAAAACCCAACGATTTCCGCGACGGCACCCGTGGGATCCACCGCCGGATCGAGTGTCGCGGTGAATACCGCCGGTGCGGTGCGGTCTTCAAGCGGAACGAAACCAGCAAGCAAAGGCTGGCGTTTGATTCGACGACGGTCGGTCATAACGAGGCGCTCGGTGTGAAAGGGGGTAGTTCGCGGGTACAGCTTAGTACAGGAAGATTGCCTAGTCTACCGATCTTTCCCGCACATCCCACACAACCAGTTTAATCGTGATTGCGAATGCAACCCAGATTACCAATTTGTCGATTGCGATCTGAGTATCCCAGACATGAAAAGCGTGGAGCGCAATGTACTGCCAGTCAACACAATACGTCAGACTTGGACCGAAATAGAGGGCTAAAAAACGGCAAGCCCAGGGCAAGAGGCAACGCCTCGCCGCCCTGGGTCTGATACCGCGAACCCATTTCACCGTGCGTTCGTGTTACTTGATTTCCTTCAGACGGATGTTGCGATACTCCATTTGTGCGCGATCGGCTTCGAGTCCGATCGGCCCCGTTGCCGGTATTTTCAGGGCTTCTTCCAACACCTCGCCATTGCAAGTGCAATGGGCGACTTCGCCTTTCACGATGACGACGATTTCGTTCCAGTCCTGCGGCTTGTATTTTTTGAGCATCTTGTACGGCCCAGCCACGAGGTAATCCCGGACTTGCAGTTGTGGCCCGCGAATGAACAGGCCGCTATCGGCGTTCACGGCGGCCCGGAACTCCAACGTCAACACGAAGTCTTTCGGGAACTTCTGCGCAGTCGAAAGTTGCTTGGTGCCCTTGCCAGGGTTCACAACCAAAATGCCCTCCTTGGCCGAATAGCGTTTATCGGAGGCGTCCGTCTTGCCGTCGAACGCTTCAAAGCCGTCCTTGGTTTTGTACCCCCACCCGGTGAGGTCTTTGCCGTTGTACAGTTCAATCGTCCCCGGCGGAACTTTGGCATCGTCCGCGTTCGACACGGGTAGCAGAAAGACCGAAGCCACAACGAACACAAGTGGCCGTAACAAGCGTGACATGGAGAGTCCTGGGGTAAAAGGGGTCACGGGTCAAACACTCCGGACAAGTGTGGTCGGAGCGGGTCGCGGGGTCAACACATTTCCGTTGTACAGTCTTGGCATGGGGTCTGGCAAATCTTTCTGGCACTCTGTCTTCAACGGGTTTTCGGCCCTGATAAGGGACGTTCGATCAGCCCAGGGCCATGCCCTGGGAACTGGCTTCAAGTTCCTTATCGCATCTCGAACCAAACTCGGTTATAACACACCACCTGCCAGAAACACCGTTCGCCGCAATTTCGGAGCGATGACCGCGATGACGTTCCCTCTCTTCCGTGTCTGTGGCTTGTTCATACTCGGTTTTGTCGCCCTCTCATCGAGTTTGGGTGCGGCCCCTGCTGATGGACTGGAGGCCGAATATCTCCAACACATTCGACCACTGATCGCGCGGACCTGTCAGGAATGTCATTCCGCGAAGCACCCGGAAGCCGACATTGAACTCGAAGCGTTTGCCACGCTGCCGAGCATACGAAAGGCGATTCCTGTTTGGCAACGAATGCTGGAGATGGTGGAGAGCGGCCAGATGCCGCCCAAGGACGCCAAGCCGTTGACCGCCGACGAACGCGAACGGCTTAGCACCTGGATTCGGAGCTTCCTGAAAAACGAGGCGAAGGCGCACGCTGGCGATCCGGGGCGTGTCCTGCTCCGCCGACTCAGCAATGCCGAGTATACGTATACGTTGCGGGACATCACCGGCGTCGAATCGCTGCAACCGGCGCGCGAATTCCCGGTCGATGGCGCTGCGGGGGAAGGGTTCACCAACACCGGCGATGCGTTGGTGATGTCCCCGGCGTTGCTGACGAAATATCTGGATGCCGCCAAGGGAATCGCCGCCCATGCCGTGCTGCTTCCGGATGGCATCCGCTTCACCAATCACACGACGCGGCGAGATTGGGCGACCGAGGTTCTTGAACAAATCCGGATGGTGTACGGCACGTATTCCGACTCCGGCATCGGCACCAAAGTGAGCCTACAAGGTCTGGTGTGGGATGCCAAAGAAGGGGGCCGACTGCCTATCGAAAAATACCTCGCCGCCACGATTCAGCATCGAGAAGCGCTCCGGTCAAAACAAACGACGATCGAAGCCGTGGCGAAAGAACAGAAGCTGAGTGCCAAGTACCTTGGGTTGATCTGGCAATTCCTCAATGCCACGGAACCGGCGCCGCTGTTGGACGAACTGCGTGCCCGTTGGCGAACGGCGAAGCCGGACGATCTCCCGGCGCTGGCAGCACACCTGACCCGCTGGCAGAACGCGCTGTGGAAATTCAACAGCATCGGTCACATCGGAAAACTCGACGGGCCAAAGTCGTGGCTGGAAGCGGTCGATCCCCTTGTTGTCAAGCACGAAGTCCGCTTCAAACTGCCCGCAACCAAAGCCGACGAAGTCACGCTCTATTTGGTGGCATCGTCCGTGGGTGCTGGTACCGAACCCATTGATGTCATCTGGCAGCAACCAAAGTTTGTTGCAGCGGGGCGACCGGATTTGTTGCTCAAAGACGTGCCGGGATTGAGCGTCAAGTTGGACAACGGCGATCTCAAAATGAAGGCGCCGTCGGTCGTCGAAATCCGCGTCCCGGCGAAAGCCGTCGCTGGTGCTGATTTTGTTGCAACCGGCGTGATGCAAGCCAACACGCCGGAACGCAGTCTCGTGCAACTTTCCGTCATGATTGCCAAGCCGGGTGCTGTTCCGACACTTCAACCGAGTTCGCCGATTCTGGTGGCGAACGATGCGGCCCGCACACAAATCGCAGCTTCGTTGCAGGCATTCCGCGACGTGTTCCCGATCGCCGTGTGTTACACCAAGATCGTTCCCGTCGATGAAGTCGTGACTCTCACGCTGTACTACCGCGAAGATCACCTGCTTTCTCGACTGATGTTGGACGACACGCAGACGCAAAAACTGGATCGGCTGTGGGAGGAGTTGCGGTACATCAGTCAGGATGCCATCACGCAAGTGGATGCCTTCACGCAACTGATGGAGTTCGCCACGCAGGACAGCAACCCCAAGCTCTTCGAGCCGCTACGCAAACCGATCGCGGACCGGGCGATTGCGTTCAAAAAGCAATTGATCGACACCCAACCGCAGCACTTGAAAGCCGTGCTGACATTTGCAGCCCAGGCGTATCGGCATCCGTTGACGGCACCCGAAGCGAATGAACTGACGGCGTTGTACCACAAACTGCGTGGCCAAGACGTTCGGCACGACGACGCGATACGCCTGCTGATTGCGCGGATTCTGGTATCGCCCGCCTTTCTATACAAGCTCGAAAAAGCGGGCGGCGGTGCCGCTACTTCCTCGTTGAACGATTGGGAACTGGCGACCCGGCTGAGCTACTTCCTCTGGTCGTCCGCCCCGGACGCCGAGTTGCAAGCGCTCGCGGCGGCAGGGAAGTTGCGCGACCCGGACGTTCTAGTTGCGCAGATGCAGCGGATGCGACGCGACCCCAAAGTGCGACGACTGGCCACGGAGTTCGCGTGCCAGTGGCTACACATCCGCGGCTTCGAGGAGATGAACGAAAAGAGCGAACGGCACTTCCCGACGTTCGCCGGGTTGCGGGCGGCGATGGCGGAAGAATCGGTGCTGTTCGCCACGGACTTGTTCCAACACGACCGCACCGTCCTCAACCTCCTCAATGCGGATTACACTTACCTCAACGAACCGCTGGCCAAGCACTACGACATCCGTGGTGTGAGCGGCACCCAGTGGCGTCGGGTGGACGGCGTGCAAAAGTACGGTCGCGGCGGGATTTTGGGGCTATCCACAACGCTGGCCACGCAATCCGGCGCGTCGCGCACCAGCCCGATTTTACGTGGCAACTGGGTCTCCGAAGTGCTACTCGGCGAGAAGCTGCCACGCCCCCCAAAAGGTGTGCCGCAACTGCCCGATGACGAAGCGATGACCGTGGGGCTGACCGTGCGGCAACTCGTGGAAAAGCACACAACCGACGCCAAGTGTGCGATCTGCCACAAACGAATCGACGCCTACGGGTTCGCCCTCGAAGGGTTCGACGCGATCGGTCGCAAGCGGGAAAAAGACCTCGGCAACCGCCCGATCGACACCCACGCCAAGACCGTTGACGGCGCCGAGTTCGACGGCATTGACGGGCTTCGCAACTACCTGCTGACCAAACGCAAGGACGCGATCGTGCGGCAGTTCTGCAAGAAGCTCCTGGGCTACGCCCTCGGTCGCTCCGCCCAACTTTCCGACGAACCGCTTCTCGATGATCTCCAAACCGCACTCGACAAAAACGGCTACCGCGTCGATGTCGTGCTAGAAACCATCCTCCGCAGCAAACAGTTCCGCGAAATCCGCGGCCGCGATTTCGTAACCGAGTAACTTGTTGTCAGATTTTTGTTAGCCCGACGCGCCAGCGAGGGGTTTGGTCTGCCCCTCGCTGGCGCGTCGGGCTAACAACCACACGCTGTTGAATCTCCCCTTGAGGTCGTTATGAATACGCATCACCTGTCTCGTCGAACGATGTTACGCGGTCTGGGCGTCAGCATGGCGCTGCCGTGGTTGGAGTCGAAGGCGGTGTGGGGTGATGAACCGGCGGGTGCGAAACGCAGTAGCGAGCCGCCGGTTCGGTTGGCGGTGCTGTTTTCGGGCAACGGGTTTCACAGCAAGGAGTGGTGGGCGAAGGGCGAAGGCAAGGCGATGGAACTCGGCAAAGTGTTGGCGCCGCTTAAGGACTTCCGCGACCGCACCACGTTCATCAGCGGGCTGTTCAATTCGGAGGCGATGAAAGGGAACATTCACAGTTCACAAACCGGCAACCTGTTGTCCGGCGCTCCGCTGATGTCCGGCGGGGAGATTCGTTCGGGTACGAGCTTCGATCAACTGATTGCGGAGAAAGTCGGCAAATCGACCAAGGTGTCCAGCCTCGTGTTGGCCTGCGAAGCGGCGAACCCGTCGGTTCACAAGAACTACTCGATGTTGTACAGCTCGCACATCTCGTGGAGTTCCCCGACCACACCGACGCCGTTGGAATTGTACCCGGCCCTCGCCTTCGATCGGCTGTTCAAAGATGAAGTCCAGCGCCAAGATAAAAGCGTGTTGGACGCCGTCCTGACGGACGCGAACGACTTCCGCAAGCAACTGAGTAGCACCGATCAACGCAAGTTGGACGAGTACCTGGATTCCGTGCGTGACGTGGAGCAACGGATTGAACAATCCGGCAAAAAGGGCCAACTGCAAGGCTGGCGGCCCACGCTCACCACACCGAACATCCCGCGACCCAAGGACGGCATCCCGCAAAACATCGCCGAACACATGCGGTTGATGAGTGACATCGTGGTGCTGGCGTTCCAAACCGACACGACCCGAGTTTGCACGCTGAAGCTGAACAACGATCACTCGTCGCTACGCTTCCCGCACCTGGGCGTGGATTACATGATCCACCATTTGTTGTCGCACTCCGACACCCCGGATTGGCTCAAGGTCAACCAATTTTTCATCGAGCAGATGGCCTACATCGCCAAGAAACTCGACGGCATCCAAGAAGGCGAACGCACCGCCCTCGACAACACGATGCTGCTGTTCCTATCGAGCATGATGACCGGCAACCACAACAACGACCAGTTGCCCGTCGTGCTAGTGGGCGGGGGCGGCGGTCGGATTGCCGGCGGACGGGTGTTGAACTACCGCGAGAAACCCAACCGCCAAATGTGCCGCCTATACCTGTCGATGATGGACAAAATGGGCGTGAGGCCCGGCAAGTTCGGTGACGGGAATGAAATGCTGAGTGAACTATAAGCGATAACCAGAAGAACCGGGGATCGGTCCCCGGTTCTTCTGGTTATTTCAATCACTATTTTTATTCGTCATCCGTCGGTTTGCACGGCGGCCGACAGTACAGGCTTTTCAGGTGAAGAACCTTCAATGCGGTACAGAAGTAGATGGATACTTCCATCCATAAACTCATCCGTGCAATATAGAACCGATCGTAGGCAACTTTGTTGCGGACCGATCGCAAGTTAGTATCAGCAGGAAGGTGGATTTGGGCAAAGCCGGTAATCCCTGGTTTAATGACATGGCGAAAATCGTAACTCGGGATGGATCGCCGCAGTTGGGCCACAATCTCGGGGCGTTCCGGGCGTGGGCCGATCAACGCCATATCACCCTTTAGCACGTTCCAAAGTTGTGGTAGTTCATCAATGTGCAATTTCCGGAAAATCTTGCCCAGCGGCGTGATGCGAGGATCGCCCGGAATCGACCATCGAGGCCCGGTCAGGCTTTCACAATCCAAATACATGGTGCGGATTTTGTAAATCGTGAAGACTCGGCCGGCACGACCAACCCGCTGTTGTCGGTAGATTGTCGGGCCGCTCGACACGACCTTGGTTGCTAGCATTGCGAGCAAAATAAAGGGAACCGCGATCACAAACATCGCAAGTGCAATCGGATATTCAGCGAGATTTTTGATTGCCGCGCCGCGACGAACATCTGCGGGTACCGCAAACGTTGTTGGGGTCGGTGGTTGGGGTGGGCGAAGGCTCACTTGGGGCCTCGGGGCAATCCGTTGTCGCGTCGTCATTGGGGGGAAACTGGCGCTCATCCTTGTCAAAATCCTCATCGACGAAATTGGGTGATCCGACCGAAACGTCCGAGTTTCAGGATGGGGGAACACCCTCGACTACCGGCCGGCTAACAGTTCAGAATACTGGGCAAACGTCGCAGAGACAAACTGGCGTATTGCCGGTGTGTCTTCTGCCGATTTTTCTGATTCTCCGCCTCCAAGTGAGGTCACAATATAAATCTTAGCCAGGTCCGCAACCCGAAGGTAAGAAAATCTCGGTCGATCCGGTGCTTCCCAAACTCCATCGGTTGACCACGACCATCTTACGCGGTGCCGCTCTGTCCGAGTCGCCGTTTTTTTCTCAAACTCAGCCACATAGTAGCTGATTTTCCCAATTCCGGGAACGTCCAAACTTTCTCGCACTGCTGCCTTCAACGTTTTGTACCCACTGCCGGGGTAGCAAACGTCCGGGGTGTGGGTGGCCACAGAACCCGGAGTTCCAGTTATGACGGAGATCACAGCCGTACAGTTCCGACTTGGCGAAAAATATCTTCGGCTGGTCGCAATACTTTTTTCTTTCAAAGGCATGTCATTGGCTACTTCTTCCGCTTGATAGTCCCCTAGTTGCACAACATGGCTGTGTAAAAGGTCCATTTTCTTCGTCGTCGAAGACAATAGCGACCATCGGTGCGTAGTCGCACCGTGAACCAACGCCCCGGTACCAATGAGCAGCAGAGCTATTACCGATGTTATATTTTTCATGGTGCCACGTGGTGTCAGTTCTGTAGGGATTGTGTGAAGAACTCGTAATGTTTTCTAACATAACGCTTCGTTGGAACTCGCACCCAGATACACGATGCCGGTGTGCGGAACTTCCATTGTTGTGACCCGTTCGATGGCCCGCTTCAACAGCGGCATTCGGGTTTCGCGGTACAGCGTGCAAAGTAACACGGCATCAGACCGGCGCACGATTTCGATCGAATCGGCGACAGTTAATAACGAATGGCCGTGCAGGATTAAACAATCAAAGTTCTCGCGCAACTTCGATAGCAGCATTTCAAGTTTGCCGCCGATGGTGGCTTGGCGGGCTTCGTCGGACCAATTTCCCGCCGGCAGGAACGACAGCCCGTTGGGTAGCACGATTTGTGACCCTCGGGGGTCCACTTCGCCGCGTAGAATTTCGCAAACCCCGACGACATTCGGTACACCGGCAAACGGATGCAGCGACGGGTTGCGGAGGTCGAAGTCGATCAGCAACGTCTTAAATCCCGCCAGCGACAAGCTGACGGCAAGGCCGAACGCGGTGAACGCTTTGCCTTCATCGGCCAGCGGGCTGGTCACGGCAATCGTACTGACACCGCGACTGAGCCAGGTTTGGGCGACGTGCGACCGAAGCTTCTCGATGGCCTCGTTGACGTCGGCCCGTTTGAGGGGATCGCGGATCGTCGCGGCGTCCGGTTGCCACGGAACGATGCCCACAACCGGCGTGGTCCCGACCGACTTCAACTCCGTCAGCGACGACACTTTTCGGGCGCGGGTTTCGTAGGCGACCACGCCCAACCCGATCAGGGCAAAGCCGAGGAGGGCCGCTGCGATCGTGCCCATGAGTTGCTTCTTGGCGTCTTTCTGGGAGGGTGAGGACGCATCTTGCAGTTTGCGAACCCGTGGCGGCGCTTGCAGTTCAAAATCGAGACCGATGAGTTGCGTGGTGATGCGGCGGTACATGTCGTCGTGCATCAGCAAGTCGGTTTTTTCCGGATCGACGAGCGGCAGTTTTTCTTCCAACGATTTCGCGTCCGGTGGCATTTGCGCAAGCTCTTTGCGGGCCTCGTCGAACATCGTCTTGGCCACCCGTTGGCTTTCGTAAAGGAGGCGCAACTCCCGTTCGGTGGCGTCGAGAACTTTGGCAATCTGATTGCTTTGATCCCGGCTTCGTCCGCCTTCAAGTTGGGACGCTTTTTCGGTCTTCAGCTTCACCGCTTCCGCGTCCAATTGGTCCGCTTCGATCCGTTTCCGCTGAATGGCTTCCGACGACGGGTCGCGCACCACGCCGCGCATGTACTCGTAATCCCGGCGTTTTTTGCCGGCTTCCGTTAGCTTGGCGATCACATCCCCGTCCCGTTCGGCGGCGGCGAGAGCTTCCACCGAGGGGGCAACGGGTTTCGCGTCGTTGAGTTGCTTCTTGAGTGTTTCGATGTCGGCCAACTTCTCTCGAATCACGATCGGAAACTTCACCAAATCCAACTCGTATTGGGACATCCGTGCTACGAAGGTCGAAAACCGTGCCTTCTTCACTGCGTCGGAGTCGGCAATGGCAATGACGGCGGCTCCGATGGCGGCGGGGGGTATCGGTAAGATTCCGCCCACTTGCTTAACGGCTTCCACGGTCGGCGGCGGCAGGTTCGCCGGGTCGATCGCGGCGGCGTTGATGACACCACCCGTCAACGGCGTCGGTGTCTTGGTCGCAAAGCCGGGCTTGTTCCGATCGGGCAACGCACCCTTGATTCGCAGTAAGCTTTCGATCGCGGTCTTGGCCTCCGCGACTTTGAGCCGGAACGTCGATTTCTGTTGGATCTCCTTCTCGACCACTTCACGGTAGTAGGCGTCTTTCACCGCGTCCACGATCTTGCGGATGTCGTCCGGGTTGTCCCCTTCAAGGCTGATTCGGATCAATTCGGAGCCGCCGTCGGAGGAGGTCACGACCAGTTTATCATCCAGGTACTTGATCGGATCTTTCTGGTCCTTCAGGGTTGCCAGCTCGCCGATTTTGAACTTTGTGTCGTTGAGCGCGGCGTTCAGCACGAACTCGGACTTGATGAGTTGAGCCGTGGTTTTCAGGTACGTCACGAACTCAGTTTTGCCCCGGTTCGGGTCGTTGCCCGGCGCAATCGACGACGGCGTGGAGGCAACCTGGAGCAGGGCGTATGACTCGAACTTGTTCGGCAACAAGTTCCACGCCGTGTACGCCAACCCCGCGCCGAGCAACGTGCCGCAGAACAGGATCATCATCCAGTGCAACCGCAGGTACGTGAACACCATCATGCCGCCCGCGCCGGCGTCCGATTTCGGGCGTTCGGCAACCCGAAGGGGCATCGGCCGGGGGACGGGTTTCGACGCGGTCGTCGGCTGGAGGGCGAAGGTAGGACCGTTCATGGTCAACATCCGTGCGGGGAAAATACGGGCCAGCAAACTCGACTTAGGCGAACTTCATTCCCGCAAACGCGGGGGCACTCGGTTCCGTCGTCGGGCGGAGTACGAGGCGGCTGAGAATCCAAAGTTGCAGGGCTAACAACCCGAGACCCGCCGGCATCATCAACCAGCCGTGCAGGTCGTGCAAAAAGTGCAGGGTGTCTTTGTTGGTCGTCAACGTGTGCGCAATACCCGTGGCCGTAATTCGCAGCACGTTCGTCATCACGGCGATGGGGACGATGCCCAGCAAAATGAGCAGTTTTTCAAACCGAGTGCGATCCAGTGTGAGGACGGCACCGACGGCAAACGCGGCGAACGTCATCAGCATTTTCAGGCCGCTACACGCATCAACGACGCCAAGGCGGACTTCGTCGATGAGGATCAAATTGCCTTCAGCAATCGCGGGCAAGCCGATGGTTTGCAGCAGATAAGTGCTGGCCTGCGTCGCCACGATTTTTAGCGGGCCACCGACGTTGCGTTCGAGTTCATACGGCAGCGGCACCATGAAGATCAGGAACCCAACAGCCGGGGCCGCCGACCGCGCCAACCGCCAGCCGCCTGAGATCACGGTGAGAGCCAGAACCGACAGCAGCAGTGCCATCGCATCCAGTTGGTGGAACATCAACCCGCCCGCCAACCACCGCATCGCCACACCAAACGCCAACAGCACGATGCCGACGATTGCCAGTGGCTGACCCGTGGTCAACGTGCCCGCTTGCCACGACCGCCAAAGCAAATACGCGGAAAATAGCGGCACGAGGAAGCCGTGCGAGTACTGCGGGTCATCGACCCACTTGTCGTACATGAACTCAAAAGTCGGCAAAAACGCCCACGCGATCAGTGCCGTGCCGACGACGAGTGGCCACAATACGGGACGGGAATTCGTCGAAGAGTTCAGGGTGAAAGTCTGCATCCGTGCCTCATCCGCAGGTCTAATTCCCCAGTTCATCCTGAACCGGGTTTCTCGATCGTGCGGATTGTGGACGGAAACCACCGGGGCACGCAACCCCAGATTGGAAACGCTGAGGCGGATTACTTCAACTTCAAAACACCGAGCAAGTTGCGATCAACGGTTGCCCAGATGTCTCCGGGGGCAATCGGTTCAGGTTACCTGTCGAAAAGGGGTTCTCCCGTTCGATCCCGATTCGGTCGAGGAACCACGACTGAGGTGGTCGTCATTGACGTGGTACTGGCGACGAAGAATCAAGCGACTCCTTCGGGCCGTTGTCGGACGTGGCGGTTGTGTTTGGTGACTGACCATTTGTCTTGGCATTCAGGTGGAACTTGGCCGTCAGGCTTTCCCAATCAATCACGAGGCTGCCGCCCGTGGCCTCGTGCTGTTTCTCCCACTTCATGAGGAGATCGAGGCAAGCGTGGTCGATGTGGCCCAAATCTTTTAAGTGGAGGTGAAGCTCGGTGTCATCGGGAATGGACTGGAGTGCCTGAGCTAGTTTTGGCAACCGTAAGAATGTCGCCGCACCTTCCAGATACATATTGGTGCAGTTCCGCGCGGTGTCCCTTTCGACCCGGATCGCCAGGTGCGTGAACCGATACAGTAACCGCACCACGGCCAAGCCGAGTCCCAGGACGATCCCCGTCAGCAGGTCGATCACGACGATCCCCGTCAACGTCACGACGTAAACCGCCACTTCCCCCTTCCCGTATTTTCCGATCTCCCGCATGGCTTTGACGTTCACCAATTTGCAACCCGTGTACACGAGAATGGCTGCCAAGCACGCGACCGGGATCAGTCGAAGGACGAAGGTGAACACAACGGCAAAGAGAAGTAGCCACAGCCCGTGAAGTATCGTGGATAGCCGGGTTCGAGCGCCCGCCTGCACGTTCGCCCCGCTTCGCACGATCACCCCCGTCAGGGGCAACACCCCCAACACGCCGCACAGCACATTGCCCACCCCTTGAGCAGCCAACTCGCGGTCATATTGGGTGCGGGGGGCGTGCTGCTGCATGGAGTCCACAGCCGTTGCCGTCAGGAGAGACTCGGCACTCGCGATGAAGGCCAAGGTCAGCCCGGCGATCAGGATCGAGCGGTCGAGCAGTCGGGGGAGGTCGCCCCACGCGGGTAGACTGATTGCATCGGTCAGCGTGTCCGGAACTTGGATGTCTTTCGGGTCCAGTCCAAACTGTTGCAAGACGACCGCAAGAACCGTCGCCACGGTCACGGCGAGCAACGGTGCGGGCAGGACTTTCAACCGCTTGGGGGCGAACGATGACCAACCCATGATGGTCAGGATCGTGACGATCCCCACGACCGCTGCGGGTTGGTGTTCGGGTTCCGTCACCCCTTTCCACACGGCTTCGGGGATGGTCGCAAGGTTGATAATCCCGCCATACGCTTTGCCGCTACCCGGCGGTTTGTCGTCCACCATCACGTGAAACTGGCCGGCGAAAATCAGGACGCCGATCCCGGCCAACATGCCTTGAATGATGGCCGGTGAGACGGCCCGAAACCACTGTCCCAGGCGAAGCACACCCGCAATCAGCTGAACGGCCCCGGCCACCATAACGATCAAGCCCAACGTCGCAAAGCCGTGTTCCAAGATGAGTTGCCCGACGATTACGGCCAACCCCGCAGCAGGACCAGTGACCTGGAGTGAACAACCGGCGATAAAGCCCACGACCAAACCGCCGATAATGCCGGAAATGATCCCCACCGCCGCGGCTTTCTCCGGCGGCACCCCGGAGGCAATGGCGATGCCCATACACAGCGGCAACGCCACCAGGAACACAACAATGGACGCAAGGGCGTCTTGCTTGAATGAATTGAACTTCCCCGCCATCACCTTGTCGGTCATCATTTCTGCTTCTCCCGATAACGCCCGCCTCAGATGTTGCGGCTGAGTCTGGTCACTGTGTGGTTTCGTTCGCCACAGGGTTGTACTTTGCCAGTGGGTCGAATTTCCCAGACGCCAATGCGCCGGTTTCGATTTTGTAGACCCGCCCGTGTCAGTGCAAGTCGCCTCGCACCAGTCGGTAGACGCCCTAGACGCCTCAAGCGGAAACGGCGAACCCGATGGTCGCGGCTTGACCCCCGGTGTCTGATCGCTACTCCTTGGCGTCAATCCCTAATGCTGCACGCAAGTCCCACAGCGATCGGAAGTAGTCGAGTTGGGCGGCGATCTCGACGACTTCCGCGTCGAACGTGGCTTGTTCACGAAGCGTGACTCGCAGTACGTCGCTGCGACCCAACCGCAATTGTTCGCGCTCGGCACGGGCGACCAAGCGGGCGAGTTCCACCCGCTTTTTGGCCTGCTGGTAGAACTCGAACGCCCGCTCCAGCGCTGAGAAGTTGTCTTGCACGTCCGCCCGGATCACGTCCTCGGCGTGACGAAGTTGTTGGTCGATCTGGGCGAGTTGGGCTTGGGCGACCACGACCCGGCCACGGGCGTCGCGTTGCTGCACGGGGAGTTGGAAGGCGAGGCCGGCGCTCAACGTCGAGCGGTCGAGGCCGTTCGGGCCGGACAAGGAACTTCTCCCGAACCCGACGTCCTGGGACACCGCGACGACCGCGTTGACGCTGGGGAGCGTCTGGTTCACCGCAACCCGAAGTTCGACCGCCGCCCGCTCGCGTTGAAGCCGGAGCCGTCGGGGTTCGGGGCGTTGGTCAAATGCCATCTGAAGTGCCGTATCGAACACGGTCAAATCGACGGGTTGGACCTCGGGAAAGCTCGGCAGCCGATCCGTTCCGGCGAGTGTCGGCCGGCCGGTCGCGTCCCGGAGGAACAACGACAGGTCGATGGTTGCCTGTTGGAATCCTCGCTGGGCTTGTACGAAAACGCCGTTCCGGAGCGCAATGTTCTGCTGGTTGTCGATCCGCTCGATGTTCGCCGTCGGCCCGGCTTCGACCCGTGCCTTCAACTGGTCATCCCGTTCCACCGCGAGCTTCACCAGACTCTCGACCACGTTGAGCCGCTGGCCGGCGGCGACCCAATTCCAGTAGATGCGTGACGCCGTCCGTTGGAAGTCGAGGCGCTGCCGCTCGATCAACGGCTCGGCAATTTGAAGATCAAGTTGGGCTTGCTGGACGTTGGCACGCGGGCGGTCGATCGCCCGATCGCGTAGCAGGGGAATCGTGACGCCAGCCCGGAACTCGCCGCCAACGGCGGTCTTCCGGTCGAGGTTGTAGGTCGGGTACTCGCCGTACCCATTCCGATACCCGGCGAACGTTCCCAGCCCGGCGAGGGGCAAGTTCTGACTGACGCCGAGTGTCGAACGGAAGTTGTCGTAGGTCGTCCCTTGACCGTCCGCCCCGGCGGTCAGGTTGAGATCGAACGCCCCCATTGATGAGATCAACCGCCCGCCCGCCAGAGCACGTTCTTGTTCGATGGCCCGGAGCAGCGGGTAGCTGCGCTCCACGGAATCCAGCACTTCATCAATTCCCAACACCCCGCCGATGCTCGCGGGATTTCCACGGATGGGCGGTAACGCCGTGGGTGCGGCGGGCGGTTCGCTCCCCGGCTTCGTTTCCTGGGCGACAGTCGTCAGTACGAGAAGTGGTTGGGCCGCGATCGACTTGTTACCCGGTTGGGCTGGCTCGGAGTGGGCGGCCAACACGACCGTTTGTTTCACATCGGGAACGGACTGCGTTCCTGGCCCGACCTGGGAAGTGGGAAGCCGATCCACGAGCGGTGACACCGACAAGCTGGCGCGTTGGTGAACCCGTGGACCGTTGCAACCCGAAACGGTGGCGAACAGTAACACGACGAGAGCGGTCGGCTGCGTCGGCTTCCAGGTCATGGCGATTTTACCTTCGGTGGCTTGCCGCCGTCTTTCTTGTCGGGTGGTTTCGGGGCGACGACCGGTGGGAAGCCGTTGAACTGCCGCCAGAGTTCGTAACCCAATGTCACCCGGTTCAGGAACACCCAGCCGATCGCTTGGTTGCCTTGGCGCAAGTAAACCCCTTCCGGCCACCGATCCCCGTCGAACATTTCCTCCGGCTCCACGAGGATACGGAACCGCCCGTGGCCGTCGTCCGTCGAGTCGATCTGTCGGACCCTGCCGCCGAACGTGCCAACGGCCACCGACGGCCAGCCCGCGAACTGCACCGACGGCCAGCCTTCAAACTGAATCCGGACTTGCAGCCCCAGCCCGGTCGTCTCCATCTGGGCGGCGATTAACGGGGCGTCCACGCCGTCGATCAGCAGTTCCACGACCCGGTCGGTCGTGTCGGGTACGATGACCGCCAGTTCGTCACCCTCTTTGACGAGTTGCCCACCCTGGCCCGCGTTCGCGGAGATCCGGAACACGATTCCGTCGCACGGCGCGCGCACGAACCGCGCCTTGAACCGCTCGATGCGGCTATCAATCTCCTGAAGATCGCGTTCGACCGAGAACACGTTCTGCTCTGCCCGCCGCAGGTCACGTCGCGTGGTGGCGACGGTGGACAGGCCGTTGGCATCGGCTTGCAGGACGAGGGAGTCGTTGGTCAGAAGTGCGGCCGCAGCCCGCATCACCTCGGCTTCGGACCGTTTCACGTCGGTCGCCGAGCGGTCGGATCGCATTTTCGCCTCATCCCGGTTCAACTCCGACTCCAAGCCGCCGAACTGTTTGTCTTTGAACAGCTTGTCAAACATCTCGAACCGCCGCCGCTCGAACGTGAGCGCAAACTCGTTGTTCTTGAGCGATTGCTTGGCGACATCGACCAACAGTGCCGCCGCGTCGCGGTTCGCCTGTGCCGCGCCGACCGCCGCGTTCTGGGCTTTCACCTGCGCTTCGACCGCCCGATTTTGCTCGACAACTTCTTCTTCCGCCGCCTTGCGGCGACTGTTGAGGAAGTTCCGCTGATTGTCCAACCGCCCGGACAACTCGGGGTCGTTATCGTCAATATCGACAATCGCGTCGCCGACCTTGACCTTTGTTCCTTCGACGACGTGCCACTTACGCACCTGACCGCCGACAAGCGCCGTGACAACTTGCTTCCGCTCGGTCGGCGCGAACGCGACGATCTGGCCGCGACCTTGCACGGTCTGTTGCCACGGTACGGACAACAGGGCAACGGGCGAGAGCACGAAAGCAATCAGTAAACCCACCGCAACGACCAACGCAAGGCGCGGCGTCCGAACCCGCCGCAACGTCGAGAAGCTGGCAAGAGAACTGAACGCGGACCCTGTTTGCAAAAGAGCGGTCATCGGGTCGATCCTTGTTCCGTGAGCGGAATCGGGGATTCAAACTGGGACAAATTGAGAAGCCGGTCGCACATCCCGACTATTGCGGGCGTGGCGGACGAAATAAGCAAAGTCCAGGGTGAGGAGCGGTCGAACAGGTACGGCAACAGGTCCGGGCATTCGCGGAGATCGAGGGTGTCAAGCACGCCGTCGAGGATCAACAGGCGGGGCTGCCCGACCAGTGCGCGGGCGAGAGTCAGCCGCACGGATTGGCTCTCCGACAACGGCCCGCCGTGGGGGTATAACGTCGCGTTCAGCCCTCCGGGCAAGTCATGAACGACCCCCACCAAGCCGACCGTGCTTAACGCCTGCCGGACGGCGCTGAGAGGAAGGTCCGACCGACCGACCCGGACGTTTTCGACGACGGAGCCGGTGAAGATGTCCGCCCCCTCGACCAACGCCACCTGCTCGCGCAGCCGCTCCAACGACAGCCCACGGATGTCAATCCCGTCGAGTTCCACGGTCCCGTTGCCCGGACTTCTTAGTCCGCACAGAACCTCGAACACGGCCGTCTTCCCGGACCCCGGCGGTCCGATCACCGCCACTCGCTCGTTCGAGGCCACGTGCCAATCGACCTCAGGTGGGAACTCGCGTCGGGAACCGTGACCGACGCCGTGGAACCTCACCGCCATCCCGTGTCCGCTATCGGGTAGCGATTCCCCGCCGTCGTGTTCCAACGGCAGGTCTGTGATGAGTCCGAGCTTTTCCGCACCCGCCATGAGGTCGTAAAAGGTCTCGGCGTACTTCCCCAGTTTGGCGACGGAGGCGACGACCAACCCGACGATGAGTTCCGCCGCGACAAGTTGGCCCAGGGTCAGTTGGCGGTCGATGACCAAGTAGCCGCCTAGCCCCAACAGGGCCGTGCTAGCGACGACTTGCAACCCCAGCGCGAACACCGTTTGACGCCAAACGACCCGGAAGTGCCGCCGCCGCGCAGTGACATACTCGCCCGCCAACTGGTCGGCTTTCTCTAACGCGAGATTGCGCCCGTCGGCAAACTTGAACCCCCGCAGACACCGAAACAATTCTTCCAGCCACGCCGCCACGTCGTACTTGGTCTGAGACTCGTGAAGACTACTGGTGATGCCGCCCCACCCGAGCACGAACATAATGAACGCAATCATCAGGATCAGCAGGATGTCGAAGCCCAGTAAGAACGGGTGGTAGAAAGCCAGGACCACCATCCCGACCCCCGCAGTCACAACGAGTGCGACCCCATCAAGCACGAGAGTGGCCAGGGACTTCTGAAGGTTGACGATGTCGAAAAAGCGATTCGCCAGTTCGGGGCCGTGGCACTCGTAGAAGGCTTCCAGCTTGACGCGGGGAATCCGGTCGGCGTAGTCCGCGACCACCCGGACGAACAACCGCCGTTGAACGCACTCGACCACGTAGACCTGCATGGCTCGGATTGCTGCCGCAAGTCCGAGGCAACTCATCAGCACCCCGGCAATGACCACAACCGGCCACAACAGCACGCCGAACGCGACCGTGTTCACCAACGATTCGACGGCGATCGGCGTGGCCAACGATAGCACCGCCACGGCAACGGCGAACACCACCACCGTGGCGATGTCGCGGCGTTCCGGGTGGAGAAGTTGTCGTAGCCGCATGAACGGGCGAGGCGGAGCGTGCCCGACCTCATGCCCAACCTCATGGCCGGTTCCCGTCGAACCCCGTTCCGTATCTGAATGAACCATTCGTCACGAACCGAAAAGGATAACTCTTACGAGACCTGTTGCTGTTGCTGCGGCCAAAATCAAATCGTCGTCGTTGTTCGTCGTCGAACGCTGGATTCGATCGGCGGGTTGTACTCGGCCAGTTTCACAAACTGGGCTTTCTCCACATCGTAGGCGAACACTTCGCCCGTTTCGATTTTGTAGACCCACCCGTGCAAGTGCAAATCGCCTCGTACCAGCCGGGACGCGACCGCCGGAAGCGTCCGCAGGTTCTCCAGTTGCACCAGGACATTTTCCTCGATCGTGGCCGTCAGCAACCGATCCCCGTCCAGGTGGCCGTAGTTGTCACGGACAATGCGGCGCGTTGTCTCGGCGTGGGATAGCCATGCTGAGACGGCAGGGAGGGAGGCCACCTGTTCCGGGTGGAGCAGTCCCGCCATCGCCCCGCAGTGGGAATGGCCGCAGATGATAATGTCCTTGACGCCCAAGGCGGAGACGGCGAACTCGATGGTCGCGGCTTCGCCCCCGTTACCCGCACCGTGTGACGGGATGATGTTCCCGGCGTTGCGCAGAATGAACAGGTCGCCGGGTTGGGCCTTGGTCAGTAACGTCGGGTCGATCCGGGAGTCCGAACAGGTGATGAAAAGTGTCTCCGGATTCTGGCCCTTCGCCAGTTCCTCGAACAGCCCTTGGAGTGGCCGGAAGTTTTTATCCTGAAACTGGTGGATGCCTTGAATCAGCTTTTGCATTGAACCCTCATGCAAGCGGTATGGTGAAACGAAGAAAGCCGTGGAGATGCACTCAAAAGTGCATCTCCACGGCTTATCTCCAACTTGGGCTTTTTCCGTCCCAGGTGGCTGACTCGCTTTTGTGTGGTCACTATCTCCGAGATCGCGGCCGGCGTGTTTGCGACACCCACGACGCCCGGAGATGATATTAAAAATGTTAAGGAGTTTAGCCAGGATGTCAAGCCATGAAACCGGCAGCCACTCGACTTACAGACGGCTGTAGGTTGGTTCGCCGTCCAGGGTGAAGAGTAGGATGCTCTCGCCGGTGGTCGTGCTGATGTCGGTGTGCAGGCTGACCACCTTGACGCCGAGGATTTCCTGCACGACCGATTCGAGCAACAGCCGGCCGTGTTCAATGAGTTCAAGCCGCACTTGCTTGATGAGGTCGCGCCCCCGGCTCTTCTCTTCGACCTGCACCAACTTTTGTTCGGCGGGCGTCAACACGCCTTTGAGGCGGACCAAGGCCATGTCGTCCAGCAAGTACGTCCGTGCCGACAGCGGCCCCCGGCCCATGTACTCCTTTTTGAACCGGATGATGGCCTGCGTGATCTCGGTTTCCAGGTCGCTTTTCGATTTCATCCGCATCTCGCTTCGTCAGTCCAAACTCGTTGTGCATCACAAAACGCAGAGAGCACCGAGAAATCCAAAACAGATGCTTGTGGATTTCTCGGTGCTCTGTGGTGAAAGTTGCTTGTTGGAATCAACCCTTCGGTGTGGGCGGTGTCGAGGGCGCTGTTGTGGGTGCCGGTGCCGGTGTTGGCGTTACTACGGGTTGTGGCGTGATGACCGGCGGTGTTGGCGGGATGATTGGCGTGGGAATCGGCGCGTCTTTGTTCGGTTCAATGCTGGTCGGGAGCTTGATCGCGTCATTCTTCGGGAAGCCGTCGAAGGACGGCGCGACCATTAACGACTCGTTCAACACTTTGCCGGCGTTGGAGAGAATCGTTTCATCGGCTAGCAACTGCTTCGCCTTCGCGGTGTATTCTAGCCCCAGCTTCGTGCTTTCGCCGACGACCTTGGCCGCTTGGTCGTAAAGATCGGCGGCCTGTTTCACCGTGCCGAGGGAATCCCGACTGTTGGCATCCTTCGGAATCCCGACGAGCGAAAGTTCCGCTTCCGCCGCGAGCAGGAGGCAGGTCACGCGGAGGGTTTTGTCGCCCTTCAACTCGTCCGCGAGTTTAGTGAATTCGTCACGGGCTTTTTGAATGTTGGCGATGCCCTTATTCCGCTGGCTGGAGAGCCGCACCGGCAGTAACGCCAAGCCGTCCGGACCCAATAGTGCCCGAGCCTGTTCGATCCGGGCGATTTTCGACGTGATGGTGTCCTTACCCGATTTCGCAATGGCGTCGAGTTCATCTTGCGTCGGTTGCGCCAACTCCATCCACTGCCGGGATGTCGTCTTTTTGCCTTCCTTAATCAAGTACCACGACAACCCACCGATCAGCACTGCCGCGACGGTCAGAACGATGATGCGGTACGTCCAGCGGTTCCAGATTTGCCCACTTTTGGCGCGATCGACCAGCGAGCTGACACCCTCAGCCAGTGTGTTCGTTTCCAGGTGTTTACGCTCTTCCGCGTTCATGCGGAGACTCCGGGGAGGGCCATAACGTTCAGCAGGACCACTACAATCAGTCCGACCGTTTAGATTCGGTTGATGATAGAACGATCCCCCAACCGGGTCAACGGGAACGCCACCGATGGCCGTGGCTAATAGAATAAATTTGACGCACGGATTCCCGCGATTTGAAGGCGAAACACATGGTACTGGGGCGGCTTTACTCGAAGTTTAAGCAGGGGTTATCGAGGACGCGGAACGTCTTCTCCGGCATCGTGGATTTGTTCACCGGGAACCGCCGGGTCGATCAAGCGTTTCTCTTGCAGCTCGAAGAACAGTTGCTGTTAGCGGATGTCGGCGTGCAGGCGACCGGCCAAATTGTCGAGCGGGTTCGGCAAGCGTATTTGGATCGGGAAGTCGGCGAGGACGTGAAGCTGTTCGTGCGGCAACAACTGCGTGACATGCTGACTGATCCCGAAGGCGGCATTCGCTTCGTAGCTAACGGGCCGACCGTGGTGATGATCGCGGGGGTCAACGGCTCCGGGAAAACGACCTCGATTGCGAAGCTCGCCAACCGACTGAAGCTCGACGGGAAAAAGGTGCTGGTCGCGGCCTGTGACACGTTCCGGGCGGCGGCGGTTGAACAACTGACGGTGTGGTGCGAACGCATCGGCTGCGACATCGTGAAACAACAACAAGGTTCCGACCCCGCTGCGGTCGCCCACGACGCCTGCGAACGCGCCAAAGCCCGTGGCTACGATGTCCTCATCGTCGATACCGCCGGGCGACTTCACACCCAAACTCACCTGATGCGCGAACTCGAAAAGATTCACCGCATCGTGGCCAAGCAGATCGACGGAGCGCCGCACGAAGTGTTCCTCGTCCTCGACGGCACCAACGGTCAAAATGCGATCGTGCAAGCAGAGCAGTTCACCAAGTCCGTGAAATGCACCGGCATCATCATGACCAAACTCGACGGCACCGCAAAAGGCGGCGCCGTGTTCGCCATTAAGAACAAAGTCGGCCTCCCCGTGAAGTACATCGGCGTCGGCGAAGGCATGGACGACCTCGAAGTCTTCGACCCCGATAGCTTCGTCGCCGCACTGTTTGAAAAGTAAGCGTGGCTCAAGTTGGCGGCAGGTCGCTTTCGCGGAGCATCATGCGGCGGATGGCGGTGGCTTTGCCGGTTTCGGGGTTCACGTCTACGATTGCGCCGGCGAGTCGGACATCGCCGGTGGCCACGTCGAACGCGGTCGGTTCAAAGGTGATTGCGGTGTGAAGTACGCGGTCGATACGGCGGCCCAAGATGCTATCGTAAGGACCGCACATGCCGACATCGCAGAGGAACGCGGTCGATGCGGACAGGATTTGTTCGTCCGCTGTTTGCACGTGGGTGTGGGTTCCGAGAACAGCCGTCACGCGGCCGTTCAGGTGGTGGGCCATTTGGTATTTGTCGGCAGTCGCTTCGGCGTGAATGTCCACGATGATGACGCGGACTTGGTTGCCGATCGTTGCCAACACCCGATCGACTGCGGCGAAGGGGCAATCGACCGACCGCATGTAGGTTCGGCCCATCACGGAAATCAGCGCGACTGACGTTTCGTGAATGGTGAATAGGACGTGGTCGCGGCCCGGTGACGCGGCGGGATAATTGGCCGGCTTGCAGATCGGTTCGACGGGGTTGTTGAGCACTTCGGCGATGTCGAACTTTTTGTAGATGTGGTCGCCCAACGTGAACGCATCAATGCCAGCGGCTTTCAAAAAACGATAGTCTTTCGGCGACAGGCCCGAGCCGTTCGTCGCATTTTCCGCGTTGGCAATCACAAAATCGAGTTGTTCCGATAGCCGCAAACGGGGTACCGCTTTCCGCACGAAAGCCACACCGGGGGCACCCACAACATCGCCGAGAAAAAGGAATCGCATTCGCACACTTTATCGGCGCAGGTTACAAAAAGCCAATTCTCACGCAGAGACGCAGTGACGCAGAGAAATTCGGATTTTGCATTTCTTTGCGTCTCTGCGTCTCTGTGTGAGAACTTTCATTCCCTGCGGATCGGGATCTGGAGTGTGAACGTGGTGCCATTCTTGGGGGACGTTGTGACGAGGACATCGCCGCCGTGTTCTTGCAGAATCTTTCGACTGACCGGCAACCCTAACCCGGTGCCTTTGGAACCCTTCGTGCTGACGAACGGTTTGAAAATATCCGCGAGCTTGTCTGCTGGAATACCAGGGCCATTGTCGGTAACCGCTATTTCGGCGAACTCATTGTTCGGCGTGATCGCAGTCGTCACGGTGATGTGCGGTTGGTCACAACTTTCGACCGCATCGACGGCATTGCTTAGGAGATTCAACAACGCCCGGTGGATGCCGTCCGGGTCACAGACTACCGTGGGCAACGTGATCGGGTGCCATTCGATGAGGACGCCACTGCGGTCAGCACGACCGCGAACGATGTCGATGACATCCGCTGCCAGCGAAAGTAAGTCGGTCGGTTCCAGTAGCGGTTCGCGTTCCTTGGAGTAGTTGAGCATGTCCAGAATCAAATCGTCGATGCGGGCCTGATTCTTCTCGACGAGTCGCCAACCCTTGGTCAGCATCTCGCGGTCGTCACTATCCAAACCCATGCGGACCATGTCACTGCCGAACCGGACGCCTTGCATGATGTTCTTGATGTGGTGCGACATCGCGGCAATCGTCTGGCCAATCGCGGCGAGGCGTTCGGACTGCACAAACGCTTGGTGATAGCGGGTTTCTTCGATGGCGAGTGCGGCTTGATGGGCAATCGCCACGGCGAGCATCAGGTGATCTTCGGAGAACTTCGTGGCTGCGGTGCGGGGCGAATCCGTGCCACCGATCTCCAGAAAAATCACCCCGACGGTTTCGTGACGGCCTTTCATCGGCACGCAAATCACTTCGCGGATCTGATGTTTGGCAATGCTTTCGCCACGGCGAAACCGATCATCCGTTCCCGCATCCGACACCAGTACGCCTTGCTTTTCTTTCAGCACGTAATCAATCACGGTGCGACTGACGATGAACTCCTGTTTCATCTCAGTCAGCGTGCTACGAGTGCGGACTGCCTTCGGCATCAACTCGCCACTCTCCGAATCGGTGAGCATCACGCAACCGTGATCCGCCTCCGTGGTGCGCAAGACCAAATCCATGATGCGACCGAGCAGTTCGTCCACGTCGAGAATCTGACTGACGGCTGTGGTGGCTTCGTACATCACCCGGAGATTGGCGAGGCGACCTTGCAACCACTCCGTGGTCGCGCCGTCGGGGCGACGCAGGATTTGACTGCCCGCGTCGGCGGCGACGGTTCGCAAAATCGCGGAGGCAAACTCGGCGGGCGGTTGAAGAATGAGACGGGTTCGATCCGCGTTATCCTGGCTTTGGGCGTCCGTGGTGAATGCCAGTACCGTGTCACCGACTGCGATTTGATCCCCGGCCCGCAAGTCAATGACTTGCACCAACCGACCGTTCACCTGCGTGCCGTTGCCGCTTTCGAGATCGAAGAGTTGATACCCGGTGCCCGATTTGCGGATTTCCAAATGCCGTCGTGACACCCGGTTGTCAGTGAGTTGAATTTCGTTGCCCGAGTGACGCCCGATTGTCACCGACGACGCGACGAGGGGAAATTGCTTCCCCACGTCCGCACCCGAAAGCACGACGAGTTTCGGCACGGTGTACTCCTCGTGTGACTTTTTTGACAGGATTTACAGGATTAATGATTGAATTTGAAATCCTGTTGAATCCTGTCAAAATTCTTGTCACCAACCTTATGTTTACTTCGCCATTTCGAGGATGCGGGTTTCGCGGATCACGGTGACTTTGATTTCGCCGGGGTAATCGAGTTGTTCCTCGATCGCTCGGGCGATTTCGCGGCAGACCCGGATAGCGTCGGCGTCGGTCGCGCGCGACGAATTCGCAATCACCCGCAGTTCGCGGCCCGCTTGGATGGCGTAGGCCGCGTCCACTTCGGGGAACCCGCACGCCACGGCTTCCAGGTCCGCCATCCGCTTGATGTACTTCTCCAGAGTCTCACGCCGGGCGCCGGGACGGCTGGCACTGATGGCATCGGCAGCGGCCACTAGCACTGTATAAATGTTGCCAATCGTGATGTCGTCGTGGTGGCCGGCGATGGCGTGCAGCACTTCTTTGCTGGTCTCGCCGTAGCGTTTAGCTAGCTCCGCGCCGACCTTCGGGTGGCCGCCTTCCATCTCGTGGTCGGCGGCTTTGCCCATGTCGTGCAACAGACCACAGCGACGGGCCAGTTGCGGATTCAGCCCGAGTTCCGCGGCCATCAGCCCGCACAAGTGGGACACTTCCAGGCTATGTTGCAGCACGTTTTGGCTGTAACTGGTCCGGAATTTTAACCGGCCCAGCAGATGCACAATCTTCTCGTGCGGCATCGCTACGTCGGCATCCAACACCGCTTGCTTGCCGACTTCTTGGATGTGCTTCTCCATCTCCAATTGCGTTTCCAGCACGACTTCTTCAATCCGCGTCGGGTGAATGCGGCCGTCTTGAATGAGCTTCGTCAGGGCGAGCCGGGCGGTTTCGCGGCGGACATTGTCGAACGCGGAGACCACAACCACGCCGGGTGTGTCATCGACGATCACGTCCACGCCGGTGCATTTTTCAAACGTGCGAATGTTGCGGCCTTCGCGGCCAATGATGCGGCCCTTCATGTTGTCGTCGGGGATGTCTACGGTACTGACGGTGGTGTCGGTGGTGTGTTCGGCGGCGTAGCGCTGAATGGCCGTGGTGATAATTTCCCGCGCCCGCCCTTCGGCTTCGGACTTGAGTTGCTCGGTGTGGCGTTGAATCCGCGTGGCGATTTCGGTGGAGAGTTGTTGCTCCAGCCGCTCCATCAACAGGCGCTCGGCTTCCTCGCGGCTCAGCCCGGTAATCTCGTGGAGCTTCTTCGTTTCCTTGACGATAATCCCGTCAAGTTCTTTGGCTTTCAGCTCGAAGACTTCGCGTTGCTCGACCGCCTTCTTTTGCAACCCCTCGACGGTGCGTTCTTTTCGCGTTAAATCTTTCGCCTTGTCTTCACTCGCGTCTTCCCGCTTCTGAACCCGGCGTTCTTGCTCCCGCAGTTCGTTGCGTGACGTTTCGAGTTCCCGGTTGAGTTCTTCGCGGCGGCGGTACGATTCATCCTTGGCTTTGAGTTCGGCATCCTTCAAGATTCGCTCGCCGTCGCGCTTGGCGATTTCGAGAATGTCGAGCACTTTGGTTTCAGTGATACGAGCTTGTTCCGGGTCCACGGTCGCCAAGCCGATCGACGCACTGGAGGCGTAGCTAGACGGGCTAGACGGGATCGACGGGGTGCGACCTTTGCCAAATAAACGAAAGACCAGGAAGCTAAATCCGACCGCGAGTAGGGTCGAACCAAACACTAACCCGGCGACAAGCACGGGATCAGACATACGGACCATTCCTTTCGGGGGTCCGTTCGGTTCCTCGGAACAACCTGGGCGATTGCGGGGCCGGCACGAGACTGCACTCCGGGCCAGTCCTGTGAGCGCCACAAAACAGCATGGACCGATCCCAGTCCGTTCCCGATTCCGGGCCAAACCCGAAACGGCAACAGAAGGATCGTTTGAATCAGATGAAGGCCGGGGATCATTACGCAAAAGCAGATAACGGTGAGCAGCGTAATCAATCCCAGCCCGAATGCTAAGTCAGCCATAATTTCCAACGCAAGAAGTGGCTTTCACCACCCCTGCCAGGCGTCATCCCCACCAAAACCGTGGGGCCGAGTACTAATAACGGTCCATCGAGATCTATGTGATGGCGAAGCGAAACGCAGTTCATCCGGAACCGTGCGCGAGTTCGCCGACTCGCAGCGGGGTGTCAAACCTGTCGTCCGTGTCAGGGGTTACACAACCATTATGCCAGCGCGACGCTCAAAGAGCCAACGGAAAACCATCCGAACGTCGTTAGCGGCGTGGCAAATTTATCTGGCAGCCTAGCTGCAACGGGTTCTCGGCCCTGAAATAGGGTCGTTCGATCAGCCCAGGGCAATGCCCTGGGAACTGGCACCCAGGGCTACGCTTTCATCAGCACGACCCCTTCGCCGTTGCGAATGGTGATCTGGTTGATGACAGTGCCACGGGTGCCATCGGCGTTGAGTACGCGGTAGTTGCCGTCCAGAGTGTGCGTGGTCGCGGTGGCATCGCTGATGGTGCCGGTGCCGACGCCGAGGGTGTACGATCGCGGTTTGTATAGCACCAATGCGTCGGCGTATTGGCGACTGTAGACACGGTAATCGAGCGTGGTGTTCTCCGGGTCTTTGCCACTGGCGAAGGTTGTGAACGCGCCGTTCGGCTGGCCGACGTTCACACTTGCGGCGGGGATCCAGATTTGCGACCACGGGGCGGACGGGGCGTAACCGCCGAAGAACATCAACATCGTCCGGTTGGGGTCCGCGAGCAGGTAGTAGTAGGCCAACGTCCCGGTCCGAACGCGGTCGTCGGTCGTGGCAAACGAGCCGGGGTGACTGTCGAGGATCACGTATGGCGACGGACTATCCGCACCCAAGCGTTGCTTCACCAGACTGGCCACGTCGTTGAACGCCGCCCAATTTGCGTCCGTAGGCCGGAGGACAAACTCTTCAAACACGCCGGTGGACGATTGCGTCACCGCGTTGGCATCGGCACTGCCACCCGAGGTGTTCGTGAAGACCATCTTGGGGGCGATGGCCTTCCAAACGGATGCGACGAGGTTCGCGGAATCTTCACTGTAGTTCGTGATCAGTTCGATGATCGGGCTGCCAACGCTTGGGAACCGACCGTTTGAGTTGTCCAAAAAGAACCCGTCAGCGAGCGGGTTTTGTTGCAGAATCCGGGTGTGGTAATCCGCCGCCCACTTCCGCACCGCCGACGATGACGGGTTCGTCACGAACCGCATTTGCCCGTAGTACGGGTAGAACAACCGCGACTCGTACACGAACCGCGCGTCCTTGCCCTTGGCCCGGTTGGCGTACTCGGCGTCGTTGAGATAGCCATCACCATTCTTGTCCGCCGCTGCATCGAAGGCAGGGATCGTTCCCTTGGCTTGACCGTTGGCTAGAACGTAATCCCGCCCGAAAATTGTCTTCGCAACTGGCGCGTCGGCTTGCGTACCCGCCGTGGTGCGGATGCGGATTGTGTACAGCCGATCGGTTCCGGTGGCAGTCTTCGACGGTATCCAATCCGCTGGCGGGTCGAACGTCACTTGCCCGGCTTGCTTCAACGCATTCGTGCTGTCTTGTGACAGGGTCAGGGCCTTCCACGCGAGCGGTGTGCCGTCCGCAGTGGTCGCAGTCACGTACTCAAAGGTGCCCTGCCAACCCGCGTTCGTAACTCGGGATAGATCCAAATTCACTTCGCGGAACTTCTCCAGGTAGCTGATCGAAACAGCAGTACCAACGGCGCCGAACTCCGTGGAGAATGACCGCCCACCCCGCGCCGCCGAGGTGTAATCCGTCGGTGTCCCTGTGCCGGTGATGTTGCTACGGGACACGTCCCAGAAGTAATTCACCGGCTGGGACGACGGGCTACTGCCGGTGAAGGCCGTGGCCTGAGAGACGTGGTAGAACGCGGCTTCTCGTGCGGCGTTTGTGCGGTCGGCGTAGTTCAACCAGTCGGTTAGCAACCCTTGGTACAAGTTCGAGAGGTTCGAGTAAATGATCTGCGGTGTCGTCGGCGAAGCCGCATCAATCGCGCTCAAATACTGGGGATTCGGCACGACCAGATCGACGCTATCTTTCAACCGGGCTTTCTCGAAGTCGCCCAACGGGTTGCCACTATATGCCAGTTGCGCGATGCGGATGTGCGTGTATTTCCGGGGGATCTCGGGGCGTGGCGGCAGGGGGGCGGCATTCGCGTTGTTGCTCGTGAACGGCAGACTCGTCGTGCTGACGTTCCCGGTTTCGTCCACCGCTCGCACGATCAGTTCATGGCTACCGTTGGCCAGCAAGGTGGTGTCGAGCGTCCACTCGGCGGGCGTGGATTGGGCGGCTGAACGCAGTTTTCCATCCAACCGGAACTCGATCCGTCGTGCCGTCTGACTCGCAGCGGCAGTGACTTTGAACGTGACATCGCCGGTGTAACTGGTCCCGGTTTGCGAAGCGGCCAGCGTAACTTGCGGCCCGGCGGTGTTGGACGCGGGGCGGACTTCAAAGTCGTCGAACGCAACCGGGCCAGCCGTTCGCGCATTGAGAATCACGCCGACGTACCCGCCGGTGCGAATCGCGGTGTCGGTCACGTCAATCGCCGGTTCAGGGCTATTTAGCCAATCGCCGTCCGCGTTCAACCACTGGCCGCTATCGGTGCGGGACACGATCGCACGGAGTTTGTCGCCGTCTGCAGTCAGTGTGACTCGCAACCACACGCCACTGACGTAGCCCTTGGATTTCACCGTGGCCAATGTCGTTTCAACACCGTTCACCACTTGCACGAGTCGCACATCCAGGCCGCGTGTGACGGTCACGCCGTAATACGTGGCACGGGGCGTGTTGACAGCATCGCCGCGAACAAACAGTGTGCCCGGCACGAGTGTGTCGGCATAGAGCGAGGCCGTGGCTTGGACTGCGGCGGGTTGCGTCGCGGTGAGCCAAGCACGTGCGGTGGTGTTCGTGCCGCCGGTTGCGATCAAGCCGTTGGGCGCACTGTTCGCCCGATTGACGGACGCCACGAATCCGGGCGTGCTGTCGCTCGTCCAACCCGTCCAAGTGGTCGGGAGCTTGCTGATCGCGGTGGTGTCGAAGTTTTCCTGAATGAGTTGTGCGGGTGGAGACTCGACCAAGAAATCGTCGAAGAACGCCATCCCCGCGCCGCCGGGGGTGCGACCAATCCCGGCAAACCCGGTTGCCGGTTGCAAGGTCGTCGTGGCGTGAAGGGCATTGGTGGCCGCCGTTTGCCAGGTGCCTTGAGCCGTCAAAAATTGTCCGGTGTCGCCACGCTGCACGGACAAACTCAGCAAGTTCCCGACTGGCTTCAGGGTGACGTTCAACCAGGTGCTGTAGACGTTCGTGGGCACACGAAGCGTTGCCAGTGTGGTGGTCGTCTCACCGCGAAGTTCGACGAGATCAATTTGTCTCGCCCCGGTGGTGATCCGTGCGGCAACGTAGGTGCCGGTGTGCAGGGAGAGATTTTCACCCCGTGCGATCAGTTCGACCGGAGTGGGGGTGTCGGTCAAAATCTTCACGGAGACGGGAGCGTCGCCGGGTTGGGGGAGCGTGTTCCAGAGCCGCGAGTACGTTGTCGGGGAACCGAGCGAAGAGACGGCATTTTGGCCGGTGGCAGCGCTGATCTTGGTCGTGATATAGGTATCCGTGCCCCAACTGGACCACCCAGGACTGAGGTTGGGAACGCGATTTTGCTCAAACGTGTCACTAAAAAGGGTACTCGGAGTGTCACGGCTCTCCAGAGTTTCCAAACCCAACCGACGGGGCTGCGCGGGTGGACTCATGACCAGGTGGCTCCTTCCGGGGTGCGAATCATGCCGGTTGTGCGGGGCAGGTGCCCTGCGAAAACCGGACTGGTGCGTGAGCGTGATGCAAGTCAACACGGTGCCAAGCGTTCCCGATGCTGGGTAGGCTTTGTTGCGTGCGTGTCTGGAGATTTCGGCCAAAACTTGAGTCGAGCGCCACGAAATGAAACGGGGCCGGGGGAAGTAGTTCCCCCCAGCCCCGTTAGTTGACCGACGATTGACAGGATAGCGATGACAGGACCAACCGCGCCAACGCGGTTAAGGTTCCAAAGATGCCCCGCCTTCGCCGACTCGCACGACCCGAACAGTCGGCATTCGTGATTCCCCTTCAATGGGGTGCCCGGCTAACACGACCACCCGGTCGCCGACCTTGACCTCACCGGCGGCAAAGGCGTCCCGCACGGCAGCGACCATCCGTCCATCCCCGGACTTGATCGGCGTCATGGGCACAGGCCGTACACCCCACACGAGCGCCGTGCGTCGTTGAACCGCTATCGTCGGAGCCGGTGCGATAATCCGTGCCCCTGGTCGGTACCGCGCCAACATCCGCGCGGTGCGGCCGTTCATCGTCGGCGTGATGATGGCGTTGGCGTTCACTTCGCTAGCAAGGTGGCAAGCGGCCAAGGCCATCGAATCTTCGATCGTGTCACGCGGCTTCAAGTTCAAGGACGACAAGAACCCCGTGCCGGCGGTGTCGAGATGCCGTTCTGCTTCCAAGGCAATCTGGGCCATGCACGTGACAGCTTCGATCGGGTATTGCCCCACGGCCGTTTCCCCGGACAGCATTACGGCATCGGTCCCGTCGATGATCGCATTGGCCACGTCCGACACTTCCGCCCGCGTGGGCCGGGGTTTCGATTGCATACTGTCCAGCATTTCCGTTGCGGTGATGACGGGTTTGCCGGCAAGGCGTGCGGCGGCGATGAGCTGCTTTTGCACCGTCGGCAGTTGCTCCAAAGGCATCTCGACGCCGAGGTCACCTCGCGCCACCATGATGCCATCGAACGCATCAATAATTGTCGTGGCGTGGCGAATCGCTTCGGGGCGTTCCATCTTCGCCAGTACCGGAACCCGAGGCATTCCCACTGCGGCCACCGCATCCCGAAGGTAGTCCGCCGAACTCGGCCCGCGCACGAACGACAACGCAATCCAATCAACGC
Organism: Fimbriiglobus sp.; assembly: GCA_043785105.1. Taxonomy (GTDB): domain Bacteria; phylum Planctomycetota; class Planctomycetia; order Gemmatales; family Gemmataceae; genus Fimbriiglobus. The sequence continues at coordinate 85,622 of JAYVXO010000072.1, forward strand.
CCGCCTTGGCCGCGATCCCCAACGCCACACGATCCCGATCCGTGATGGCGGGGATGCTGAGTGGGCTATCCGGCAGGTTGAGACCCTTATTGGGCAACAAGTCACCGCCGACCAAAACTTCGGCCTCCAACCGGCCAGCTTTCACCACGCCCGCCTTCAAATGTAGCCGACCGTCGTCCAGCAACATCCGGTCACCGGGGCGGATGTCCGTGAGGACTTCGGGTTCCGTGATGGCAATGTCATCCGCTTGAATCGTGGCCGTCAGAAGGGGGAACCGAACCACGTCACCGACACGTAGGGTCCGTTTCTCAGGGATGCGCACCCGCAACTTCGGCCCCGGTAAATCCGCTAGCACCGCGACAACTCGGCCCAAACTCTCGGCCGCGTCACGGAGTCGCGCGATTCGCCCGAGGTGATCCTCTTCCTTGCCGTGCGAAAAATTGATCCGGGCCACATCAACCCCGGCCTTCAGTATCCCGATTAACACTGCCGGATCGTCCGTTGCTGGCCCGAGCGTGGCCACAATCTTCGTTCGCCGAAACATGATGCGATTCCTTGCGAGACGGGAGAGGCCGTCTTCGTGGAGTGATTTACAGCATTGCCCCAGAACTTCAATCGTCACACGGCATGCCGGCGAACTGCGAAACAACTTGTCGCTGCATTAAGAGTGGATCACGACCCAACGGGTAAAGAGTTGCTCAACATCTTCACGCGACACCGTCCCCTGGGCAATGCCCATGAACAACTCAAATATCTCTTCGTTACTTGCGGTCAGACTCCCGCCATTTAGCCGAACGAAGATTTCCGATACCGCTGCTCCGATACGCTTGTTGCCATCGAGAAACGGATGGTTGCGAGTCAAGTGAAAGGCGTAGGTTGCGGCACAGATCGGTAAGTCGGCTTCTTCGTAATACTGCCGATTGAACGCAGCCAAAAGAGCGGAGTCTAGTAACCCTTCATCACGCAGGCCTTGAAGTCCGCCAAACTCCTCCAACAACTTCGTATGGATGTCGAGAACTTCATGCTTTTCCAGGAATTGCATCGCGTTCACGCTAGCCGTTGGTAGGCGTCTCGCCGGAGGTCGAACACGTCTTGAGTAATCGTTGCGAGCTTTTGTTGATGGGAATCCTGATTAACTGCGCGAAGGAGCAACTGCTGATCGCTGACAGTGACCTCAAGCAAATCGCCGATCCGAAGGCCGACGGCTTCTAATATCGAAGTTGGCAATACGACTGCGGCAGTGTCGCCGTGAGATACGATTGGCAATTGTGGCATGATTTACTCCTGCTGACATGATAGCGAAGTGTGCAATCAGAATCGATCGTGAACGAACTGCAAAGAATCGGAAATGAAATAAGACCACCTGGGTCGCTTGCGGCCTCTCCCCTCCGCAAATGATACCCAGGTGGTCTTTCGCTTGAGCCGATTACTGTTTGTCTCAAGGATGCGGCCTCTCCCCTCCGCATCCCCGTCGCATCCAGCGTCTCGCTCGCTGCGAAGTATACTTAAGCAGCGCTCGTGCCAAACTCGGTACGGTGCCACAACTGGCTTGTGAAATTTATCACAAGCCCTGCAAATCATGGTGTTTATGGCTTGAAAAAGCTGTTATTCGAGTGGCTCTCGCCACAGGTTCTTCATACTGGGTTGCACGCATCACCTGCATTTCGTGCCCACATTTAGTGCGATTGGCCGTGATCGGGCATTCGGATTTCCCGGATTCGTTCAACCGACTACTATGATGGCGTAATCTCACTCACCACTTCCCTCTGGAATTGAACGCTGATGGCTACGGACCTTCACCTGAAAGAGTTTGAACTCCAAACCGTGACGGAATTGCTGGTCGATTCCTACTCGGCGTGCGGGCGGTTGCACCACTTGGGGCATGAACCGCTTCCGAGTCGGGATGCGGTCGCGGAGATCGTCGCGGACTTGTGTGAACTCATGTATCCGGGCTACGGTCGCAAACAGAACTTGCACAGCGGGAACATCACCTACCATGTCGGGACAGTCGTGGACGGCTTGTACGACACGTTGACCGAACAAATCTGTCGCGCTCTGCGACACGAACATTGCCAGGAATCACCGGATTTGGATCACGAATCCGACGCGCAGTTCAAAGCCGTGGCGTTGTTGCGGCGGTTACCGGACGTGCGGCAGTTGCTCGAACAGGATGTCGAAGCCGCGTACCGGGGTGATCCTGCCGCGAAGAGCCACTACGAAATCGTCTTCAGTTACCCCGGACTGGAAGCGATCACGGTTTTCCGACTTGCCCACGAACTGCACCAATTGAAGGTGCCGTTCATCCCAAGAATGATGACCGAAATCGCGCACTCCAAGACCGGGATCGACATTCACCCTGGCGCGACCATCGGCCCCGGTTTCTTCATCGACCACGGCACCGGCGTCGTCATCGGGGAGACCTGCGACATTGGCCGCAACGTCAAGCTTTACCAAGGGGTCACTCTCGGCGCCCTCAGCTTCGACCGCGACGACAGCGGTGAGTTGGTTCACGGGGACTACAAACGCCACCCCACATTGCGGGACAACGTCGTCGTCTATGCCAATGCCACAATCCTGGGCGGCAAGACGGAGATTGGCGAAGGCGCCGTCATCGGCTCCAACGTCTGGATCACGAAATCAGTGGAACCGTATGCGGTGGTGGTACTCGACAACCCGCAACACAAAGTGAAGGGCGGCAAAAGCCGCACCGAGCAAGAATCGCTGATGTACCACATCTGAGAAATGAAGAAAGCCCACGGATAATAATCCGTGGGCTTTGGCTATGTAGTGACAATTACTTGTCGCTGACAGCGGGCAACTTACCTGGCGTCGGCATCACCATCGGTGCGGACGCGGCGGGCACGGCCATCGGTGCCGTCGGAGCCATCGCAGCGGGGCCGCCGACCGTGGGGTACGGGTTCGACGGGGCCGAGATGACTTGGGAGGCTGGGTTGTAAGTGCAATCGCACCGACCCGTGGTGTGGTTCTTGCAACCGAGGCCGGCGAGAATCACACCAAACAAACTACTCAGCAACAGTGCGCGGCGCATCGGAACGTCCATCCGTGGAATAGGGGAATCAGAGGAACTCAAACCGCCCGGTCCAACGATCGAGCCGGCACCGGGGTGGACGGCATTCGACTCGATCGACGGACACGGGTGGGGTCACGTGTCGGACAGCCCGCGTCCATGCGGCGAACTGCCGACCCCCGGTCAAGTTGCCCGTCAGCTCCTGCCGTGCGTCCAACTTGACACAATACTTTTCGTCATCCCTGCTTTACCAGCTTGACCTATTTTCGCAGTGCGACCGGATTTTCCCAAAGTCCGGATCATCAGATGTGGCAGGGGGAAAGCGAGTCTCTATGATTTTGAGGACTGGATCGGACTCCACGATCCCCCTGGCCACGACTCCCATCACAAGAACGAGATTCATGGACGCGATTATTTTGGCGGCTGGTAAAGGGACTCGCCTGCAACCGCACACGTTCGACACGCCGAAGCCGCTTTTGCCGGTTCAGGGGCGACCGATTCTGGATTGGATCATTACGGCGCTACCGAAAGTGGATCGGGTGGTTGTGGTCGTGAATTACTTGGCGGGGCAGATTGAAGAATACTTGGAGAAGCAATCGCACGTTCGGAAGTGGACCTGTGTCCGCCAGTCCGAACCGCTCGGCACCGGGCACGCGCTGATGGCGTGTCAGAAACACATCAACTCGGATCGGGTGATGGTCCTGAACGGCGATGACCTGATCGGCAAAGCCGATCTCGCCAAGCTTGCAGGCGTGTCGATGGGCATCCTTTCGCACTCCGTGAATGAGCCGGAAAGCTACGGCATCATCTTCCGCAAGCTGGACGGCACACTCGATAAGCTAGTCGAAAAACCAAAAGGATTGACTGCTCCGCAACTGGCCAACATCGGCGGCTACCTGTTTCCACGCAGTGTCTTTGACCTGACGTTGCCCCTCTCGCCACGCGGCGAGTACGAAATCACGGACGCCGTCAGCCAACTCGCCGCAAACGAGCCGTTCCAAGTCGTGGAAGCCGGGTTCTGGTTCCCGATCGGAACCGTCGAAGCGTGGAACGCCGCCCAAACAGCAGACCTCAGCGCAGCGAATGGTTGACGTGCTGTCGCAAGTCTGTCAACGAAAAGAGCGGGTGCGAGTGGGATTGGCTCCCGCTCGCACCCGCTCTTTTTTCACGATTTAGAAGTCGCCATTCACTTGTCCATCTTGTGTGGAGCCAAGGTAGGCCCAAGTCGTTGGGTTCACGCTGTTCGTGATGAATCGCACGCTGCCATCACCCAGAACGACGTTGACGCCGCCGGTGTGCTTACTACGGGAAGCCAACGCCCAGTCTAGACCGATCGTGCAGGGCAATCCTTGCGCCGGCAGGTTGTTGCAATAGTTTACAAACGACTGGATATTGTCCGGGCTACTGGAGTTTGGCGTCGTGAACGTGGTGAATTCACTGCCTGGGCCGTACCAGCCGAATCCACGAAATTCCGTGATCGTCGGGAGAACACTTACACCCTGCAACAGTTCGGCAACTAGAAGAGAGTTGCTCAAACCATCGGTGATCGCGCCGAACTTCACTGTGATTGGTGTGGTTCCGATATTGCGGTAGGTGAACGGCGCACCAAAGAACATCTTGACTGTCGCAGCACCGAACGGGGTACGATTCGCCTGGGTCCGGTGGGTGTTCCCGAAGTTGACGGCGTAGTTGCTGAACCCGAAATCAACCCCGCCGCCTTGTGGCTTGGCCGAACCGCTGTTCGGGTCACTGGGGCATGTCAGGATTGAAAGCTTCGTCTGGGCCACCGTGAGGTTGCCAATCGGTTGCCCGAGGTACGTTGATGCGGTGTAATTCGGCGTGCCGGTACCGTTGGAATTCCCGAGGTTCACGTACAAGCCGAATAGCGGCTGTTGTTCCAGGTACGGCAGGATGTAATGCTGCCACGTCCCGCTACCGCCCGTCACCGCGTCGCCGGGAGGCAACGTGCTGTTCGTACTTTCGTAATTGTGCATCGCCAAGCCGATTTGCTTCAGGTTGTTTTGGCACTTCGCCCGTGCCGCCGCTTCGCGGACCTTTTGCACGGCCGGTAGCAGCAGGCCAATCAGAATCGCAATGATGGCAATCACGACCAGCAATTCAATCAACGTGAACCCGTGACGATTTCGACGCATTCGACACCTCAAGGAAAACAGGTAACAAGACAGTGGGACAAAATAGTCCCGTCAGTCGAGCTTGAACTCGAAGACGTTCGGATCCCCCGCCTTGACTTCGACTTCGTGTTTGCTGTCGGAGCCGTGCTTAGCGGGGAGTATTTCCTTGGGTGGTTCGATCGTCGGGCCAGTGCCAGGAATGGCCGGGCCAGTCACTTCACGATCAAACGCCGTGAAGCGGACGTTATATTTGCCAGGTGCAAGACCTTGGGCTTTCAGCACTTCAAACTTCCCGGCTTTGACCTGTGCGCCGCCGGTGGTCGGTCCCGTTTCCGGAATTGGCACAAACGTCACGGAGCCGATCACGACCGGCTTGCCTTGAAACGTGACAGTGCCTGAAACCGCCTGCCGGTTCAACGGATCACCGCACCCCGACAGCGTGAGAAGGGCAACTATCAGCAACAGAATTGGTGTTAAAGTGTGCTTATTCATGCACAGCATGATAGTCCCGCCGAATTCGCTGACAAGTCGGAGTTGTTGTGAACTATGGGTTCTGATTCGCTTGGGGTAAGCGTCACGGAAGTTGGTGGGAAATTTGTTCACGATTGCAGAAGGCTGGTTTTCAACCCCAACGGGGTTGTTCCATTCGCCCAGGGTTGAGGGCCGAAGGCCCGATACCCTGGGAACCCGCACCCAACTCCAACCGACTTCCTGGGGGTGGAAGCCTCCCAGGGGTGGAAGCCTCCCAGGGTAATCGTCGCTTCGCTCCTCAACCCTGGGCGAATGGAACAACCCCGTTGGGGTAGAAAACGAAGACCAATCGACAAACTTCCACCAACAAATGTACCGCTCACCCATTAGCTTGCGCGACTCCGCCCAATCGCCACGCACAGAATCACGGTTCCGATCACCGCCGTGACATAGGCCGCCAAGTGGTAACAGGCCACGGCGAACAACTCGTGGTGTCGCACGATTGGCACGTCTTCTAGCACGACCGGAGCGAGCCGGATGTCGAACATCACTGCGTGCCGATAAGCCGTCAATCCGGCAATGAGCGTCACCAGTGCGATGGCGCCAGTCAGCAACAACATCGGGATCACCAATTGCCGCACAGTCAGCGGTGGGCGGGGTCCGAGGGTGGCGGCTAAACCGGCGGCGTAGCCCATGATCGCGCCACCCCAACACGACCCGACGAAACCCCACACGATGCCGACGAGCGTTGGATCAGTCAGCCCCGGAATCGGGTTGTGAAAGACAGTGAAATACTCCGGGCAAAGTCGGGCACTCACTTGGTCTTGCACCACCGCGTAACCGACCATCATCACAATGCCCAGTAACATCGCCCGCAACCGCATCGTGCGATTGAAGACACACAGCACCGCGAGCGCCAGAACGGCGACAAACGGAAGCGCTACACGATACGACGGGAGAGGTTCCATCGGTGTCTCACTTTTTGCGGACCGGCAACGCGGTTCGTTTCGGGTTCGGCGGGACATCGCAAAGTGGGTAGCTTGCGGAGGGTTCCGCGAGGACTTCGGCGAGGGTTGTATTTCGGAACGCCGTTTCGACGGTCGCCAACGCATCATCCACGCGCCGGTGCAGCGGGCAGAGGACCGTCCCGTGGGTGCTGAGTCCGAGTGGGCAGGTCGTGATCCGTTTGAACGGCTCGACGGCGTTGACCACTTCCAGAATCGTCGTCTCTTCCGGTGACTTCGCCAGCATCACCCCGCCGCCGACACCGCGTTGCGATTTGACGAGACCATGTCGGGAAAGACCTTGCAGGATTTTCGCCAAGTACGGCGCCGGGACTTGCGTTCGCTCCGCGACCTCTTCGGTCGTGGCGGCCTCACCGGGGCGGGTGGCCAAGTACACAGCGGCACGCAAGGCGTACTCAACGGTCTGGGAAAACATGACGCTCCGTACTCTTGGACAAGTTGAACCTTGACAGGGGATTGTATCGAACCTAGACTACCAACGGCCAATTCAGGACTAATTGATCCTGAATTCCGATTTAGACCTCTCACGGTGCAGTTATGCTCAAGATCGACGAAGCGAAGTTGGAGAACGACCTCGGAACTCGGTTCCAATACCTGGCCCAGTTCATGGGTTTCGGCCCGGCTGACATTGCGGCTATTCACGGCTCCGCGCCGCTACTCGCGCCGCTTGTGCCAGGACTGGTGGACGCGGTGTACGCCAAGCTGTACCAGTACACGGCGACGTGGCGCCACTTCGTCCCCCGTCAGGAGGGATACACTGGCGAAATCCCGACGAACTTGGAAGACCTCACGCCGGACCACCCGCAAATCACGTTTCGCAAGCAGCACCTGACGCGCTACCTCGAAACGCTGGTCACGAAGCCTTACGACGGCAAGATGGTCGAGTACCTCGACATGGTCGGCAAGATGCACACGGCCAAAGCGGGTAGCAACGAGATCGTCATCCCGCTCGTGCAGATGAATGCACTCATGGGGTTTGTCGCGGATGCGATCACTGCGACCATCTTCAGCTTGAAGTTAGATCGGGACACCGAAACGACGGCGGTGCGGGCGTTCGGCAAATTGCTGTGGCTTCAAAATGATCTGATTACCCGCCACTACGCAAAATGATTACACTATCCGGGTCTGGAACCCTCCTCACCCAGGTGTCTCTCATGTTGCGAATCTTCGTGGCCTTCCTGTTTGTTTGTGTCGTCACGCCGTTCACAGTGGCCGTTGATAAACCCGTGCTACTCGACGTGTGGCCCGGCGTGGTGCCGGGAGAAAAGGGTAACGTTCCCGCAGAAGAAGACGTTGCTGGCAAACCGGGACAGCGGTCGGTGCGCCGCATCGGCAACGTCAGCAAACCCACGTTAAGTGTGTTCAAACCGGCCAAGGACAAGGACACCGGGGCGGCGGTCGTGATCGCGCCGGGGGGTGGGTACAACATCCTGGCGTGGGATCTCGAAGGTGAAGAAGTGGCGGCGTGGTTAAACAGCATCGGCGTGACCGGCATCGTGATGAAGTATCGAGTTCCCCGTCGTGCCGATCAACCCAAGGATGCGGCGCCAATCGGTGCGCTGCAAGACGCGCAACGCTCGCTGAGCCTCGTTCGTAGCAAGTCAAAAGAACTCGGCCTTGATCCGAAACGCATCGGGATGCTCGGCTTCTCCGCAGGTGGGCACCTGACGGCGTGGACTGCGACGAACTTCGACAAACGTAGTTATGATGCGATCGACGACGCCGACAAAGAAAGTTGTCGCCCGGATTTCACGGTCCTCGTTTACCCCGCCTACTTGACCAGTAAGCAACACCCGGACCAACTCGCCACCGAAATCCGCGTGACGAAGGACACCCCACCGACGTTCTTCGCCCACGCCTACGACGACGGGGTGTCACCGGAGAACAGCGTGCGGATGTTCCTGGAATTAAAGAAGCTCAAAGTCCCAGCCGAACTGCACGTCTACAGCACCGGCGGCCACGGCTTCGGCCTCCGCAGCGAAGGCAAGCCCTGTGCCACATGGCCCGCCCGTTGCGAGGAATGGATGAAGATGCAAGGGATTGTGAAGTAATGATCGAGTAGGCAATCAGATTCCGGCGAACCGGCTGCGTAAGCTGCTGGGTGGGCTGCCACAATCGCGTGGCACGTTGTTACCCAGGCGACTCACGTCGCCGGTTCGCCGGGAATGCCAAAATCCAGAGGCACACCCGTTAGTAACTTGGGATTGTTGATCCAAGACGAGTGGATTAAATTGGTGTGCGGATTGAGGCAACATCTCAGTTGCAAGCTTGCGTTTTTGTTCAGTTCACTCGCCCTGTACTCCTGGTGATTGATGCCAGCCACCCTTGCTCCGACTCCGATTCCTGTTCCAGTTCAGGCGCGCCCGTTTCGGGTGATTCGATTTTTGAAGAAGGCGTTCAAGCGCATCGTGCCGCTGGCACTGGCAATCTACTTCATCCCGTGGGTTCTGTTGGCCTACGTCTGCTGCGGTGTATTGGACGTGATCCGGAACCAGCGGCGGACGATTGCGAACATCGACCGCTACTTTGCGGGCAACGGCGTGTTCACGTGGCTGCTGTCGCCGTTCAACTTGTTGATGGATCTCATCTCGCTGCCGTATTGGAATCGGGGCATTTACAAGCTCACGGACTTGCCCGCCGGCCATCAAGCGGAGATTCAGGCGCTGATCGACGCCGCCCACAAGCGGGACTTGGTCGGGTTGCTCGAAGCGAAACTCGGCGAGAAGAAACGCGGCATGATCTTCTTCCAGTGGTACGGCAAAATCGTACCGGCGTCCGTGGACGTTCCGGAATACCACCACCGCTACAAGTACATCCGCACCATCGGCGTGTCGATCTTCAACAAGAAGCAATCCACCGGCAAGCACTTCGGGCCACTCCGGGTGACGCTGCGGGTGCTTTATAATGTGAATCAAATCACCGATCCCAACGTCTACGTCCGGGTCGGGAACCACACCCACCGTTGGTGCGAAGACAAGCTGTTCATCTTCGACGACACGTTGCAGCACCAATCGGTGAACGAGTCGGACGCGGTCCGTTACTGCCTGTTCGTGGACATCCTTCGCCCGTCGCCGGTCCCGTGGCTACTCAGCGGCATCCTGACCGCGATCCGCCTCATCATGGCACCCTTCCGCGCGGTGTTTTACAAACACTGGACGTTGATTAAGTAAACCCCCTGATCCTGGGCATTCCCAACCAAGTGAGAACTGCCTCCGGCTACAATGATCGCAGTGAAACATCCGGAGGGGCCACGATGCAGACAGTCAAGTACGTTCACTGGCAGGAAGAGGACGCCTGGCTCGGCTACCTGCAGGACTACCCGGACTATTGGACCCAAGGGGAGACCCTTGACGACTTGATCGAACACCTCCGGGATTTGTACGCCGACTTCACACTTCTTGAATGCGGCTTTAGCTAGAGCATATTCGTTCTCATTCTGGCGGCTTTTGTTAGCCCGACGCGCGAGCGAGGGGCCGACCAAACCCCTCGCTCGCGCGTTTTGAAGTTGCGCTTTCGGACTACCCTGAAAGGGTTCAATCAAATAGCCCAGGGTCGCGGCGCTTCGCCGCGCACCCTGGGTCGGACCGGAAACGGGTCTTACCCCGAAGGGGTTACATCTGCGCCACGAGGAACGATGGAACCCCTGCGGGGTACGGCCGGGGTGGTGTCGAGAACCCAGGGTGCGCGACGAAACGCCGCGACCCTGGGCTATTCCATTCAACCCCTTCGGGGTAGTCCGATGGGTATCTGCGGTAACCCAAGTAACGCAGCGTGAGCGAACTCAATACCGATCCGACCGATCAGAGTCTCCCGATGTTACGAAGCCACAAACAATCTGAGTCTTGCAGATAGCGCAACTTCAAAACTCGCGCGTCGGGCTAACCCTGAACAACATTGAAACCGAAAGTGCTCCAATAAGTTTGGCGGCTTATTTCACAACAATGGTACCAAGTTGCTCACGAACTGGCGAGTGCAGTTTTCCCAGGTGTACGTGCGGCCTTCGGCGATGCACGCTTCGCGGTTTCCGGTTTGAAGTGCCGTCGTGATCGCAACTGCCAAGTCGCCGTGCAGGGCGCCGAGTTCGGGGCGGGTGATAATGTCGATGGGTCCGGTGACCGGGTACGCGGCCACGGGCACGCCGCACGCCAGCGCTTCGATCATGACTAGGCCGAACGTGTCGGTTTTACTGGGGAACACGAACAGATCGGCGGTTGCATACACTTCACCCAGGGCTTCGCCTTGGCGATAACCCAGGAACTTCACATCGGGGTAACGACGTTCCAAGTCCGTGCGGATCGGGCCGTCACCAACGATCACTTTCGTGCCGGGTGCCTTCACCTTCAAAAAGTCTTCGATGCCTTTCTCGGCGGAAACACGACCCACGTAAAGCATGATCGGTTGCAGGAAGGGTGCGTCAGTATGAGGGCGAGGACGGAACACGGACAGATCGACGCCACGCGACCAACGACGCATCGGCACCGTAAACCCGCGTCCTGTTAACTCCGTCTCCAGGCTGGGCGTGGCGACCATCATCGTGCCGGCGCGGTTGTGAAACTTGCGCAGGACGTGGTACCCCCACGATTCGGGTATGCGGGCTAGCTTGTGCAGGTACTCCGGAAAGCGGGTGTGGTAGGACGTGGAAAAGTTCCACCCCCGGTGCCGACAATACTGACGAACCAACTGGCCGAGCGGCCCTTCCGTAGAGATGTGGACGTGGTCCGGTGCGAACCGCCGAATGCGATCGTACACCACGCCGGGGCGCGGGAAACAGAGGCGAATCTCAGGGTAAAACGGCACCGGGAGTTGCCAGAACGGCGATGGTTCCAGGACTTCGACGGTGTGCCCGAGTTCCCGCAACACCCGCGTCGTGGTGTCCAGGGTACGCACCACGCCGTTGACAAGCGGGTGCCAAGCGTCGGTGGCGATTAAGATTTTTCGGGGCGTCATACCGGACGTTATACGGCTCACGGTTGGAACTGAGTTCCGGCCTCGACGTGCCGTGGGGTTGACCCCCACGGGTTGCGTAAC
>JAYVXO010000073.1:0-20383 GCA_043785105.1 Fimbriiglobus sp.
CAAAAGGCACGGTAGCGGGCACAAATAGTGTGATCGTTACCGTGCCGTTTCATTCGTTCAATCCCGTTTGTATTCACTTTTGTCGATCTTGAACTGCCCAATCTTCTCCGTCACGCTGCGACGGGACAGCCCGCTGATGGTGGCACACTTCCCAACGTGACCCCGTGTTTTACGCAGTGCTTTGCGCAAGTAGCGTTCTTCAAATGCCGTACTGATTTCCGCAACTTGTTCTGGTAGACTCCGGCAGAGGTCCACTTGCAGCAACTGTTTCGCACCAGAGGTCCGTTGGCCGATGTCGGTCGGTAAATTCGCGGGCTGAATCACGCCGTCACGGGCCGTCACACACGCCCGCTCGATCGCGTTTTCGAGTTGCCGGACGTTCCCCGGCCAGTTGTTGGCCAGTAACACTTGCATTGCCTCGGGGCTGACAACCGGGGTGGGTTGGCCGGGTCGCGCATACTTCTGCGCAAAGTGTGCTGTCAACACGGGGATATCTTCGATCCGCTCTCGTAACGGGGGCAAATCCAGGCGGATCACGTTCAGGCGGTAAAATAAGTCTTCCCGGAACGTGCCCTCTTTGACCATCTTTTCCAGCGGTCGATTCGTGGCCGCGATCACCCGCACGTCGATGGGAATCGTCTCCGATCCGCCCACTCGCTCCAAAGTCCGTTCCTGTAGCACCCGTAATAACTTCACCTGCATCGACGGCGGCACGTCGCCGACTTCATCAAGAAACAGTGTCCCGAGATGGGCCTGTTCAAAGCGTCCTTTGCGTTGGCTAACTGCTCCAGTGAAGGAACCTTTTTCGTGGCCAAACAATTCGCTTTCGAGCAACGTCTCCGGCACCGCTGCGCAGTTGAGCGGTATGAACGGGCCGGACCGGGTGGCCGCCGAGGCTTGATGAATCGCGCGGGCAATCTGTTCTTTTCCCGTCCCCGTTTCACCGCCGATTAACACCGTCGATGTTGTCGGCGCCACGTAGCCAATTAACTCGAAAACGTCGTGCATTTGCGGGCTTTTGCTGATGACGTTCTGGAAGGTGTGCCGCCCCTGAAGTTGCAGTCGAAGTGCCGCGACTTCGTCTTGAAGTTGACGCTCGCGCAACGCGCGTTCGATCAATAGGCACAGATGTTGCGGATCAGGTGGTTTGGTAAGAAAGTCGTAAGCCCCCATGCGCATCGCTTGAACGGCCTCCGTGACACCGCCGTGCCCGGTTGAAACGATTACGGTGACGGGGAGCTTGCGGGCCTGAATTTCTTCGAGCAACTTCATGCCACCCATTTTTGGCATTCGGAGGTCTGTGATAACGAGGCTATAGTTGCCTTCGGTTAACAGCTCTAGTGCCCGGCTGCCGTTTTCCGCAACGTCCACTTCCAACCCGAGGGAAAGTTGGATCAACTGCTGAAGGGACGATCGCGTGTCTTCCAAGTCTTCGACGACGAGGACACGCTGAATCGTCGGGGTGCTGACGGGTGCGGATGACATCGGACTCGAAGTAGGCATAGGGCTTCTCATTTTGGGAAGTTAAAGATGAGGCCGTTTTAGGCAAACGTCGTGCCATCCGGCGTGCAATCCGTTGCGCATTTTGTATCGGATTGCACTGCGACCCCTACCGGGGTCGTCGTGAACGGGGTGTTGGTTCCTGGGGTGTCGCTGCGCTCAACCCCAGGCTAATGGCTGTAATCCCTTCGGGATAATAACAACCTGAGGCATCCTGAAGGGATGCTAGCGATTAGCCTGGGGTTGAGCGCAGCGACACCCCAGGTGCATTGGAGAAAAGTATGTGGGGAACGTCGTACTGGGTCACTGGCGTCTGGGTTGTTGCCATTCTGAGCTTGGGTACCAATGCTGCGGTCTCGAATTACAACGTTCGGGTGCTCATCAATAACAATCAAATCGTTGCCGAGTCGATGGCGATCAAGCAAAATCTGGATGACTTGCTGACGGATTTGCTCAACATGGAAACGGGTCATCGTGGCTTCATGATTACAGGCCGCGACACCTATTTGGAACCGTTTGAAGAGGGCGCGACAAACCTGCCGATCCGCTTGACGGAATTGAATCGCCTGTTCGGAGACAATCCGGGCAAACTGATGGAACTCCAAGACGTTTCCACTCTCATGACCGCGAAACAAGCCGAGATGAACAAATCGATCCAGATGTACCGAACCGTTGGACGAGACGCGGCCCATACGCAGGTTAACACCGACCTCGGCAAGAAATTGATGGACCGGGTCCGCGTCGGGGTTCAACACTTGGTAGACCAGGAAAGTGTTCGGCTGCGGGAACGACAAATCCTAGCGGAATCCAAACAGCGCGCGACCGTGGTGACCAATCTCGTGGGTGGTGGGCTGACCATTGGAATGGTGGCAGTGGCTTACGGTCTGGTGCGTCGGGAACTGACCCGTCGGTTAAACGCGGAACGAGAAGCCCGATCGAGCTTCGAGAAGTTTCGCACCCTGACCGAAGCCGTTCCGCATATCGTGTGGTCGGCAAATCGTACCGGGTTTGTGGAATCGTTCAACAGGCAGTGGCTGTTGTATACGGGTTTAACGCCAGAGATCGGTTATGGCTGGGGCTGGTTGGGGGCGTTACACCCGGAGGACAAATCAAAATCCGAGGCCACTTGGCGGCAATCACTTTCGTCGGGCAAGCCGTATGAAACGGAGTACCGTTTGCGGGGTGAGGACGGGGCCTACCGTTGGTTCCTCATCCGGGCTGTCGCACATCAGGATTCACGGGGTCGAATCACCAACTGGTACGGGACTTCGACTGACATTCATGACCGTAAATTGATGATGACCGAACTTGACGAAAAAGTGCAAGCGCGGACTGAGGAACTGAGGTCCGTGGTTGGACATCTTCGGGATGAAGTCGCGGAGCGGATCAAAACTGAGGAGCAACTCAAGAGTCTCACCGCGGAGTTGCGTCGCAGTAACCAGGAACTGGAGCAATTCGCGTATGTGGCCTCCCACGATCTCCAAGAACCGCTGCGGAAGATTCAAGCGTTCGGCGACCGACTCCGCACCAAGTACGCGGCCTCGATTGCAGGCGGTGGCAAAGAATACCTGGACGGAATCTGGTCGTCGGCCACGCGAATGCGACAACTGATTGACGACTTGTTAACCTTCTCGCGGATTAGCGTCAAACCCGTGACGTTCCGCGTCGTGGCACTGAACACGCTGTTGGACGAAGTGATCTCCGACTTGGACGTTCGCATTCGCCAGACGGAGGCCACGATTGAGGTCGGCCCGTTGCCGATGATCGCCGCCGACCCGGTGCAGATGCGGCAACTGTTACAGAATTTGCTAAGTAACGCCATCAAGTTTCATCGTCCTGGTGTGCCGCCGGTGGTGCAAATCCGCCAGCGGATCCAGGATTCGGAATCATCTTGCGTATCCGATTCTGCGTTGGTCACGATCGACGTGATCGACAACGGCATCGGGTTCGATGAAAAGTACCTCGACCGGATCTTCCAGATGTTTCAGCGGTTGCACGGTCGGGAGGAATACGAAGGCACCGGCGTGGGCTTGGCCGTCTGTCGTAAGATAGTGGAGCGGCACGGCGGCACCATCACGGCGCGGACCTGCCCCGGTGACGGTGCTATTTTCACCGTCACCCTGTCTGCCCGGCAAGCCAGTTGATCGCGCCCCCTGGAGACTTCAGCCATGCAAAAAAGCAAAAAACCGGTCACCATCTTGATGGCGGACGACGACGCCGAAGACCGCAAAATGGCCCAAGAAGCCTTCGACGAAAGCCGGTTGGTGAACGACCTGCGGTTCGTCAAGGACGGCGAAGAACTGATGGATTATCTGTACCACCGGGGCAATTATTCCGACCCCGCGACCGCTCCTCGTCCTAGCATTATTTTGCTTGACCTGAACATGCCGAAGAAAGACGGTCGAGAATCGCTCACCGAAATTAAACGGGATCCGCTGTTTCGGACGATCCGGATCATCATCCTGACGACCTCGAAGGCCGAAGAAGACATTGAACGAGTCTACAACCTCTCGGCCACGTCTTACATCGCCAAGCCCGTCACGTTTGAAGGGCTAATTGATGTCGTGAAGGCGCTCGGGAAGTATTGGCTCGAAATCGTGGAGTTACCAGATAATGGCAACTAACGTGAACGACGGACAGCCGGTGCGGGTTCTCCTGGTCGATGACGACCGGGGCGACTACCTCATCACCCGCGATCTGCTGGCGGACATCCCATCTGCGTCCTTCCAATTGAACTGGATTCCGAAATACGAAGACGCCCTCGAAACAATCTGCCGGGGCGGGTACGACATCTACCTGATCGACTACCAACTGGGCGACCGGACGGGGCTTGAACTTCTTCGTGAAGTCCAGGCGCGGAACAGCACCGGGCCGATGATCCTGCTCACGGGTCAAGCGGCGACATCCGTCGATCGGGCCGCGATGGAAGCGGGGGCGGTTGATTTCCTGGAGAAAGACCGCCTCGACCCGATTCTGTTGGAACGCTCCATCCGGTTCGCCCTTCAACAGAAGCGGTCCGAAGTCGAGCTTGAACGCAAGGTCCAAGAGCGAACCGAAGAGCTAGCCCGTGCCAACGATGCGTTACGGGAAGCGGATCGCCGCAAAGATGAGTTTTTGGCCACACTCGCTCATGAATTACGAAACCCGCTGGCACCGATCCGCAATGCCCTCGCCATCATGCAACTCGCTCCACACAATCTCACGGCCATCGAGCAAAGCCGAAAGGTCATGGACCGGCAAGTCAACCACATGGTCCGGCTGATCGACGATCTGCTGGACGTGTCGCGGATTTCCCGTGGGAAGTTATCGCTTCGTTTGGAGCCGCTCGAAATCGCCGACGTGTTGACCACGGCGATCGAGACGAGTCAACCCCTGATCGACAAGGCCGATTTGACGCTATCGGTGTCCGTTCCCACCACGCCCCTCAAGGTCTTTGGGGACCGAATGCGGTTATCCCAGGTCTTTGCAAACTTGCTGAACAATTCCGCAAAATATACGGAGCGGGGAGGAACCATTTTGCTTGGCGCTGAGCGGACGGATTCCCAGGTCACCGTTTGCGTCAAGGATAGCGGGATCGGAATCCCAGCGGAGGTTCTACCCCGAGTTTTCGAGATGTTTACGCAGGTCAATCGGTCCCTCAACCGTGCGCAAGGGGGGTTGGGCATCGGCTTAACACTCGTGCGCCGCATCGTGGAACTCCACAACGGAACGGTCGAAGCCCACAGCGAAGGGGTCGGAACCGGCAGTCAATTTACCGTTCGGTTGCCAGTCAATGCCGGGTGACGGTCAGGAACCACGTCGTTCACTTCCCCTCACACTTCCTCGACACCTCCGAATCACCCGGCATTGCGCTTGCTAGGTGTTGATCCCATCACTGCGCACTCCGCCAACGATTCCCCGTGTCCGAGAAAAACCGACCATGAGCCAACGTACCCAGAAGTCCGACTGGCAGCGGATGAACATTGCCCTAGCCATGACCGTGGTTGCGGTCTTGCTGGCGGGCGTGTTGTACTTTGCCCGCGCCATTCTGATTCCCATTACGCTCGCGGTGTTTTTGACTTATGTCCTTGCGCCCGTTGTCAACATCCTTCACCGGCGGGGCCTGGGTCGGACACTGTCCGTGGCCGTTGTCGTGGGCGCCTCCGTGCTGTTGGTGGGATTTACGGGCTGGGTTGTCGCGGTGCAAATGGCGGGTCTGACTCAAAGCTTGCCGAGTAAAACCCAGAATTTGAAAGCCAAGATCGAAGGCGTAAAAGTGTGGGTGGCCGCCCATTCCGATGACCGCCTGACGCAGATGATTAACGATCTCTCAGCGGCAATTCAACAACCGATGAATGCCGACGAACCCAAGCCAACCGATGAAAACTCGCCGCCGCCCGTCAACACGGTGGTGATTGATCGGCGCCAACCGTCCTGGATCGCCAACGTTCAGGGGTACGCGAACCCCGCCGTGGAAGCCGTTGGGCAAATCGCCTTTGGGTTCGTTCTGGTCATCTTCATGCTTCTGCAAAAGGAAGACCTCCGCAACAGAATGCTCCGGTTGATCGGCCACGGGCGAGTGACGACATCCACGAAAGCGATCGACGACGGGTCGCATCGGATTAGCCGGTATTTGTTCGCGCAACTGCTCCTGAACGGGACGTTCGGGATCATCATCGCAGCGGGGTTACTCGCGCTCGGCGTTAGCCACGCATTGTTATGGGGGCTGATTGCGTTCATCATGCGCTACGCCCCCTACATCGGAACCTGGGTGGGCCTGTTGTTGCCAACCGCTTTTACGGTGGCCATGTCCGACAACTGGTGGCAGCCGATGGGGGTGGTCGGTCTCTACATGGCTGTCGAAGTGGTTTACAACAACGTCCTGGAGCCGCGTTTTTACGGGTCCAGTCTGGGGCTATCCCCGGTGGCACAACTCGTGGCGGCGGCGTTCTGGTCGTTTATGTGGGGGCCAATCGGTTTGATTTTGTCCGGCCCACTCACAATGTGCCTGCTTGTTCTTGGTCGGTACGCACCGCAGTTTGAATTCCTTGACGTGTTACTCGGCGACGAGCCAGTGCTAAAACCGCCGGTGGCATATTACCAACGGTTATCGGCGCGCGATCAGGATGAGGCGACCTCCATTATTTTGGCCGAAGCCGAGACGCACAGCCCCGCAGAACTTTATGACAAAGTCGTGATCCCCGCGTTGGCATTAGCGCGGCGTGATGTCGAGCGTGGAAATCTCTCGGACGAGGAACTCGCGTTCATGTTGCGAGCAACTCAAGAAATCACTGAAGAAGTGGCTGAAGCCAAAAAAGATTCCACACCACCGGCGACGAAGACTGCCTCAACTGATTCCCGCGTCCGCGTGTTAGCCTGTCCCGCACGCGACGAACTCGACCGCGTCGGGGTGGAGTTAATGGCTCGATTGTTAGACCCGATCAAATGGGAAGTCGAAGTGGTGGCCGTTGCGACCCTAGCTTCCGAAATCCTCGAACAAATCGAAGTCAGGGTTCCGAGTATCGTTTTAATCTCCACAATTTCTCCCGGTGGGTTGGCACACACGCGGTATTTGTTGAAGCGAATCAAAGCACGGTTCCCCGGTTTGCACGTCGTGGTCGGGCGTTGGGGGCCAGTTGTCGAAGGCGAATCCCAGCAATTCCGCGACGTAGGGGCCGACATTGTCGCCAATACGATCACGGAGACGTTGAGCCACTTAACCGCATGGGTTTCGGTCCTGCCCACGACTCAAAAAGCGGCACGCTCGGCAGCAGAATCAGTTCCCAGAACCGTTGGCACGAGACGTGCTTTGAAATAACGCGGTTGGCGAGTAACAGAACAACCCGCCGATAGACACCTATTTGAGGGATTTAATCATGGCTGATGTTAAAGATCGCGTCAATTCCGGGATTGATACCGCTGCGGGAAAGGCAAAGTCGTTTGCCGACCAAGCACTGCACAACGCACCGAACACGGTTGGTCAAGTCGTTGACGCCGTCAAGAATAATGCCCAAGCGGTCGTAGACGGTGTTTCGCACACCGCGTCCGACGTGAAGGACAAGGTTCAAGCTGCTGCCGGGGATGCGGCTCATAAGGTCGAAAAGTGGGCAGACGACGCCTACTCCGCCACTGCCGACACGGCAAAAGACTTCGGCAAAGAGATGACGCAGATGATTCAGAAATACCCGATTCAATCCGTGTTGATCGGCCTCGGGGTTGGTCTGCTACTAGGCCGTGCCGCCCGAGCCTAATCGGATGTATCCCAAAAGCCGACACCAATTTGGTGTCGGCTTTTTTTGGTTTCATGTCACGAGCCACGCCATTTAATAAACCTTGTCGATCACCTGGGCACTGCTCGGGAGAATTGGATTCGGGCGGTTCGACACATCGTAGACCATGCCGTGCGGGTCGAGGCCGAGGTTGCGGTACACGGTGGCGAGGACGTTGGCGTAAGGGATCGGATCGTTTTTGGCGTCACCGGCGATCGAATCGGTCGTGCCAATCACTTGCCCGGTTCGCATCCCGCCACCCGCCAGCAGTGCGGAGTTGACCCGTGACCAGTGATCCCGTCCGCCGTCTTTGTTGATCTTCGGCGTCCGGCCAAATTCACCCCACACGACCACCGTACAGTCTTCGTCCATCCCGCGCATATGCAGGTCTTCAATGAGGGCCGAGATGCCGCGATCGAACAGTGGCAAATGCTGTTTCAAGTAGTTGAAATTGCTTCCGTGCGTGTCCCAGAACCCATACGCCACCGTCACCACACGACACCCCGCTTCGACCAACCGACGGGCCATCAGCAGTTGATCGTTCCACATTGGAGCGCCGTCACCCAAGTGCTTCACACTGCCTTTACCGTAGCGGTCGCGGACCGACGGCGGTTCTTTGGTCACGTCGAGGGCATCGACCAACTTGCTGGAAGTCAGCACTTCAAACGCCCGGTCATGCGAAGTGTCCGCCGAAATTGCGTTCGACTGCACGGAGGCCCGCTTGAAGGCGTCGATCCGTTCGAGGAGTGCTTTCCGGTCCGACAAGCGGTCGGCTGAAACGGACAGCGACTTCATCACCGCGACTTCGTCCCCTTCCATTTTGACGGGTGCAACGCTGCGGCCCAGCATGGCCGGTCCGGGCGTGTTGTACGGCTTGTGTTGCATCGTCGGGGAGAGATCGACGAACGCCGGGATGATCGGATCGGTCTGCCCCTGGAGCCGTGCGACGACACTGCCGAAGTGCGGCTTTTGTTCACGCTTGGCGGCGTCCATCGTCGTGCCGGTGTAGCTCTGCCAGCTACTGTGTTCGTCCTTTTGCCCGACCAGCGAACGAAGCACGATCAGCTTGTCCGCACACTGGGCCAGTCTCGGCAGGTGTTCACCGAATAGAATCCCAGGAACATTCGTGCGGATCGGTTTGAACTCGCCGCGAACTTCCGCCGGTGCATCGGGCTTCAGGTCGAAGGTATCCTGATGGGCCAGCCCGCCCGTCAAGTAAACCATAATGACCGACTTGTGCGACTTCCGAACCCCGGCCTTCGACTCAGCAGCCAAGAGCCGGGGCAGCGTCAACCCACCAGCGCCAAATCCTAACGCCCCGATCTTCAACACCGACCGGCGCGAAATGCCGTCACACAGGCGAGCAGATGAGCCGAGTACGTTGAGCATGAAACGAGCATCCGGCGGGGACACCGCACGAGGTGCGATGTTCGGTTGGCGTGACTGAGTTGAAGAATAGCAGAATCGGCGGGGGTGTGGAATCGAATTCTTCGGGAGACCGGCACCCAGGGCATGGCCCTGGGCTGACAGAACGTCCCTTTCAGGGCCGAAAATCAAACCAAACTGCAGCGTGAAAAATTCACCGCACCCACGCTGTCAATAATGCGCCGCGATCATTTCGCTTCCGGTGTGAGTCCCAACACGATATTGAAGTTGGCAGCCAACTCCGCGATTTTGGAGTCTTTAACTGGCACAAATGCAACGAGCACGGATTCGCGGGCTTTTTCGTCGCGGATGCCTTTGAGAACGCCGTCTCGGTCGTTACCCTTGTCGCCTTTGATGTAGCATTGCGTCGTCAACAATTCCTTGCTGCCGCGTTTGATCTTGAAGTGAATGTGCGGGGTGCGACCGGGGTAGGCGACGGGCTTGATGGTGCGGAAATAGTATTCGCCGGTCGAACTCGTCACGAACCGACCGAACCCTTGGAAGTTCTTGTCCCGCTTGCCGCCGTTGTCACTGCCCTGATGGATGTAAGCTCCGTTCTGGTCACATTGCCAGATTTCAACCACCGCGTTTTTCACCGCGTTGCCAGCCGCGTCCATGATTTTGCCAGTCAGGTGGGTAATCTCACCGACTGCTGGCGTGATACTATCGTTGACAACAATGAGGTCGTTGTCGGTATCAAGCGGAAGCTTCGTTGGGTAGAACGGCCCTTCGGTTTGTTTCGGCGTCTTGACTAACTCTTCCGCAAACGCGCCGCGAACGGTGTACATCGACAACGTCATGGCGGCGGAGCCGAGGAATAGGCGACGGGTTGGGGAAATGACGAGGTCGCGCATAGTCAGCACCTGAAGGGTTCTAGACGGATAGGGCACTGGCGAAATTCTACCGCTGAGTGATGAGAGTTGCCTGAAGAATCGCGGAATTTGGGAATCCGGGCACAAGGCGCCGCAAAATTTTCTGGGCACCCCCGTCGATCAGCTTTTTGCAACTACAGCCAGGATCGGATCACCCCGGGGCCGGTTTTTCGACCACGGTGACTCGCGTGCCGTCGTGCGGGGCCAGCGCGATCCCCCGGCGGACAGGTTCGGACCGACTTCCGGTCGGTCGGGCCAAGCGGACGGCGGTGAGGAGTGTGCTTAGGACGACTTTCATTTCATAGAGTGCGAACGCGATTCCGAGGCACATTCGGTTGCCGCCGCCGAACGGGAACCATTCGTTGGCTGCGTAGCGCCGTTCCAAGAAACGTTCTGGGCGGTATTTCGCGGGATCGGGGTATAGGTCTTCCCGCTGGTGAACGAGGTGGTTGCAAGGACACAGCAAGATGCCTGGTGGGTACTCGCGGTCGCCGGCGGTGAACCGGGCCTTGGTCTTCCGGACCACGAACGGCAGGATCGTCCGGACTCTTAAACTCTCACGAATCGCGGCGTCGAGATATTCCAGTTGGGGCACCTGGTCCACCCGCAGCGGGGCGCCGCGTGTGACCCGTTCGCGCTCCTCACGGACTCGCTCCACCACGTCGGTCCGTGGAACGATTTGCTCCATCGCCCAACTCAACGCCACGGCGGTGGTGTCGTGGCCGGCGAAAATCACTGTCACCACGGCGTCACGAATTTCTTGATCGCTCAACGGCCGCCCGTCCTCGTGGGTCGCGGCTAACAGTTCAACTAGGACTGACTCGCCGCGGTCGGAAACGGGTTTGCCTCGAACCTGTTGAATGAACGCGAACAGTGCGGTGTCCAAGTCGTGCATTCGTTGGTGGAACGGCAGCCACCGATTTCGTTGCAACCACGCCACCGGCAGGATCTTGACCAGAATCAACCCGTGTCGGCCGCGGGTGAGTTCAATCACCCGGCGCACCTTGTTGGCAACATCCCTAAGTTGGTCGCCCGGCTTCAACCCCAACACGACTTGCAACATCACCCGGAGCGTAATTTCCTGCATCGGTTCGATCATCGCGAGGGTTTGGCCGACGGCCCACCCACGAGCGGCGTCGGCCGTCGCACCCTGCATTGCGTCAAAGAACGACCGCATCCGCTCCCCTTTGAGCGGCGGCAGCAGAACCCGACGCTGTCGGGCGTGGGGTTCGTCGTCCAACACGAGCACCGAGTTTTTGCCGACGATGCTCGCTGCGAATTCGTTCCCTTCGCCGGAATGCAGAACGTGAGGTTCGCCACGGAACACGTCCTGAACGTCAGCGGGTGTTGCCAACATCACGAGCGGGCCGTACCCGGCTAACCGGATCGTGAACGGGTCGCCGTACCGCCGCGCGTGACCGTCCAAAAACGGCAGTGGTGCTTGCGAGTACCGTAACAGTTGCATCACGGCGGACGTCGGCGGCCCCGGTGGTAGTTCTGGAATCGCAGACGGCATTGGGGTTCACTCCACGGGAGACTGACATGTGGCACATTCTCACCGGGCCGGGCGGCGTGTGCAATCGCAACACGATGATCCCCACATGCTGACGTGACCAACACTACGAGATCGGGCTTTACACTTCGGCGTTTTTTGGCATAACCCGTCCACTCTTGATGACAAAAAACCATTTCGTGGGGATCTGCGTGCTCGGGTGGGGAACCGGGGCGCAGCGACTCTCTTCACGAACCGGAGGGGGATTTTTTATGGACCGTTTTGCGGTACGGGTGGGCTTGGTCGCACTTGTGGCGGGGGGTTGTCTCACGGCCTACGCGGCGGAGCCGATTCCTAGCGAAAAGCTCGAAACCAAGCCGTGGTATTCGCGGCTGATGGGGGATCCCAAGCCGAAACCCGATGCGGACAAAACCTTTGCCGCAACGCCACCGCGCCCGACCGTGGCACTGACCCTTGACCCTGCCGTGTTGACCGACGCCTTGCGTGCGGAACAGGAAGCCTGGGACCGCCGGATGGAAGTATGCCGGAGGCTGCGCGAAGTCGCGTCACCCGGCGATAGCGAAGCGATTACCAAGCAAGCCAACGATCTCGAAAAACAAGCGACGGCACTTTACCACCAACGGGTTGCCCGGCTGGGTGTGAAGGGTCCAATGCGCGGACCAGTTGATTCGATTGACCGGGTACTTGGTAGCGGTGCGGCTCTGGACCCGACCCAAATCGCAACCCCCAAACCGACCTTAACCGACAAAACCGCGACCGCCCAAAACCGTGCGTTCAAGGTGGTGAACCCATGAAAACATTAGCACTGCTCGCCGTGTTGTTGCCCGGTATCGGCTGTGTCCATTTAGAGCCGGTTGGCCCAATGGCCAAGGTACTTGGTACGAAACCGGCTGCCACCTCCGCTGGCCCTGGCGTCAAAGTAACCGAAGCGCAAGACGCGCCGATGGGGCCGATTATTCAAAATGCTCCGCCACCGCCATTACCCGCATTGCTGGTGACACCGGGCGAAGTCTCGGCGGCGAATCACCAAGATGCGGCCAGCCGGTTGATGCGCGAGATGGAAGCGGATCGCAAAGCAATCGACTCGATGCCACGCTACTCCGATGTTTCCGTGATTAAGAAGTAATTGCCAATTCCTTGCACAATTACACTTGCACGACGCGGGGCGTAGTGGCTAAAATTCCACTACGTTGAACGGCTGTCACCTTTCTTCCCGCGAGATGTTATGAAAACTGCAACGTACTACTCGCGGTTCCCAAGCCCGATTGGGGAATTGCTCCTGATCTCCGATGGTGTGGCAATCACCGGACTGACGATGCACCAAAATTGGGCCGATGTCCGCATTCAACCCGACTGGATCGCTGCTGAAGAACCGTTTGTCGATGTGAAATCGCAACTCACAGAATACTTCGCAGGCGAACGGCAAGAGTTCACGCTGCCTGTCAACCTGACGGGCACCGCATTTCAATTGCAGGCGTGGGAGCAACTCAAGTCGATACCCTACGGCGAAACGATCACCTACGGCGAACAAGCTCGTCGTTTGGGAAACCCTGCCGCCAGCCGTGCCGTCGGTGCGGCAAATGGCCGCAACCCCGTCTCCATCATCGTTCCCTGCCATCGTGTCATCGGCTCAACTGGACACCTCGTGGGGTACGGTGGCGGCGTGGATCAAAAAGACTATCTGCTTAAATTGGAAACTCAGGCAATTGCAGCGACCAATTCCGTGTGAAGTCGGATTGTTAGGTTGTTACGTTGGGAATTCTCAACTCACAGTTCGGATCATGTCATCGACCCGTTTTGTTGGAGATCTTCGCGGTTAACGGCCGATGTTAACACTTCGGTGACTGTGGGGATTGCTCGGAATCGGGCGAACACATTCCTGCGGAAATTTCGCGTTAGGCTCGCCAGGTGTGGCAATCTTGGACTACAATTGACTTTTAACAAGATTTTTGTCCGACTGGCCTTGTAATCGCCGGTATAATACATGTGAAGGAACGGGCAACCGACTGCGAACCTCTTCGCGTTTCGGGACTCCGTTATATTCGGTTGTGGTCATTAACCTTGCCGCAACCTAAAATCTTTCGCTGACCGCTCGCATGCGTCCGGAACCGCATCGACGGACCCCACGACGACTAAACCCGTTGGGAACGCCACTCGGAGACAAGCTCCGGGTCTGAGCGCGTGTCGTGGTATCACATTGGGGAAGACGACTTATGCCGGCCGCCGGGCCGGGGATCAGGACAGACGACGATGAGCCGAATGTTTCAAACTGCAAACGCGACTGATGACCGTCTATTACCGGACGAGGACGCTTCGTTGACAACCGCGAATGAAGACCCCGATGATGATGATGACGACGATGACGACGATGACGATGAATTGCCGATCGACCCGTTAGCGGACATTGCTGGCCCCACTGCGGAAGAACTTCCGCCCGCCGAAGAACCGACCCACGCCGACGAGTACGCGAGTGGTCCCGATGATGCACTGGGTCTTTACTTGCGGCAAATGGGCCAAATTCGCTTACTGAAGCCGCTCGAAGAACGGTCTCTGGCAGTATCACTCGAACGGAACCGGACTCGGTTCCGGCGGGCGTCGTTGCTCTGCGCTTACGTGGTGGCCCGCGCCACGACGACCCTGGAAAAAGTTCGGGACGGACTGGCCGCAATCGACCCGCTGATTGATGTGTATTCCACCGAAGAAATTAAACTAAGCCGGGTCGAGATTATCGCCCGGATGCCACACAACCTGCCGCTGATTCGCCGACTACTTCGGGAAGAAGCGCAGGCGTTTGCGATCGGGTTGGACATCGAAGGCACGGCAGAATACCACGAGTGGCGGGTGTCCCGGTTCCGCCGGCTGCACAAGCTCGAAAAACTCATCAATGAACTGTCCCCGCGGACGGAACACATTGAACGCTGGGTGGACGAATTGCACGACATGGCGAACGAAATGAAGGCGCTGGATCGGGCGTGCCAGCGCGGCGCGAGTTCGGTCGCCGAGCAAGCCCGCCGCGATCAGGAACTGCGGGAAGCCCAAGAAAAAGTCCATCTCACGCCGAAAGAATTGAGCAGCTTGGCCAAGGTGTTACGCCGCCGCCGGAAAGCGTATCAAAAGGTTCGCAGCGAACTGGCCGAAGCCAACCTGCGGCTCGTGGTCAGCATCGCCAAGAACTACCGCAACCGGGGGTTGCCGTTCGCGGACTTGATCCAAGAAGGCAACCGCGGACTGATGCGGGCGGTGGACAAGTACGAACACCGTCGCGGCTTCAAGTTCGGCACGTATGCCACGTGGTGGATTCGCCAAGGCGTTCAACGGGCGCTTGCGGATCACGCCCGCACCGTGCGGGTGCCGTGCCATCAGATCGGCCTCATGGCCAAGATGGAACGCAAACGGAGCGAACTTTCGATTGCCACCGGGCGGGAGCCAACGTCGGAAGAATTGGCAATCGCACTCGGCGTCAAAACGGAAGACACGCGGTCGCTACGGGCCGTGGGTCGGCAACCCGTCAGCCTCCACGAACCGATAGGTGGCGACGGCGAACGCGCTTTGGAAGACTTCCTCAGTGACGGTCAAACGCCGAACCCCGGCGAACACGTTGATGCCCGTTTGTTGCGGGAACGCATCAACGAAGTGCTGAAGAGCCTCGCGCCACGCGAACGGGAAGTCATCGAACTGCGATTTGGTCTGAAAGACGGGACCGCCCGCACGCTCGACGAAGTCGCCCGACAATACGGCATCACCCGCGAACGGATTCGACAGATTGAAGCACGCGGCCTGCTGAAATTGCGGCAACCGACCCGCAGCCAACGGCTCGAAGAGTTCACGGATACGGTCGAACCGCCCAAAGTGAGTTGATCGAAAACGGCGTAGAATAACACGGCTGGGGCTAACGCTCCGGCTGTGTTCGTTTCAAGACTTTCGTGTCCGGAGACTGACCATGAGCGACCTTCCCGAACCCGTCCAACGGCTTTACACCGCGATTGAACACCTTCCCGGCGTGCGGACGGTGGAACTGAGCATTCAACCGCTCGAAGGCGTTGACGTTTCGATGCTTCGTCTGCCGGGGGAGTTCGCGGATTTGCCGATCGCCGCGTTGCGTCGCAGTAATGGGGGACGAGTCGGCGAACGCCTCATCACGGCGGAAATTCAGTTTTCCCAAGATCGTGACGGCTGGATCGCGGTCGAGTTTTTGGCGTGGTGGGTGCGCGACTTGTCGCGGGCCGATCACGATGTCCAGATGCGACCGCTGGCGTTACCACCGATTGGGTTAGGCAAACAATTGGGGCGGACCCTGAAGTTCGTGATCGAGTTTTTCTTCATCCACCCTGAAGAAGACAACGAGCCGATCCTGAAGCAAATCGGCGAGTTTGCGGACTCCTTGCAGAGTGAGTTACACGAGTACGGCGAAGCGCTGGACAACCCGACGGCGACCGATTGGGAGACGATCGACGACTTGAAGCACTTGGCCGAAGTCAACGATGCGGAAGCGATGGTCGAACTCGGGTTGATGTTGGCAAGTGATGAAGAAAACACCCCCGACCCGACCACGGCCTACGGCTGGTACGTGAAGGCCGCCGAACTCGGTCACCCCGAAGGGGCGTTCCAGGCCGGGCAAGTGTTAGCAACTGGCATCGGGGCGCCGACCGATCTCGTGAAGGCCGTTGAATATTACGCCGACGCCGCCGAAGCCGGCCACCCGTTAGCAATGGCCATGTTGGGGCAATGCTACCAACAGGGTGAAGGAGTCGAGCAAAACGAAGCCACCGCCGCCGATTGGTATCAGCGGGGCGGCGATGCCGGTGAACCCGCGTGTTGGGCACAACTCGGCGACTGCTATGAAAACGGCACCGGCGTCGAGAAAGACTTGAACCAGGCGTTGGAGTTGTACGAGCGCGCCAACGAAATGGGCTTCGAGGAAGTCCAAGAAGCCATCGACCGCGTGAAAGCCCAACTGGGGCAAGCGTAACCGCATACAGGGTATTGTTCTGGCTCGATCACGCCCTGGTCAGCAAAATCCACGACCAATGTGGCAGCGTAGTCTTGGCCATATTCTTCAGCAAAAATGAAGTCCCTCGGGTTCTGCCCTGTTAGCAAATTGGACACCAACTCGATTCAGGTTCTAGTTCTCGCAAGGCAGTGGATGTTCAAGTCCACGCTTCGGCACTGACATGAAACGGGTTTCCGTCGCGGCGACGGAAACCCGTTTTTCGTACTCGCCCCTACTAAATTCGGGTGCCGAAGTAGGCCGAGACGATGGCGAGTTCCACAAATTCGTAGTAGCGGAGGAAATCGACGAAGCCGGCATCACCGCTGTGGGTGGAGAGGTGGATAATGAAGAGGCCGACTTCCAGAACGAGCATGACCATTCCGACCACGGAAAGCCACGACCGCAATGTCGTGAAGATCGGGGACCGTTCGCCGAATAGGAGTTTCAACCCGTAACCGAGATAGAGACCGGCGACAAGCGTGATGCTAAACGGGATCCACCACTCGCGGAACTCGGCAAAATCAGGTAAGAGCCGGTCTCGGTAGTTTTCAATGCCGTGCGATTGCATGTAGACTAAGACCAACACGCTGCCCCCGACCGCTGCAATTCGTAAAATCCACGGGAGCATGTGACCAATGAACCCATCCACGTGGTGCCTTGATGGCAACAGGGTGTACAACACCAGACCGAGTAAGAAGAAGTGGCCGGTTAGCGTTTTGACGTTTTCACCCGGCCAAAACACTGCGAGCCAAAAGTAGCTCAGAATTAGCAGCGACATAAACGACCGCACCGACCCCGGCGGTAAGCCAAAGGGGTGCTGGGGGTTGTTGATGGTGTCAACGACTTCGGGACTGGCTGGTGCGCTCATGGTCGAAACTCCGGTGTGCGGTCGGGTGCCTGACATCTGGTAATTCGTCGGCCACCACCGGAACTTTCCGGTGATGCGGCCTTGACGCTTTTCAGATAACTTTTAGCATAGTAATCTTACGAAATTGCTGCTTGGTACTGATGCAGGAAGACCGCTGGCATGTCGACTTTCATGGCGAATAGGGATACGGTTCAACCGAAGTGGTACGTGATCGACGCCACAGATCTGGTGGTTGGTCGGCTCGCGGTGACGATCTCGAACCTGATCCGGGGCAAACACAAGCCCGATTACACCCCGCAAACAGATACGGGTGACTTTGTCATCATTCTGAACGCGAGCAAGGTCAAGTTCACGGGTAAGAAGTGGGATCAAAAGATCTACCAAACTTATTCCCATTACGCCGGCGGCCAAAAGCTGATCCCCGCAAAAAAGATGCGAGACACCAAGCCGGAAGAAATCATCTTCCAAGCCGTTAAGCGTATGGTGAATAAAGGCCCGATGGGCTACAAGCAACTCAAGAAGATGAAAATCTACGGTGGCACCAGCCACGAACACCAAGCCCAACAACCCGTTGAATACAAGCTCGCATAAAGCCTAACGTTGCAGGGGATTGATCGATCATGGCTGAGAAGAAGACGGTTTACATTGGGACCGGGCGGCGGAAAACTTCCGTGGCCCGCGTCCGCATCACGGACGGCAAAGGCAAGATCGAAATCAACGGTCGCGGCTTGCCGGACTACTTCACGGAAGATAAAGACCGTGCCGCTGTCATGGGTCCGTTGCTGATAACGGAACTGTCGAACCGCGTGGATGTCATCGTCCGGGTGCAAGGCGGCGGGATCACCGGCCAAGCCGGCGCCATCTGCCAAGGCTTAGCCCGCGCCGTGAAGACGATGTTCTCGCCTCGCAACGAACAGAAAGTCATCACGCGAAATCACATGACAATTATTCGGTCCTACAAAGCCGAAGTGAAGCCGGGTACGACGCCGGCCCCCGTGCCAGAAACAGCCGCATCAGACGACACCATGATCGGCATGATTAAGAAACTCCGGGAAAGTGGCTTCCTCACCCGAGACAGCCGCATGAAAGAACGCAAAAAGTACGGCCTCCGTGGCGCACGCCGTGGAACGCAGTTCTCGAAGCGTTAATTGCTCGATGTCTTCAAACAGAAAAGCCACCCGATGTCGGGTGGCTTTTTTATTGTTTGCAGGAGTGAATCAGGTTCCAGGCGTGTTCGTCTTCACGGACGCATCGTCGGCGACGTTGACCCACACGTGGACGTGCGGATCGCCACGGAAGTACCACACGAACGCTGGCCCTTCCAGCCGCCAGTTGTCCCAGACCTTATCGTCGCCGATGTCCTTATCTTCAAAGAAACTCAAGCGGCATTTATCCAGGCCGCCCTGCACTTTCACACACTCCAGGGCTTCCTCCCGGTCTTCGGCGCGGAACGGTTCGATCAGTTTCGCCAACACGTTTTGCATTTCGGTTTTTTGATCGCTGGACATCTCCTTCACGGCCAAACCAGGTACTTTGGCAAGTTTCTCGCCCCGAAACGCGACGTGGGATTCCTGGGGACTCTTTTCAACAAGGGCCGCCTTACGCTGCTTTTCGTCCAGCATCGTGTAGACCTTGTTTGCGGCAAGTGCTTGTGGCCAGAACACGTTACCAGGGTGATCCTTCTCTTCATTAAACCCTTTCGCGGCGTGACCGTAGAAGATCGGCCCGCCGAACGCGACGTGCTTTTCCGTATTGCCGTCGGCCCGTAACGTTTGGTGCCGCCCCGTCATGACAAATTCAAATTGCTCCGACCCCGGCGTACCGAAGATGGCAATGGACTGGAACGTACCCCACGGCTTGCCTTCGTTGTCGTCCTTGAGTTGCTTCAGGAAGCGGTCGTACCAGTCCGGGTTAATCAGGCCGCGGAAAATGTCGTGGGCGATCGTTTGTTGCGCTTTGGTGTAATAACCACTGGTAATCGTCGGCTTGGTGATTTGCCAGTTGTTGGCCACGCGAGTTCGCAACAACCCACGGTCTTTGTCGATGTAATCCCAGTCGAAGCAAATCTCTTTCTTTTGCGTTTCGGACAGGGAATCGAACAACGCCTTCACGGCGGTTTCGGCGACCGACGTTTTCGTCGGCGGCGCGGCGACGGCTTTCGCCGTCGCAAACAACGGCAAGCTACTCCCCACGGCGACCGCTGCCGCGGTCTGGAAAAAAAGCCGTCGAGAAACATCACAGCAATCGGGTTCCGGATTCCGTTCTTTCATTGACGCACCATACTCAACAGTGAGGAAAGGAGAGAGGCGACGAACCCCAGCGTACCCGATAATTGTCGCCGAGCCACGCGGAATCTTGGGCAAGTATTCTGTTTCGATATTCCTGCTCTTTTAGACAGTTCACAACCTGTTTCACTTCACAAAACACTCACAGCGATTTCCGATGATTGCAAAAACTATTCAACGGTGATTTTTGCCGTGCCAAATGCGCCGTTCGGATCACGAGCAGTTAACAAGATAACGGTTGGGATTGCCTTGGGTGAATTGAATGACAACTCCACGGTGGCCTGCAACGCATTGGCGGAAACGATTCGGGAACCCGTGATGAGATCAGGGGGTTCAGTTACGTAGGATAAGTTTGCAAAATCCGGCGTCAAAGAACCTGTGAAGCGAATCCGGAACTGCTTGCGGAAGCTATCATTCCCAGACACCACCGAAGATTCAGTCGGTAAGATTGCATAGTCCGAAGAAATATAGATTCGGTACGGGATGATCGTCGTGTGCTTGTGAGGAGACGTAACAACCTCAATCACGCCGGTGTGCAATCCGACGCGGTGCTTCTGCGTATCGACAGTGAGAGACCATACGGCAAAGAATCATGCGGCGAGCCTAGGATTTTGAGCGTTTGAGGCACCGCCTGAACCGGGGGTCGTACTCCTATTTGTCAGCCGTCTCACCATTAACCTGA
>JAYVXO010000074.1:0-20304 GCA_043785105.1 Fimbriiglobus sp.
ACCAAGCACGATTCACCACAGAGGGCACGGAGAGCCACAGAGAACGCCATGAAAATCTGTTTTGGCTTTCTCTGTGGCTCTCCGTGCCCTCTGTGGTGAATCGTGCTTGGTGTAACTCCATTGAACTGCGATTCCGTCACCGTCCAAGACTGTTCCACGCGGCCTTTTGCCGGCACTACGACTGACGTGGTTAGCTCAAGTGGGGCCGCGTACTTTTGGCGAAAAAATAGCCCGGTTTCGGGGTCCGTTTCGACCGACGTGACTTGCCAATTGCGGACGCGGCAGACGATTTCGTATTCACCGCTCGGCACTGCTTTCAGTTCAAACCGCCCGTCACTTTGCGTGATCGCCGCATACGGATGCTCTGTCACAAGCACATCCGCCGCGAGCCAATAATACCCCGCACCACTGGTGAGTTCGACGATGCCCGTGCGATCAAAACTCCGCGTCAGCGATTTGTTGGACTCCGGAAACTCCAGGGAAAAGAACGCCGCTCCCCGTGCCCGCAAGGTGTGCAATTCAGGATCGTGCGACACCATCTGCACGTCCGCACCAGTGCGAACAACGGCAAGAGAACACGGCTTTTCGCCTTGTAGCAGTTGAATGCGAAAGTCACGGTGTTCGACCCGCAGGGGCGGCCGGTCCCACGGCTTACTGCGTGCGGGGTCCACTTTTTTGAGGTAGACCAACGCATTGGCGATTCCGTGACTGGCGGGATCGACAAGAGGTGCAAACGGGTTGGTCACAGCAATCCAGCGGTACGCCGCCCCATCTGGAACAACGCCGACCTGAGGCTTGAGGTCCGGAACCGGCCCTTGCCAGCGGATGTACCCGGAGATCGTCCCCGTCGTTTCGGGGTCGTGCTTCGCACCCAGTTCGATCGGGGTGGGTTGACTGGGTTTTGCCGGCGTAATCGGTGGTGTACAACCGAGAACACCTAACAAACCCACCCCGAGCAGAAGCACGGGGTGGAAACGAAATGATTGGTCGATTCGCAACACGTTAATTGTGGGATCCTCCCGACGGTGCGAGCATTACTTCCCGCGACTGGACCGCTTGCGTTCGGGTTCTTTCAGGAACAGCTTCCGCATCCGGATCGAATCGGGGGTGATCTCGACGAGTTCGTCGTCTTCGATGTATTCGAGGGCCATTTCCATCGAGAACTGCATCGGGGGGCGAAGCGGGACGTTCTTTTCGGCACCCGCACTCCGCATGTTCGTGAGGGCCTTCGCACGGGTGACGTTCACGGTCAGGTCGTTGTCGCGGTTGTTTTCGCCGACAATCTGGCCTTCATAAACTGCCTGCATCGGCGACACGAACAACATCCCCCGGTCTTGCAACGCTTCGATGGCGTAGCCTGTCGCCTTGGAGGTCTCGATGGAAATCAGCACCCCGTTGGCCCGGCCCGCCATTGTGCCCTTGACGGGGCGGTACTCGTGGAAGTTGTGGTGCATGATCGCGGTGCCTTGCGTGGCAGTTAGCATCCGGGTCCGCATCCCGATCAAGCCGCGGGCGGGGATGTGAAACTCCATGTGCGTCTGGTTGCCGTGGCCGCCTTCCATCTTGACGCACTCGCCTTGCCGTTCCAGCACCAATCGCATCACAGAACTGGAGTGTTCCGTCGGCGCTTCCACGACGAGGTATTCCACCGGCTCGTGGGTCTTGCCGTTGATTTCTTTGGTGATGACGCGCGGCTTGCCGACCGCGATTTCCGCGCCTTCCCGCCGCATGGATTCGAGTAACACCCCGAGGTGTAACATCCCACGCCCGGAGACGCTAAACTCGCTTTCCCGATCGCCGGGCCGAACGCGAAGGGCGACGTTGTGTTGCAGTTCCCGGTCGAGGCGGTCGCGCAATTCCCGGCTGGTCAGCGGCTTGCCTTCCTGCCCGGCGAACGGCGAGTCGTTGACCTTGAAGAGCATGTCCAACGTCGGCTCGTCGATCGTCAACGGGGCCATCGGACGCGGTTGATCGAGTTCACAAATCGTGTCGCCGATGTCGGCGTCGTCGATGCCGGTGATGGAACAGATGTCGCCCGCACTCATTTCTTCCACTTCTTTACGCGCCAACCGCTCGAACTCCATCACCTGGACAATCGTGTCCTGCACCGTGGAGCCGTCTTTTTGCTTGACCACGGTGACCCGTTGGTTCTTACGGACCTTGCCGCTGAAGATTCGACAGACGGCGATTTTGCCGACGAACTCGGAGTACGACAGGGCCATGACCTGCATTTGCAGTGGCGCGTCCAGATCGACTTCCGGTGGCGGAACTTTTTCGAGGATCGCGTCGAAGAGTGGCTGCAAATCCTTGGGTTCGACGGCCATGTCAAGTGTGGCGATGCCCGCCCGCCCGGAAGCGTAGATCACCGGGAAGTTCGCGGTCTCGTCGTCCGCACCCAGTTCGATGAACAGGTCGAACATCATCGAGTGAATTTCATCAATCCGGGCATCCGGTCGATCAATCTTGTTGATGATGACAATCGGCTTCAGTCCACACGCGAAGGCCTTGCGCAGCACGAACCGCGTTTGCGGCAGTGGCCCTTCGGCGGCGTCCACGAGTACGAACGCCCCGTCGGCCATCTTCAAAATGCGTTCGACTTCGCCGCCGAAGTCGGCGTGCCCCGGCGTGTCAATGAGGTTGACTTTGACATCGCCGATGCGAATGCCACAGTTTTTGGCCAGAATCGTGATTCCGCGCTCGCGTTCCTGGTCGTTGGAGTCCATGATGAGGCCGTGCTGCCCCCCGACGAGCTTGTCCAACTCTTCGGAGCGGAACTGGCCCGACTGGCGGAGCATCTGGTCAACCAAGGTCGTTTTGCCGTGGTCAACGTGGGCAATGACGGCAACGTTCCGAATGTCTGTGCGCTTCATAACTTACTTAACTAGGTGGTTTACTGGTCCAATGGATATTGTATGAATCTCACACCGCCTTCGGAAGGGGTGGGCGTGTGAGGTTCCCGTGAAAAGGGTGACGATATGCAGTTGATTCTAGTTCGACACGCCGAAGCGGTTGATGCGCAATCATCCGGGACGCAGGCGGATGAAGCACGAGTTCTCACGCCACGCGGTCAACGACAAGCGGTCGGATTGAAAGACGCCTTTCGACGACTGGGACTTCTGCCGGATGTTATTGCCAGCAGCCCCGCCATTCGCGCCAAACAAACGGCGGACGCACTGGGATCATTGCTGCCAACGGGGAGCGAAGTTACCGTCACGGACAAGCTGGCGGTCGATCAACTTCGCCCACGCAAACTCACGAAAGAAATTGTGGGATACGATGGCGATACGGTCATTCTCGTCGGCCACATGCCAGATTTAGGCATCTACGCGGCGTGGTTGCTGGGTGCCGGGGAAAACATTCTGAGATTTGAAAAAGCGGGTGCGGCCTGCTTCCGTGTGGACGGCGAAGAAATCAAAGAAGGGTCCGGGGTGCTCGAGTGGTTCATTACACCGGACTGGTATACGGTGTGAGGGGCAAAGCCCACGAACGATCGTTCGTGGGCTTTGTGCTTATTCATGCACTAACTGAATTACCCGATGCCCGTTAGCCAGAAAATTTCCAGCAAAGGGTGGGGTAGGAAGCGTTTCTTCCAACAAGCCGCTTCCAACAAAGTCACTTCGAGCTAGCCACCCATTTCCGCCAACCTTGTTCGATGTCCGGCATTTTCCATTCGATTGCGGCGAACGCGGTCTCAATCGTGGGGGAATCATTCCCATCGGCTGGCTTGAAGGAACTCAGAATCGAAGCGAACTTATCGCCGCCCGGACCGAATGCCAGATACTCCGCGAAACTCGTTGTGACGGCGTCCAAATCGGGCGAGTCAAAATCGCTCCAGAGGTATTTGAGTTGCAACGCCCCGCCGCCGGTTTTGGAGTTAAGTGACCGGATTTTGGCTTTGTGGGCCGCCAACTTGGCCGCGTTTCCTTCCGCACGTAAGTAGACCGCATTGCCGAAGCCCGTCTCCAACCACGTCGGCAACCCGGCGTCAGCGGTTATCGTGCCCGCTTTGGTGTTCAACAGTGCGGCGGCAACAAGTTTGGCGGCTTCTGCTGTCACCGTGGCTTCGGTCGGCTTGCCACTGCTGCCTGCGAGGAGCGTCATCCCAGGGGTGTCACCACGAAGTTGAAAGTCGTGGGTTTCTTTCGGCTTCATCGACCGCTTTTGGGCAACGAGCGCGAAGGTTTTGTACAGCTTCGGGTCGGTAAAAATCATCACCGTGAGTTTGCCGGTGTACAGGGGGTCTTTGGCATCGTACTTCAACGCTTTAAGGGCACTGGCGTAGGTCTTTTGCAAGTTCGTGGCCAGCGTTTGCACCTTCTCATCTGGGTAGGGTGCGAACACTAACAGGCTCTCCGATTCCCCAGTGCCCATCGTTAGTTTTGCCGACTTCAGGTTCGCTTTCGCCAATTCTTTTTGTTGCTTCACCGCATCGGATTGCTCGTCCGCAAACGCCGAAAGTGCCCCAACAAACAGGGCAACCAGTACAAGCAGAGTCAGACGGTGAGCGAACATGCGAACCTCGCACAGGGTACAATTTGATTGGCAGCTCGTGTCGCAATCATCATAGTAATGGAGCAACGCGATGCTGCCTTGGTTCCCAGAACGTACAGGACGATGTTATGTTTGCGATTCGGTGCCTGTTCATTTTTTCGATCATCACGATACTCGCAACGATCGGTGTTCACGCCGCTGATCCACCAGGCACGGCTCCGAAGGGGAAGCCGAATCGGTTGGCCCAGGAAGTTAGCCCGTATTTGCTGCAACACGCCCACAACCCGGTCGATTGGTATCCGTGGGGTGTGGACGCCTTTGCCAAAGCGAAGAAAGAGAACAAGTTGGTGTTCCTGTCCATCGGCTACAGTGCGTGCCACTGGTGCCACGTGATGGAGCGCGAATCGTTCTCCAACGCTGCTATCGCAGAACTGCTCAACAAACATTTCGTCTGCATCAAAGTCGATCGGGAAGAACGGCCCGATGTGGACGAAGTTTACATGACCGCGCTGCAATCGCTCAACCAAAGTGGGGGCTGGCCGCTGTCGATGTTCCTGACCGCCGAAGCCAAGCCGATCTTCGGCGGAACCTACTGGCCGCCGGAAGACCGGGACATCGACGGCGAGAAAGCACCGGGGTTCAAGACCGTGCTGAAGCGGGTCATGGAACTGTTGGAGAAGGACCGCGACGGCATCATGAAGCAAGCCGATAAAGTCGCGGAGATCACGACCGAATCAATGGAACGCAACACGCGGGCCATTCCGATCATCAAACTCGATCGGGAAATCGTGACTTCGGCGGCGGACGCCTACGAATTTGACCCGGAGCAGGGCGGGTTTGGGATGAAGCTGCGTGGGTTTCGCGGAACGAAGTTCCCGCGTGCTTCCGCGCTCCTGTTTCTCTTGCATCAATCGACGAAACCGGGCCAAGAGGCATTGGCAAAATCGGTCAAGCTCACGCTCGAAAAAATGGCGATGGGCGGCATCTACGACCAACTCGGCGGCGGGTTTCATCGCTACTCCACGGAGCGCACCTGGACGGTGCCGCACTTCGAGAAGATGCTGTACGACAACGCCCAATTGCTTGAACTTTATGCCGAAGCGCGACGGATCACCGGCGACAAAGTTTACGACTCGATCATCACCGGAACTGCCAACTTCGTGGCCCGTGAATTGACATCACCCGACGGCGTATTTTACTCCGCACTCGATGCGGACAGTGAAGGGAAAGAAGGCACGTTCTACATCTGGACTGCGAAGCAAATTGACGAAGTCCTCGGCGATAGCACCGATGCGAAAAAACTGAAAGCCCAACTCAGTTTCGACGCGAAACCGAACTTCGAGGAGAAGTTCTACATCCCCCGTTTGCAGAACCCCTTGAGTCCCGATTCACCGGAAATCACGGCGTTGAAGACAAAGCTGTTCGATGTCAGAGCGAAACGGGAACGGCCATTTCTGGACACGAAAGTCCTGACCGGGTGGAACGGCCAAATGATCGCGGGGTACGCCAAAGCCGGGGAGGTGTTGAAGGAGACTAAGTACATCCAAATCGCGGTGAAAGCCGCAGGCTTTCTGCTGAACACGATGCGGACGAAGGACGGTCGATTGCTGCGAATCTACGCCGCGAAATCGGGTGAGAAACCACAGCCACGCGGCCCGGCGTTTTTGGACGACTACGCCTTCTTGGTTCACGGCTTGTTAAATCTGCACGATGCCACAAAAAACGATCGGTGGCTGACCGAAGCGAAGGCAATCAATGACCAAATGATGCAGTGGCACGGCGACCCCGACAAAGGCGGTTTTTACATCACGGCCAACGATGCGGAGAAACTGTTCGCACGGGGCAAGGACTACTACGACAGCGCCCAGCCGTCCGGCAACGGTGTGGCCGCACGAAATCTGGTGCGGCTGTTTGAAAAAACCAAGGACGAGAAGTACCGGATCAGTGCCGAAAAAACGATCAAACAGTTCGCGGTGGTGTTGAAGACAAGTCCCACGGCGGCCCCTGTCACGGCAGATGCGCTCGACCGCTGGATCGACTTAACCCCCGTGCCGACCAAACCCTAATGAATTGCTAAACTTCACCACATGCTTTCTGAACCGCCACCGTCCGGACGACAGCGCACTGGTCCCGGCGACGCCGATCTGGTGAAACTGGTCCACGCCGTTGTTGCCGCCACGGAACCGCAAGTCACGCATCGGGCGATTGTGGCCTTGGCGAATGCGGCCCGTATTGCAAATCGCACGGCTGGCGTCTTCAACGACTTGGTCATGTCCGGCCCCGGCGGCGCCCGGCTGGCGTTGGAATTTCTGTCACGGATACCCGACCCGCTTTCCATCAACTTGGTGGTGGCTGTCGTCCCGGTGTTGAAATCGAAGTTGCCTGCGAACCTGTTACGGCTGCACGTCGCGGGCCGTTTGCTGAGCAGCGTTCCGGACGATCCCCAAGCGGTCACGCCGATCGTGCGCTCGTTAACCGACGGCTTGTCGAAATCCAAGGCACTGGAGCGAATGCTGCAACTGCAAAGTCGCGTCGCAACGTGTCAGACTTTAGACGTGATGATCGAAGCCGCCGAGGCCCGATCGCGGTTGCGGTGCCCGCGGTGTCCGGCACGGCTGACGCGGTTTCAGTTCATTCCGCACCTGTGGGCCAAACACCGGATGGTGTACGAGCACGGCCACGCCATCGAACCACGGGCGCTGTTGGATGCACTGGTGACCGATGCTGCAACAGGTAGCGATGTTGCGCTGGTTGATTACACTTATTTCCTGTCGAGGCAGTATTACCCGGACGTTCCCACGCGGCAGGTTTTTCAAGCCTTGGCGTCACGCAGTTCCCCGGACCCGACGCAAATCGACCAACTTCTTGATGCGGCGACGAAGGATCACGCCGGATTGTGTCCCGTGTGTCTGACTGCGGTGCAAGACCCCATCCCACTGCTGGCTCCCGAAGCCGCGCTGGCAAATGGCCGGCTGAGTGCGGAGGGGTACGGTGTTGAAGTGCGTGACACGGCCCGTGGACAAATCGCAACCGTGACGCGGCCCAACGTCGAACCCGACGACGACATCGAATTCGGTCCACGTCGTCCGCCTCGTTTGGTTGGCGTCTTGTCGGCACTGCCGATCGTGTTCATTGCGATGGTCGCAGTTTTTCTTGTCCCCAAGCGAGTCGTATCGCCACTACTGGTCGCCACAGTTCTTGGTGGGGCTGCGTGGCTGATCTACTTGGTCGGGCGCTACCTTTCCAAGCCGTTACCAGACCGTTCCGAACGGGCGTTAGCATTGGCGTGGTCGTCACTCACGTCTGGCGTCGGTCGGTCGGATGCCGCAATACGGTTTCTTACTCGATTAAGCCGGGTGAGCATCAGTCAAGGCAACGCGATCGAACGTTCCCCGGCGGTTTACGAACTGGTCGAACACGCAGCGGTGCTTGCGGACAAAGGGCCGACGCAGATGCAACTCTTTGCAGCCGCACGGGTGTTGCAAGTTTTTGACGGCGGGGAGATGGGGCGAGAACGGGTCGTCGGTTTGGCGAACCTGTTCGAGCCGTTTTTGCGCGGGGAATTGCCGCCAGTTTTTGCCGAAGCTGCCGCCGAGATTGTGTTAACCTGCGGCAGAATGAAGCCCGGCGAACCGCAACGCCTCGGCATCTTGCTCATCGGTCGGGCCTTTGAAGCCGGTTTGCAACCGATTGATGTGATTACAGTGACACGCTACTGCCCCTGGTTTCGGCAACTGGTGTTGGGTGCGACCGCCGAGCACCTTGCCTTGCTTCATGTCGTCTGGACGATCCGAACTGAAGAAGCGTGGTCGAACATCGGCAACGCCACCACGGTGTTTGATTATGCTGAGAACTTTGCGACCGAAAGCCGGAAGGTTCTCGGCGAGCATCCGGATACCTTGTTACGCATCGAATTCCCCGATGCACTCGAAGCCGAATTGGGGCCGGTCGTCCTCACCGCACGGGGGTTGGCTATCGGGGGATCGGTATTAGCGGATCCCGATTCCAATCTCGAAATGGTGCGGGCCGGGTCGGGGATCTGGCGGTTGCAATTCGGCCCCTATCGCATCCCGATGAACGAACGGCTGACCGATCGGTTGTTGGTGCAATTCCGGAACTGGCTCCGGTACCGTGCGTTCAAATTGGTGCCCGCTGCCGAACAATCCGCCCCGACGCGACCCGGCCCGAGGACGGTGGTGATCCTGAACTCGCTCGCCGTGCCGTGCCCGCTTTGCAATACCGTCTGTATCCATCGTGCCGGGCGAATTGGTACGCCGTGGCAAGCCTTAAAACCGTCCTGAAACTGGGTGGACTTCGATGACAGTGCCGACACACGTGTGGTTGCTTCGCCACGCCGAAACAGCCACCCCGAACGTCTTTCATGGTGCCGAGTCCGATGTGGGGTTAAGCAACTTGGGGTATCAGCAAGCCAACGCGGCAGCAGATTGGTTTCACGCACTTCAACCAACTGTGGTCATCTCGTCCGGGATGCGTCGGGCGGTTGACACCGCCGCCCCAATTGCCACGGCTTGCCGGGTTCCCCATCGCATCGAACCGAATTTGCACGAACGTCGTGTCGGCGCCATGAGCGGGCAATCGTTCATGCTCAGTAATGGACCGTGGGCCGAAACCGTGGCGCAGTGGTCGAACGGCAACACGTCGTACACCACGGACGGCGCTGAAAGCTACGACCAAGTTCGGGAGCGGGTTGTCAGCGCGTGGAACGATGTCGTCTCCACATCCCCCTGTGGTCGCATCGTGATTGTCGCGCACGGGATCGTCTGCAAGGTATTGCTGTTGACATTGCTTGAAGGTTACGGCTCGACGGCTTGGGACAAACTGGGCCGAGTCCCGAATGTGGCTGTCAGTGAATTATTCGCCACAAATCCGGGCTGGAACGCGGCGCAACTGCTTACGGTCCCCGAACCCGTCGCCCTGCTCACAAACGGCCTCCCCACGGGTGTCGGTGTCATTTCCCCTCGAATCGAAGCCTGATGGGGGGATCTTGGCAAACTTGAA
Source organism: Fimbriiglobus sp. (assembly GCA_043785105.1). Lineage (GTDB taxonomy): Bacteria > Planctomycetota > Planctomycetia > Gemmatales > Gemmataceae > Fimbriiglobus. Next base: position 9,511 of record JAYVXO010000074.1, read on the forward strand.
GCAAACTTCCCGGTAGAAACTCAACGGCATTCTTGCGTTCCGATGAAGTGTTACAGTCGGCACAACCGATAATTCTTCGCAGCAACAGCACTTGTATCGCTCGTGTTGACATCACGAGAAACCATTGCGAGGGACGTGCCATGACCGGCCATGAAATGCTGACAGCGCCGATGAGCGAGACCGAAGCCACACTGCGACAGCAGTTGCTCCAAGCCCAACGGCTTAGTAGCGTCGGGGAATTAGCGTCGAGCGTTGCCCACGAGTTTAACAACATCCTCACCACGATCATCAACTACGCCAAGATGGGGATGCGTGGTCAAACCCCGGCGGCTCAGGCCCAAGCGTTCGAGAAAATTCTGCGGGGCAGTCAACGGGCCGCCGTCATTGTGAACAGTATGCTTGGCTTCGCCCGGAACAACACCACGGCGCGGGAAGCCACCGACATCGTGAATCTTGTGGAAGAAGTACTGTTGTTGACCGAAAAAGACCTCAGCAAGCACCGGATTCAAGTCGAGAAGCGGTTTCAGGGTCACCCGGTCGCGTTCGTCGTGGCGGGGCAAATCGAACAGATTCTTGTCAACCTCGTCATCAACGCTCGGCAAGCGATGCCCAACGGCGGTCGTTTGCGGATTGAAGTCAAAGAAAACGCCGCCGGGGACACGGCCGAGATCAAAATCGCCGACTCGGGGGTCGGGATTTCGCACGAGAACTTGCGGCAAATCTTCGAGCCGTTCTTCACCACAAAACAACCCGACGAACACGGCCACGGCGGTACCGGGCTTGGGTTAAGCGTGTGTCGGCAGATCATCGAGCAACATCATGGTCGCATTCGCGTGGAAAGCGTCGTCGGGAAGGGTTCCACGTTCATCGTGAAACTACCCAAGCAAGTGACGGAAGAGCGGGCGGGGTGATTCTTTTACGGAATGGTGGATATGAGTCCACCATTCCGTATCGGGTTCAGAATCGACAATTCTCTAATTCAAACAGTTGCAGCGTTCAAACTCCGGACGACCCTTCAATTCTCGTAACGTGGCAATAATTCTATTTCGGAATATAATTGCTTGTTCTAATGCCATAATCTGGACAATATATTCCTAGGTGGTATTATGGCGTGGACAGTTAATACCAGTCCGACATACGATTCTCGTGTGAAACGATATGCAAAAAAACGGCAACAAGAAACGCTACAAACTCACATTAACCTGCAAACATATGTAACAGCCCTGAATGAAGGCGTGAAGCCGTTGCAGTTGATGGGGACATATGGCTTTGTTCACAATGAGAAATCGAGGCTGTATGCGGTTGACCAATCGGGGGCTAAAAGAAAGCTAGCTGAGACGAGGCTGTATTTTTATCCCGACGAGAGAACGTGCATCGTGTGGCTACTCAATATTGGTGACAAAGCCAGTCAAAAACGCGACTTGAACGAGTGTCGCGACATGGTCAATGACATCATCGAAAATCTAGGGGATGCGAATGGCAAGCAAAAAAGTGATGCCCAGCACGAAGAAGATGGCGGGGTTCCGCAGCGTCGCTGACGCCTTTAGGAGTGTCGCGGATGATCCTGCGTTGGCCGATCAGATTGAGGAAGCCGTTCGGAACCGAGCCGTTATTAACTGCCTTATGGCCCAACGCGCAGCTCTGAATCTTTCCCAGAAAGATATTGCTGAAAAAATGGGCTGCACACAGAGCCGAATCTCAAAGCTTGAAAGCGGATTCGATGATGATTTGAGACTTGGTGATTTACGAGAATACACGTCCGCCCTTGGTTTAGGTTTGACGATGCGTTTAGCAAAGCGTGATGCCACGGTCGTCGATCAAGTCAAATCGCACGTCCTAACCGTCCGTAAACTGCTGATCGGATTGGTGCGTTTGACCGGAGAGGATAAAACGATTGCGAGTGGGGCACAATTATTTCTTCGTGAAGTTCTCTTGAACTCTGTGAAATCGGTAGTTGAAGCGAATGACAAGCTAAAAGCCAATTTGGAGTCGGCAAGCAAAAACAGCTTGCTGATTGAATTGCCACCCGAGTCGCTACCGACATTGGAAATAGATGACGAAACTTTCAGCGATCTTTGCGATGCTGCTTAGTTTTCACCAGGGTATACGGCCACTTTACATCCACCGCTCAGGATCGGCTTGGGTTTACCGGCAGATGTTCTTCTGGATTTTCCGTAACAAAACTTGCTCAAACGCCGGGTCGCGGCCTTGCGGTATCCAGGTGCGATCTGTTGGAGCCGTGACGGCGGCCACTTCCACGCGACGATCGACTGTCGGGGTTTCTCGGAAGGACGCCCCACCCGTTAGGGCTTGGGCCGGTTGGGCTAAGTCTTCGAGTTCTTTGTACACTTCGACGTAAACCCGATACCCACCCCGTTCGCCGGGTGCGATTTTCACGATCGCGTGGTGTCGAATCGTTTGCAAGGTCGCCAGGAGCCGTTCGCGCTTGTCCGGCGTGCCGGGTTTCCAGGGTTGCTCAAAGCCCGCAGCATTCCGTGTTTTCGTCTCAATTTGCCCGGCATACCGTGGACCAGGGATAATCTCGAAGTAGTCGTCGAGCGCGTCCAAAGTCCGTTCGTAAACGAACGCATAGCCTTCCGGCGTGGGCACACCCGGTGAAACGAGAATCGGGTTTTCAGCATCGACCTGTTGCAGCGGTCGCACAAGCACTGGGTTTTCAAGCGGCGGCACGGCGGCACAGCCGGTCAAACCGAGAGTAACGACCCATCCGCGTTGAACCAGCTTGCGCATGGATTGCCTCTCAAACTCACGTCGCAAATCCTCACCCAATGACCCTGCTATGCCGCGAATGTGTGACTTGGTCAAGCCGGAGTTGACTTGGACATGCCCAACTTGGCAACATTGGTAGTTTCGGCAGGATGGCCAGCGAGTAATATGAATCGAAACGCAATTTGGCTTGTCCCGTGTGGAGCGAGTAATGTCACGATACTGGATTGGCGTCGTCGTTCTGTTTCTGCTCGGTGGGCAAGCATTGCTCGTTTCGCAAAACCCGATCCCCATACCACAACGGGCAGTTCGTGTCGGACGAACCCCGGAGATAATCCCACCAACACCGGCAGCGATGTCCGATGAGAAGGCGTTGGAGGCCAGCAACCTAAAAGCGGATGACGTGAAGGGGATGCACACCTACTTACTTCTGCGAACGCTGAGTGAGTCGGACCAGACGAAAATTCAGGACGTGATTAAGCGGCTGGGTTCAGCCGACTTTGAGGACCGTCAAAAGGCCACCCAAGAAGCCGAGCGATTCGGCCCTGCCGCAGTCGGCCCGTTGCGGAAGGCGGCGGCGATTGACCCGATGAACGTGAACGGGACCGATTTTGAAATTGCCTACCGCGCATCGGACATCCTCAAGCGGGTCGAAAAAGTTCCTCATGCTGCTGTGGCGGCGGCAGTCGTGCGGGCGTTGGCGAAGTCGGCCACACCGGAAACATCGAAGATACTTCTGGGGTTTCTGCCCGTGGCGGACGATGTGACTGTGGTTGATGAAATCCGCAAAACACTCACCCTTCATGCCGTCCGCGATGGCAAAGCCGATCCCACGCTGTTGGAAGCCTTAAAAGATTCGTCCGCGTTGAAACGAGTGACCGCAGCCGTCGCGCTGATCGAAGGGGGTCCGACAACTCAACCGATCCACATTCCGGATGCGTACCCGAACGTTCTCGCTGCAACCAAAGTCGAGAAAGATACCGAAACCCGGTTCACGATGCTGTTTGCCCTCGTGACAGTCGCCAAGGCGAAAGATTGCATCCCCGATTTGATTGATCTCCTGCCGGAACTGCCTCGGGGACAACTTTGGCAAGCAGAGGATTACTTTTTGCAATTAGCCGGCAAGGACGCACCCAAAGTGAACTTCGGCAAATCCAAAGAAGCCGTGACGAAAGCCCAAACCGCGTGGAAAGAGTGGTGGACCAAAACGGCCCCCGGTTTCGATTCGGACAAGTTCACGTACACGCCACGAATTCAAGGCCGCACACTCTTGGCGCTTATGGACAATCTCGGTGGCGCAGGGGGAGCCGTAGTCGAACTCGGCCCCGACATGAAAGAACGCTGGCGAATCAACAACCTGCAATCACCGATGGACGTGAAGGTCTTGGCGGATGGATCAATTGCAATTGCCGAGGCCCAAACGAACAGTGTGACGATTCGAGACACACAAGGACGGAGCCTCGCCACCAAGTCGATCATGGGGAACGGCAACCTCCGGATTTCGGGGAGTCCGCAGCAGATTCAGATTCTCGAAAACGGCGGAATGCTTGTGGTCTGCCGGAACGTGGTCGTCGAGTTCAAAACGGTGAACGACAAAGAAGAACAACTCGTGATCTACAACCGCGCCAACAACTACGACATCTGCTCCGCGCTGCGCTTGCCAACGGGTGAAACGGCGGTGCTATTGCAAAACGGCCCGAACCATTGCATCTTCGTGGACGCGAAAGGCGTTGAGATTCCGAACAAAAAACTCAAGGTGGGGTCACCCTATTACCAGGCCCACATGGAACGAGTCGGCGCCGATAATCTCCTGGTCACGGAGATGAACCAAGTGGCCGAATACAGCATGAAAGACGATAAACTCGTCTGGAAAAAAGCGATCGGAAATGTGAAGTCGATTCAGCGACTTCCGAACGGCAACACCTTGATGGTCGAGGCCAATGCGACCCCGAGTCGCATCATCGAAGTGGCCCCCGACGGCGAAGAAGTTTGGTCGTATCAACTCGGTGCTGGTCGATTGACGATTGCCCGCGCCTATCGCCGTTAGGGACCGCTGCAAAAATAACTTCCGTGCCAATCGCCGTTGCGAATTGTGTGTTGGCGGATTTCGGTTCCTTCAAATGGGCCGTCTGGGTTTTGTGCCCTGAAGGGGCACCGGAGTGTAGCCACGGGTGGAGCGCAGCGGAACCCGTGGACAGAGACCCTCTTGTCACTCGCCCTGAAGGGGCGAAGGAATTCCGCTGCCCCTTCAGGGCAGTTGAGTTGGGGAGTCTCGGATTCCACGGGTTTCGCAAAGCCTTCACCCGTGGCTACATGCCTTGACCCCTAACGGGGCCACCAATCCAGGAACACGCACTCACCAACTTTTGCGTTGTTCACGGACAATTCTTTTTCCAGCAGCTTGGTCGGTGCGGGGATTGGCACGTTAGTTATTCTTTCGTCGCCGTTAGAAACAGAAATTATTTGGGTAACGGTTCTGGTACCCAGTCTTGTGTGACCCGGTAAACACCCACTCGTAAGCGGGGGTAGTCCCGACCGAGAATCGGGACCACTCCGCCATAAAGCGTCGGCACGGTTTGGTAGGGCAACGGGTCGTCCCAGACGTGTTCCCCGATCGGTTCGAGAATCGCCCAGTTCACTACGAATTTAGGTCGCCCACTATCGGGACGATAGAACCCCTCGTCCTCGTTCGGTATCAATGGAAGCACGAGCCAATCCCCACGTTGAATGTGCGTGTGGCCAGGGTGAACCAACTTCATTCCGAGGCGATCCGTGTAGTATTGCCAACCCCAATGCCCTTGCGTCCACACTTGATTCCGACCGCGTTCACCGATTGTTGCCGACGCCCGATACGCAAGCTGTCGTTCCGGCCAAGCATCCCAACAATCGAGCGCGAAAATAGTACATCCGAACACCACACCGTAAATCACAACCCACCGATCGGGTTGCACACTGCGAACCCGACTGACCAACCGCGACGCGATGAAACTGAACAAGATCGCAACCATCATCACCCGACGCGCGGCGGGGAAGGGCGTCAACACGAAGTAGGCACCCACTTCGATGGCAAACCAACCGACCAAGAACCACGTCATGCGGTTCAACCGTAACGCGACTTTCCACTTCCGACGACGAACGAGTAACGTGAAACAAGCTAACAGAATCGTGACGATAACCGCTGTTCCCAAACTGTTGAAGACAAGCTCCGAGAGTTGCAAACGTGGCGTTCCGGTTTGTGCATTGCGTAGCAACAGGGAAGCCGAATACGGCGTCACGCAAACTGCAACCAAGCCGAGTACCGTGATGATCGCCGTGCCGATGACCACCCAGCGCGGGAACCCGACGGCGCGACCGGCATACAACCCGGACACCACCGCGAGACCGCCGAGGTAGCCAATCATCGGCTTCGCCAACTCGGATTTTTCAGACCACCAATTTTGTAATGCTTCGCTGAACCCGAGATCATTCCCGCTTGGTTGTTGCGCCTGCAAGTGATGCAAGAAATGGCTCTCGCCACAAGTTCGCGTCACGTAGAATTCCCATGCCACGAACAGTGCTAATCCAGTCGCAATAGCAACACCCGCTTGCCAGATTTTGCGGTGGGTGAACCCGTACCACAGCAACACGGCGGGGAGCGAAATCATCGTGTACTTCGTCTGGGCCGCAAGTCCGGCGACAATTCCACTCAGGATCAGCCAACGGATTCGGCTATTTTCGCAACCACGAATCAAGCAGACGACACTAGCCAAACCAAGTGCCACAGCGGGCACATCCAGCATGAAGTTGAATAATGGCAAAACTGCCGGTGAGAACGCCAGCAAAACTAACCCATCCCGTTCATGACTGCGTGTGAAGCGCCTCAACAGAAACGCCGCCGATTCGCAAAAGATCCAGGCGAACGGGAAGAGCCACAGTTTCAACAAGAACAAATGCTCACCGAAAATACTGATGCCACACGCTAGCCAGTACGGCAGTACCGGCGGAAGCAAAACTTCCATCGCGGGTTGTGGCGCTGAGTACCAAAAAAGCTCGAAATCATACGGATGAAGTGGATTCGTTGCGAGGTGCCGAGCGAACAGTAGATATGCAGTGTCATCGACGACAACCGGCTTCGTACCGTTCAACCCGGTCATGATGACCGCGAGTAGCGCTGGCAAGTACCGATTTTTCCCAACATCCATGACAAGTCGCTCGTTTCAAAAAGTCACGTTCTCGCAGTGTTGTGTTGCGTGCTAAAGTAGGAACATACTCCTTCAGGGGAAAAAAAGGATCGCCGCCGTGCTTGAAACCAGTTGCCCCACACCCTCCGTTGGACCCGTGGTCCAGGCGTATTTGCTTGGTTCGTTAGACTTGCCGACCGCGTTGGCGTTCCAACGGCGGTTGGTCTACGACATCTCGGGTGAACCGAATACCGGCGCCGTGATCCTCTGTGAACACCCCGCAAGCATCTCAATCGGGCGATCGGGTAGTGCGTCACACATCCGCTCAACGTCCCAAGAACTCCATGCCCAAAGCTTAACCGTCGAATGGATCGCACGTGGTGGCGGAGTGATTCGGCACACGCCGGGGCAGGTTGTCTGTTACCCGATCTTGTCGTTGGCCGAACTGCAAATGACACCAGCCGTTTACGTTCAAACGCTGTGTGAAATCGTCGCCGAGGTGGTGCAATCGTTCGGGATCGGTGCCGAAATTGATTCGGAAGCACCGTCGATTCTTGTTCGGGGTCGGCGGGTCGCACAGATTGGCGTGGCGATCCGCCGGGACGTGACCTCGTTCGGTGTCGTTATGAACGTCATGCCGGACCTTGAACTCTTCCGCGATCTCGACATCGACGGTGACCCGACGCCAATGACATCCCTACAACGAGAGTGTCCGGTGCCGGTGCGGGTTCAAGCGGTTCGCCAGCGGTTGTTAGAAGCCCTCGCGGAACGGTTTCACTTTGCACGGGTGTCCGTGTTTCATTCCCACCCGACTTTCCTGCCGCGGACCTCGCAGAATGCGATCATCCCTGCCCCTACTCGATAAACCACCCGCGCAAGTCGAAGAGCCGCCGCGCCGCTTACCGTCGTGGTTGAAGCGCAAACTCCCGGCGGGCAACGGCAACTTTTTCACGCAATCGCTGATCGAAGACCTCAAACTCGAAACCGTTTGCGAAAGCGCGAAGTGCCCCAACCGCCCCGAATGTTGGTCACGGCGGTCCGCGACGTTCATGATTATGGGCAACCTCTGCACCCGCCCGTGCGGGTTTTGCTCCGTTCCGAAAAGCTCGACGCCCGACCATCTTGAACTCGATGAACCCGGTCGCGTGGCGGAAGCCGCGCACCGATTGGGATTACGACACGTCGTCATCACGTCTGTGACCCGCGACGACTTGCCGGACGGTGGCGCGGAACATTTTTACCAGTGCGTCCTGGCAGTGCGGGAGCGCACAGGTTCTGCGGTCGAAGTGCTGACGCCGGACTTCCAAGGCAACACGGCGGCGATTGATCGCGTCATTAAAGCGATGCCCGAGGTGTTCAACCACAACCTGGAAACCGTGCCCCGACTGTACCGAAAAGTGCGGGGTCGCGCGGAGTATCGGCGCAGTCTCGACTTGTTGGACCGGGTGAAAAAGACGGCACCGAAGCTAGTTACGAAAGCCGGGCTGATGTTGGGCATCGGCGAAACGATTGAAGAGTTGTTCGATGTCCTCGCCGATTTACGTGCCATCAATTGTGACGTGCTGACGCTGGGTCAATACTTGGCCCCGACGTTGAAGCACATCCCGGTCGCGCGCTTTCTGCCACCCGAAGAGTTCGATGACATCGCCGCCCGTGCGCGACTGATGGGCTTCCGCCAAGTCGTGGCCGGGCCGTTCGTGCGGTCCAGTTATCACGCGGACGAAATGGTCCCGACTGCCGAAGGAGTGCCGAGTCATGTCGGTGCCGATTATCGCGCCTGATCTGGGTACCGATCGCGGAACTGTGAGCCTCTGGTTCGTGAAACCAGGCGAACGGCTCCACGAAGGGGATCGCATCGTGGAACTGCAAATCCCCGGAGCGACGATCGACCTGACCGCGCCCGTCACCGGCATGATGGGTGAACGATTGGCGTTGCAGTCCGATCGCGTCACACACGGTCAGGTGCTCGGTGTCATCCATGCTGATCCCGACCAATGATTTTCCCCGATCGGGTTTTCTCCCCATGACCGAACCGCTCTTTTTGTCGTTCGACGGACTCGATGGTTCGGGGAAATCCACGCAGTGCCAGCGATTAGTTGAACGTCTGCGATCGTTAGGCGTGATGGTGACCCATGCCATTGATCCAGGGGGGACGGCATTGGGTGCGAAGTTGCGTGAGATTTTGCTGTTCGGCAAGCAGTACGACATTAGCCTGCGGACCGAAGCGTTGCTGTTCATGGCCAGCCGAGCGGAACTTGTCGAGCAAGTGATTCGCCCCGCCTTGCAACGCGGGGAAGTGGTCCTATCGGATCGCTACTTGCTGGCGAACGTCGTCTACCAAGCCCACGCGGGCGGGCTGGATGCAAGCAAGTTGTGGGACATCGGCCACTTTGCTACGGACAACATTGAACCGAATCTAACGCTGATATTTGACATCCCTACTGATGTGGCGCGAGACCGGCGCAAGCGGGATGCGGATCGGATGGAATCGCGTGGTTCCGATTTTCACGAGCGAGTCCGCCAAGGTTTTCAGACCGAAGCCGCCCGCCGTCCCGTACAGTTTCACGTGGTGGATGCCCGCGAGTCTGTGGAAACCATCGAACAACACGTGTGGCAGGTTGTGGCACCACTCCTGGAAACGTCTCGCCACCTTGCACGAACTTAAGGAACTGGTTCGATGGTTTGGCATAATATCCAAGGGCACGACGCCGCCCGTCAGCAACTCTTCACCGCGTATCGTCGCGGACGGCTCGCCCATGCGTTTCTGTTCACGGGGCCAACAGGCGTTGGGAAAAACCTGTTCGCCACCGAATTCGCCAAGGCACTGCTCTGCGAAAACTCCCCCGCCGAACTGACAGCGTGCGATCATTGCCAAGCGTGTGCCCAGGTCATGGCAGGCACCCACCCCGATTTTTACGTCGCACGAAAGCCGGAGATTCTACATGATTTGTCGATAGATGAACTCCGAATCTTTTGCAAACAACTCGCGTTAAAGCCATCTCGTGGTAAGCGCGCTGTAGGGATCGTCATAGACGCAGATTATTTAAATGATGCCTCAGCAAACTGTTTCTTGAAAACGCTCGAAGAACCGCCGCCGGGATCAGTGCTGATTCTGTTGACATCCACGACCGAAGGGCAACTTTCGACGATTCAATCGCGCTGCCAAGTCGTGCGGTTTCATCCACTTCAACCCACTGCGGTTGCAACGGTGCTGGCCGCCCATGACATCACGGACCCTGCCCAAGTGCAACGTCTCGTGCGTTTGGCAAACGGTTGCCCCGGTCAAGCATTAGCACTGAACGATGACGCACTTTGGGCGTTCCGCGAAACGATGTTGGCGACGATGACATCACCGCGCCCGGACTCGGTCACGCTTGCCGAACGGTGGTTTAAATTCGTCGAAGAAGTTGGGAAAGAAAGTGCGGCGCAACGAGCGCGGGCGTCACTCGTCATCCGCGTGGTGATGGACGCACTTCAGACCGGGTTGCGGTTGGCGTTGGGTGATGAATCCATTGCCACCAATCCCGAAATCGAAACCCTTCGCCGGTTCGCGGTGCAGCACGGTCCGGATCAACTGGCGACGTGGTTGGAAGACTGTGCCGAAGCGGATTACCTCATCGACCGCAAAGTGCAACTCATCCTCGTCATCGAAAGCCTGTCTGATAAACTTTGCCGCACTGCGGTGTAACTCATTTCGTTTGGCCTTTTCGCGCCGTCAATAGTGAACCACACTCACCTGTTCCCGGCGAATTGAATTGAACCCTCTCATACTATCGCTTCAATCGTTACAACCAAGTCGTTACAACTAATATAGGAGTTACGCAGTTGGGTGATTTTGTTAGCTTTTGTACACCATTTCGGCACTAATAATTCAGGCCGATGTCGGAATGCGAAAGAACTGGGCTGA
>JAYVXO010000075.1:0-6814 GCA_043785105.1 Fimbriiglobus sp.
AAGGAGTACCCACCCAGCACGCCGACGAGTTCAAGTCGCTGATGACCCTGAAGTTCCAGACCTTCAAAGACGTATCACTCCTGGCCGCGTAATGTATATTCAAAGCCGAGAAGGTCGGCACCGAGACGCTGCTCGCACAGATCGTGCGCATGGTCGGAGAGGCCCAGCGCAGCCGCGCCCCGATTGAGCGAGTCGTCGATCATGTGGCGCGTTATTTCGTTCCGGCGGTTGTACTCGTCAGCCTTCTGACTTTCACCGTCTGGAGCATTTGGGGGGGCGGAGCCAAAGCTGGCCCACGCTCTGGTGAACGCCGTGGCCGTGCTGATCATTGCCTGCCCGTGCGCCCTCGGGCTGGCCACGCCGATGGCGATCATGGTCGGCGTCGGTCGCGGGGCTGAAAATGGCATCCTCATCAAGAACGCCGAGGCGCTCGAAGTTTTGCAACGGGCCGACACGCTCGTGGTGGATAAGACCGGCACACTCACCGAGGGCAAGCCCCGTCTCGCCGCGGTCGAACCCGCCGGCGACTTCGCGGCCGACCACATTCTGCGGCTCGCGGCGGGTCTGGAACGTGGCAGCGAACATCCGCTGGCCGCCGCCATCATCAAAGGGGCTGAAGAAAAGCACCTGTCCATTCCCACCGCACAGGACTTCCAGTCCGTCACGGGCAAGGGCGTAACCGGCACCGTGGACGGCCGCAAAGTCGCATTCGGCAACGCGGCCCTCATGGGCGATCCCGCGGGCATTGCGGAAATGCAGGCGAGGATCGAGCAGTTGCGCGGCGAAGGACAAACGGTGATGCATTTGGAAATCGACGGCCGCTTTGCCGGGTTGATTGGCGTCGCCGATCGGATCAAGGACACGACCCCAGAAGCCATTCGCTTACTCCACGAGGACGGGCTGCGGATCATCATGTTGACCGGCGACAGCCAGCGAACGGCCGACGCGGTGGCGCGGAAACTGGGCATTGATGAAGTGATCGCCGGGGTACTGCCAGGCGAGAAGAGCGAAACGATCAAGAAGCTCCAGGCGGAGGGCCGGGTCGTCGCGATGGCCGGGGACGGGATTAACGACGCTCCGGCCCTGGCCCAAGCCCAGGTCGGCATCGCAATGGGGTCAGGCACGGACGTGGCGATGGAGAGTGCCGGTGTCACGCTCGTAAAGGGCGCCCTGCGGGCCATCGCTCGCGCCCGCAGGCTGAGCCGGGCAACGATGCGGAACATCCGGCAGAACCTGTTTCTCGCGTTCGTGTACAACTTGGCCAGCGTGCCAGTCGCTGCCGGCGTGCTGTACCCCTTCTTGGGCATTTTGATCGATCCAATTTGGGCCAGTGCTGCGATGGGCCTGAGTTCGCTCTCGGTCGTCGGTAACGCGCTGCGATTGCGACGGGTCAATCTGTGATTCGTAGCCGGAAAGTTCGCAAGCAAGCGAACTGCCTACCGCGCTTCCAACTTTCGCTCCGGAGTGGGGCCTTCGAGTTGGTGTTTGGCGATGAGCCGATATAAGGCCCGCCGGCTGATTCCGAGGGTCTTGGCCGCCTGGGCCTTGTTGCCGTCCACTTGCCGGAGTACCGCCAGAACGTGTAGCCGTTCCGCCTCGTCGAGACGAAGGGGGGTGAGGGGGATGGAGTCTAAAGTCTCTGCCGCGGGATTGCCGGGACAATTGCACTCTCGGAACGCCTGACCCGCAGGAACTCCGCCGCACGCCCCAGCCGCGGGTGGCACTGCGACTAAATTTTCCGGCAGGTCGTCGGTCGTTATCAGTTGGTTCTCGGCCAGAATCTGAGCGCGTTCGAGGACGTTGGCCAACTCGCGGACGTTGCCGGGCCAGTCGTACCTGAGCAGCACCGCCATTGCTTCCGGGCTGACGCGAGACCGTACCGCCCCGATCTGGCGGGTGGTCAAGAAGTGTTCCACCAACTCTGGAAGGTCTTCGGGCCGCTCGCACAAAGCCGGCAGCGGGACCGTCACGACGTTGAGGCGGTAGAAGAGGTCTTGCCGGAACCTTCCCGCCTTCTGCTCCTCCTCCAAGAGCTTGTTGGTGGCCGCGACCACCCGCACGTCGGCGTTGAACTCTTGCGTGCCGCCGACCCGCCGGTAGTGGCCGTCCTCAAGCACCCGAAGGAGCTTGGCTTGGAGCGCGGGGGACATTTCGGCGACCTCGTCGATGAACAGGGTGCCGCCCTCCGCCACCTCGATGAGGCCCCGCTTGGCTTGCACTGCCCCGGTGAAGGCACCTTTCTCGTGGCCGAACAGCTCGCTCTCCAGCAAGGACTCCTGGAGGGCAGCACAGTTGACCGTCACCAGGGTGCGGTCGCGTCGTGGGCTGTTGCGATGGAGCGCGCGGGCGACGAGTTCCTTGCCGGTGCCACTCGCACCGCGGACCAGCACGGTGGCATCGGTCGGGGCAACCTTCTCGATGAGTTGCACCACCCGCCGCATTCCGGGGCTGGACCCGATCAGCGTGAAGCGGGGCGACTCGAAACAGAGCCGTTCGGCCCACTGCCGCAGGCGCACGTTCTCCATTCGCAGTCGGCGAACCTGCATGGCGCGGTTGAGGATAGGCAACATCGCCTGGAGCTTGAAGGGCTTGAGTACATAGTCGAACGCGCCGAGTTTCATCGCTTCGACGGCTGTCTGCACCGTGCCCTGGCCCGTCATGATGATGCCGACGAGTTGCGGGTCGATCACCAGGGCTTCGCGGAGTAGCACGACACCGTCCATGCCCGGCATCATCAAATCGCTCAGAAGCACGTCGAAGCCGTCCGATTGAATCGCTTTCAGCGCATCCTTGCCCGAGTTGACGCCCGCGACCTCGAAGTTCTGCCCGGCGAGCGTTTCGCACAGGGCCTTCGTGAGTTCCACCTCGTCGTCCGCAACGAGTATCCGCCCCGAGACAGGCTTCGCCATGACTGTTGCTCCCGACTCTAGCCGCCGCGGTTTTCCGGGTTCGCGGAGTGGTCCGCGTTCGCCCCGTTGCCGACAGGCAAGGCAATGCGGACCGAGGTCCCCTTGCCCAATTCACTGGTAATGATAATCGTCCCGCCGTGTTCCTGGACGGCCCGCCGACAAATGGCCAACCCCAGCCCGGTACCCTTGTCCTCCTCCTTCGTGGTGAAGAACGGTTCCATAACGCGCGGCAGGTGCTCGGGGGAGATGCCCGGACCGGTGTCGGCGAACTCCAGTAGCACGGCCCGCCGTCCATCCTCCAGGAAGCCGGGGGCCAAACTCAACGTCAGAGTCCCGCCGTCCGGCATGGCATCGCCCGCGTTCGTGAGTAGGTTGAGGAAGACCTGCCGCAAAATCTGGCGGTCGGCCTGGATCACCGGCACGGCCTGGGCGAAGTCCTGCACGACGCGGACGCCCCGGCTCCGGAAGTAGTGCTGCACCAGTTCGAGCGTCTTGACGAGGTCCTCTCCCACGTCTACCGAGGACGCCCGCTGAGACCCGCGCCGACTGAACTGAAGGAGGTTGGCCACCAGATGGGCCATCCGGTCCAACTCCTGCTCGACGACTTCTAACTGCCGGTGACGCGGGTCGTCGGTGTCCGTCTGGGTCAAGAGGGACTCGACGCGCAGGCCGACGGTCGCCAGCGGGTTGTTCAGTTCGTGTGCGATACTCGCCGCCAACTCGCCCACGGCGGCCAGTTTCGCCGCCTGCCAGAGTTGTCGGGACATCACCTTGACCTCTTCCCCTTTCGTCTCCAACGCGGCTACGGCTTGCTCTAATTTCCGGTGGCTTTCCCGCAACGCCTCCTCCGCCTGCTTGCGCTCGGTGATATCGCGGATGATGCCGACGAAAGCGCGGCGATCCCCCACTTTGGCCTCGCTCACGGCCAGGTCCGCAGGAAAGTCCGTCCCGTCTTTACGCCGACCGACGACTTCGCGGCCGATGCCGATGATCTTCTTCTGCCCCGTCCGAAGGTAGTTCGCCAGGTAGCCGTCGTGCTCCGCGCGGTAGGGATCGGGCATGAGAACCTTGATGTTGTGCCCGATCACCTCGCCCGCGGCGTAGCCGAACATCCGCTCGGCGGCCGGGTTGAGGGTCTCGATGGTGCCCCGCTCGTCGATGACAACGACGGCATCGACGGTGGTAGCTAGGATGGCTTCCGCGCGGGTCTCGCTGTCCCGCAAGGCTTGTTCGGCGGGTTTGCCATCGACCGTCGGCATTTACACGTCCTTCACGGGTCCGGAGGCGATAGCGGTTCGTTCCCCTCGCGCATCATTCTACGGGTTCTAGGGATAGAGGAATTTGTCGCGCCGTTTCTCTGCACTTCGCCTGACCGACATAGGCGGTGCCAGGAGGCATGTGCCGCCGGCGGTGGCTTCTGTGTGCGGTAGGGGCCGCGGGCGCGCCGATTCCGCACACAGCCGCGACCGGCGAGCGACCCTGCTTGTCGAACTGTCTGTGAAAATGCACGGAAATCAGGTGGTTTCGTGTTCTGAGCCGTTCCGACAGCCCATTTCATACAGCGGCACGGTGGTTGCTTTAGATGCTTAGAAAATGCCTGTCAGCCTCGGCAGGACATTCCGAAGAACGAAGCCAGTCGTGGATCTGTCGGAGTTCTTGAAAATCTTTTTGGAGTGTTGAACATGGTTATAACCAAAACCTCTTACAAGTGCGCCGCTTGCGGGATGGTCAAGACGATCCCTTCCGACCAGAAGGTTCCCAGTTGCTGCGGCAAGGAGATGCAGAAATCCATCGCGCTGGAGTCGGGTGAAAGCAAGGGCAAGGAAAGCTCCTGCTGTTCGGGATGAATGGCACCCGGCGGAAGTCATCCATGCGAGCGACCACACCGACCCGATGTAAACGCATTCCAAAACGCGGTACTCGAAAGCAAGGAACACGATGAAGCACAAAACGAACTCCGTCGTCGCCGTCTTCGACTCGCACGAAAACGCCGAGAGTGCCGTCCGCGAGCTTCAGGTGGCCGGCTTCGACATGCAGAAGCTGTCGATCGTCGGCAAGGACTACCACACGGAGGAACACGTCGTCGGCTACTACAACGCCGGCGACCGCATGTCGTACTGGGGCCAGCAGGGGGCCATGTGGGGCGGCCTCTGGGGGTTCCTGTTCGGGTCCGCGTTCTTCTGGGTGCCGGGCCTCGGCCCGTTGCTCGTGGCCGGCCCCCTGGTGGCTTGGATCGTCGGTGCCCTCGAAGGGGCCGTCGTCGTGGGGGGTCTCAGTGTGCTCGGTGCCGCGCTGGCCAGTATCGGCATCCCGAAGAATAGCATCGTTGAGTACGAGACCGAGGTGAAGAACGGCAAGCTGCTGCTGGTCGCCCACGGGACGGCCGACGAGGTCGAACGGGCCAGGGGTCTCTTCCACCGGACTCCCGCGACGACATCGACCGTTCACCTCGAACAAGCCACCGTCGGCGTGTAATCGACAGTACTCTGCCGTACGGCGTCAAGACAACGGCTCGGCGTCAAGACAACGGAATGGACAGCCGAAGCTTTCGGAATCAATCACCGCACGGTGTTTTGAGCGTTACAGAAGTGCCGATCCGGGACGTTCCCGAGAAGCATGTTTCTGTCACCCTTTCAACTGGAGACTGTTATGAATCGCCGAGAAGTCTTGGCCGGGATGGGGGCGGGGGCGGCGGTCCTCGCCGGGGTCGGGACCGCGTTCGCGGACGACAAAAAGGGCGACGACCACCACGAGCATTTCGGAGCGTGCGCGAAGGTGTGCGCCGCGTGCATGATCGAGTGCGACATGTGCTTCCACCACTGTGCTGAGGCGCTGGCGGACGGGAAAAAGGAGCACGCGGCGACCCTCCACACCTGCATCGACTGCGCCGAGTGCTGCAAGACGGCGGCCTCCCTGGTGGCCCGCCACAGCCCCTTCGCGGCCCACGCCTGCGAGTGCTGCATCAAGTGTACCGAGGCGTGCGCGACCGCCTGCGAGAAGTTCCCGGACGACAAGCACATGGCCGCGTGCGCCAAGGCGTGCCGGGACTGTGCCAAGTCGTGCAAGGAAATGCTCCAACACCTGAAGCACTAACTGCCGGTCTTGCCGGGTGCCCGGTGCCCGGTGCCGTGGCCACCTGGTTCGTCTTCTCAAGGCGGCGATCCAACATTCTGAATCGCCGCCTTCCACTCCGGGGGTTTCATCATGACATGGTTCCAATCGACTCGCAGTAGATACGGAGCCGTTGGCCTAGGCTCGGCCTTCCTCGGGTTCTTGCTCGCGTGGCCAATGTTCGCCTCGGGTCAGGACAAGAAAGACCCGCCCGCCAAGCATGTCATGCCGGCGGACAAGGACTTGGCCGAACAGATCAAACTGCTGATCGCCAAGGTCGCCCGGCTGGAAGCGGCGCTGCCCCAAGACCCCAAGGGCACTCCACCCGCTGCGCCGGGCAAGGTCGATGCGGCCAGTCAAGACAAGAGTGGGGCACCCGCCGGCTATCGGATCGCGGCCAAATATCAAAATTGCGCCCAGTGCCACCAGACCCGCCCGAGCACCCCGTTGCCCGCGAGCCATTTGGAGAAGACAGCGGACACGGCGATGGCGGGCATGCCCGGCATGAGCGATCCACCGAAGCCGGCCGGTGGCATGCCGGGTATGGCGGACAAGGCGAAGCCGGCCGGCATGGGGATGATGGGAATGATGGACGGCATGATGGGAATGGGCGGCAAGAAGAAAGCGATGGCCGGCGGGGGCACCGTGATGCCCATGATGGGCGACGACATGGACATGATGGCCGGGATGGGCGGTAAGAAGCCGGCCATGCCCATGATGGACGACGACATGGACATGATGGGAATGATGGGGATGGGGAGCATGGGGGGCGCGAAGGGCAAGAAGATGAAAAT
>JAYVXO010000076.1:0-6811 GCA_043785105.1 Fimbriiglobus sp.
AGGAGTACCCACCCAGCACGCCGACGAGTTCAAGTCGCTGATGACCCTGAAGTTCCAGACCTTCAAAGACGTATCACTCCTGGCCGCGTAATGTATAGCTTTACTCGCCACGATCCGCCGAGCCGAGGCTGCCGCCGATAGCGGCCGGGTCGTCCCCCACGACGAGGTCGAGCGGAGATCGTCGTGGGGGACTTCCAAAGACGCAACACTTGCTGTCTTGCAGTCGCCAGGATAATACGGATCCAAATCTTCACATTGGTATGGCCGATGCTTCCAACCTATCCCGCAATTCTTCGCAACGGTCACCTCGAATGGGGCAACGAGGGTGGTCCTGTCGTCTCGCCGGATCAACCGATTCCGGTCCACGTCACGTTGCTTGCTTCGGAGAGCCTTCCGCCCGCTACGGGTCCGGCAATGGCAGCCGCTTTGACGGCCTTTGCCGCCGCTGGTGGTCCGAGTTGCTTTGACGACCCTGTTGAATGGCAACAGGAGTCACGAGCCGATCGCAATCTGCCGGGTCGCGTCGAATGATCCTCGATAGTAACCTGATTATCTATGCTGCCAAACCGGAGTATCCGGGGTTACGCCGTTTGATCGCGGCTCGGTCGCCGGTTATTTCCGTTGTGAGCAAGGTTGAAGTTCTCGGCTATCACAGACTGGGCGAGGATGACCGGCGTCAATTTGAGATGCGTCACATTTGTTGGTGGAACATTTGTCTATCCCTCTTCGTTTTCTACCCCACCGGGGTTGTTCCATTAGCCCAGGGTTGAGGGCCGAAGGTCCGATACCCTGGGAACCAGCACCCAACCCCAACCCACTTCCTCGGTGGTGGAAGCTTCCCAGGGTAATCGTCGCAAAGCCTCCTCAACCCTGGGCTAGTTGAACGACTCCTTCAGAGTCGAAAACCAGTCTTCCGCGAAGTGTACAAATCTTCCACCAACTTTTGTCACACCCACCCACGGCAATCGCAGCACTCGCAGAACGTTTCCGAATGCTGACTCCCAACTGTAAATCGGCATTTCTCGTCTTCCCATCGGGCCGTCGATGGAGCTAGAATCTTATTTCCCCCCTCGGTATTATTCCGCATCCCAACCGCCCACTTGCGAGCCACTCGCCATGAAAGCCCTCATTCTTGTTGCCGACGGTTTTGAAGATTTGACGCTGTTTTTGCCGTGGTACCGACTGCTCGAAGAAGGCGTCGAGGTCCGCCTGGCCTCGCCGTACCTCCATGCGTTGACCGGCCAACACGGGTACCAAATTGAACCGGATTTTGCGATCCACTCGGTTAGTTCCTCCGAGTTCGATCTGCTGTTGATTCCGGACGGTCGCGGTGTGGAATCGTTGCGGGTTCGGGAAGAAGCGGTGGATATTACCCGGACGTTCATGCAAGAAGGCCGCCCGGTCGCCGCGATCGGCCACGGCCCGCAATTGCTGATTAGCGCCGGCGCCATTGAAGGGAAACTCGTCACGTGCCATCTTGGCATCCGCGACGATGTCCGCGCCGCAGGGGCGGCGTATCAAGACGATGCCGCGATCGTGGACGGGAACCTGCTAACCGGCCGAGGGGCCGACGACCTTCCCCCGTTCTGTCGCAAGCTCGTTGAGTTGTTGAATGCGACTGCCAAGATCAACTGAACAGGGCAGCAGGGTTTCGACGCCTTCAGCAGTTCTCACTAGAAAATTTTCGACTCGGTGTAATGTTGAGGTGGTATTCACGACCAATCAACTGTGGCTATCTGCGCCAGCATGAATCGAGACCCTGTTAAGGATCACGGATGGATCAATCCCTCGCACCACCTGTTCTCGACCCGACAACTTGGGTCGATGATTACGGGGACTATTTGTTTCGGTTCGCCTTGGTCCGGCTGCGGAACCCGGACACGGCGGAAGAAGTCGTCCAACAAACGATCCTCGCGGCGTTGACTGCCCGCCACTCGTTCCGGGGCCGGTCGTCGGAACGAACATGGTTGACGGCCATTTTGAAGCGCAAAATCTCGGACACTCTCAGAGATGCTGTCCGTCGCAATGTTCGAGAAGTGTCGTTGACAGATTTGCCGACCGACTCATTTTTTAACCGTTCAGGAAAGTGGAAAAAACAGCCTGACGAATGGTCTGCGGACGACCTCGGACGTGAAATCAATCGGGCCGAATTTCGCACAACGGTGGCGGAGTGCCTCGGTAAACTTCCCGATCGACTCCGCATAGCCTTCGTGCTCAAACATATCGACGAAGTGTCAACAACCGAGATTTGCCAAAGTGTTGACGTGACGGCGAACAACTTGGCCGTCATGTTGCACCGCGCCCGCCTACAGATGTGGCGTTGCTTGACGTTGAATTGGTTCGGCGAGCTTCCCGAATCTGTTTCGGAGGATCGAATATGATGTCCTGTCGCCGTGCTGCGGAGCTGATCTCCGCTGACTTGGACGGGCTGATTGTGTTCCACCAACGGGCGGGACTTGGACTGCACACGTTGGTCTGCACGTCGTGCCGACGGCTGAAGGTCCAACTCGGAGCGGTTGACGCCGTCGTGGGTCGCTATTTTGCAACCGCCCAACCCGTCGTGTTAGCCAACATGTTGCCTGATGCCGCGAAAGAGCAACTGAAAGCGGTAATCGATCAGCATCTGAATGACATCCCGTAAATCGGACTCTGGATCGGATACAACTCGAACCGCACAATTCTACCTTGCCGAAAAACTTTGCCCACTCCGTGTAATCGTTTCGGCTCCCCAGCGACAAATTGATCGCTCGCAGCATCACGCCGATCGTGTGTTGCCTGCAATTTTCTTCGTGTCGGGTGCAAGCCATTCCGCTTACGCCCCCCACGAGTGTTTCGATTCCAGGTTTGCAGGAGTTGCGTGTGAAGCTGAACATTGTTCGCCTATTGTTGGTACTCAGTACGGGTGGTTTGATTCCAACCCTCGCCCACGCTGATTTTATCAATGTCACCGTCAACATTCAAAACTTGGCGCCCACGAATAGCCTCTCGTTTGCACCGCTGCGGTTGGGGTTCAGCAACGGTTCGTTCGACGCATTCAACAACGGTCAGACCGCCAACGCCGCGATCATCTCCGTAGCGGAGGGTGGTTCTGGGTCCGCTTGGTTCCCGGCCTTCCGGGCAGCCGAGCCGAACGCGACGCTCGGTTCGGTCGGCGGGGCCTTGCTGCCAGGCCGGACGGCCTCCAACACGTTCGCTGTTGATACCGCCGTCAACCCGTTCTTCACCTTCGCCTCGATGTTGTTACCGAGTAACGACCACTTCATCGGCAATGATTCGCCGACCCGGTTCCGGCTGTTCGACAACGCGGGTAACTTGCTTATTAGCTCGATCAACCAGAAAGCTCGGGACATTTGGGACGCCGGTTCGGAAGCGTTCGACCCGCTCAACGCCGCGTTTCTGGTCATCGGCAACAACGACCTCCGCACCCCGCTGAATGGTGTGGTCCACTCGAATTTCACGGACCTAAGCGGGTTCAACGGGCTGACGACATCCGCTGGGTACGTGTTCAATAGCCAACTCACGGCGGACACGGACATCTACCGCATCAGTTTTTCCGCATCGCCCGTGGCCGTTCCGGCGCCGCCATCGGTCTTGTTGTTGGGCATCGGGTTCGTTGGATTTTTGGCCCGTTTGACCCGCCGGAAGTAACATCGTTCGGATCGAGTGCGGCCCGAGCCAGGAATTCGGTTTCCTCGCTCGGACCGCTATTTCGTACTTTTGATTGACACGGGTTGAACAGTTCACTTCAATCCAACACAGACATCGCAAATCGAATCGGGGTTGTGAACCACTCCGTGACGGTGGTAAACAGACTGCATCTTCGTTCATTCACCGAGTCGATTGGGACGACGGATTTCCCGAAACATCCAGTGGCTGAACGGGGTATACTTCACAAGTTGCCATTCCAGGCGTCTGTTTCCCGCTCACTGTCGAGGATTCTCTATGTTTCGTCGTTTACTTCTCGGTGCCGTTCTCACTGCCGGGCTAACTGCCCCGGCGCGCTCGGCTGAGATTGATAACCTGCTGCCAGCCGAAACCGAATCGGTCATGTACCTGAACGTGCGACAAATCATTGATTCGGACTTGGTTAAAAAGTACGCACTCGGTCAAATCAAACAGATGCTGGCCGGCAATGAAGAAGCCCAACGGATGCTCAAAGATTTGGGCCTCGATCCGTTGAAGGACATCGAACGGGTCACCGTCGGCATCTGGGGCAAAGGCCCGGAAGACATGCAGACGATCGCGGTGATTCGGGGCGCCTTCGACAAAGAGAAACTGATCGAAGCGGCCAAAAAGGAAGCCAAGAACAACGGTGACAAAATCGCGGTCGTAAAAGAAGGCGAGTACGAACTCGTGAAGTACACCGACGAAAAGCAACCCAAGCCTTTCTTCGCGGGCGTAGCCGACTCCAAGACGATCATTGCCGGCAACGACAAGAAGCTCGTGGCGAAAACACTCGACGCCGCGAAAGAAAAAGCCAAGCCCGCCATTAAGAAAGAACTCGCCATGCTCTTGCTGGGCATGGACGAAAAATCGTCGATGTACTTCTGCGGCCTGACGGACGGCAAGATCGACCAACTGCCCCCCGGCGTGAACATCCCCGGCGTGGACAGCGCGAAGCTCGTGAAGCAACTCGAAAACATGCGCAACTTCGCCATGACCTTCCGCGTGACGGACGAAGTGGGTTTGGATGTCAGCATGGGGATGAAGGACGATGATGCCGCCGAAGACTTCGGCGACACGCTCAGCCAACTGATTGGGACCGTGAAGGGCTTCCTTCCGTTGGTGACGGGACAACAACCGCAGTTCAAACCGCTCGCCGATGAAGTCGGCAAGACTCTCAAGAGCAAAGTGAAAGCGAAAAACGTTAGCATCGTGTTGAAACTGTCCGCCGAAGCGATCGGCAAAGCCACAGGTGGTGGCGACTGATTGTCGTGGCAACTTGACTAAACTAAACACCGCCCGTGAACCGTTCACGGGCGGCGTTCGTTTCCATCACACCCACTCTGAATGAACCGATGACACCCCATCCCGATGACACGATCGTTGCCCTTTCCTCGGCTGCCGGGCCGGGCTTGCGGGCGATCGTGCGGGTCACCGGGCCGAAGACGCGGACCGTTGTGGCGACCGTGTTTGAATCGGGAACGGCGTGGACTTCTACACAACGGAAAGTCCTCATCCCCGGTGCCATTCGCCTTCCGGATGTGCATTCAACTCTGCCTACCGATCTCTACTTTTGGTCCTCCCCGCACACCTACACTGGGCAAGACCTCGCGGAGTTGCACACGATTTCTAGCCCACCGCTTGTGGAGCGAATCATCGCGGCGCTGTTGAACGCCGGGGCACGATCGGCAATGCCTGGGGAGTTCACCCAACGGGCGTTTCTGGCGGGGAAAAAAGACCTCACGCAAGCGGAGGCGGTGCTAGCCGTCATCGACGCGGGGACCGACGCCGATCTCCAGCAAGCCCTCACGCAACTCGCGGGCGGCGTGACCCAGCCGTTGCAAAAGTTACGTAACGACTTGTTGAATCTGTTGGCGGATGTCGAAGCCGGTCTCGACTTCGTCGATGAGGACATTGAGTTCGTCAGCCTGTCGCAAATCATGCTCCGCAGTACCGCCGCGATTGCCCACCTGATGAACTTGCGGCGGCAACTCGACGACCGCACCGTGAGTGGCCGGCCCATTCGCGTCGCCATCGTCGGCAACCCGAACGCGGGAAAAAGCAGCCTGTTCAATGCACTAACTGGCCGGGACGCGGCGCTTGTCAGCGACCAAGCCGGCACGACCCGCGATTACCTGTTACACCCGCTGAACCTCGGCGGCATCACGCTCGAACTGATCGACACGGCAGGCTGGCACCACGCCACGGACACGATCGAAGACCAAGCCCAACGCCTGGGCCGCGAACAGACCACTCGCGCCGATGTCATCCTGTGGTGCGTGCCTGCTGGCGAGACGTTCGACGCAGCGGATAATCAGCGTTTGAAGCAAACCGGCGCCCACGTCTTGAGGATTGCCACGAAGGCCGATTTGACTGATCGACGCGCCGGGAACGAAACTTCGGCAACCGTTTTCACCACGATCCTCACACCCACCGGGCTGGACGATCTGCGCACCACATTAACGGAAACAGTGGCCGTCATCGCCAGACCGCCCCTCGCCCCCAGCCAAAGTCGTTGCCGCGCCCATGTCGATGCGGCAATCTTGGCGTTACGTCGAGTCCATGAACACGCCCGTGAGGAAGACCCGCAAGAGTTGCTCGCCTTAGCCCTTCGAGAAGCCCTCGACCAAATCGGCGAGATGGCCGGGGCCATCTACACGAACGACCTGCTGGACCGAATCTTCTCCCGGTTTTGCATCGGGAAGTAAGCTCACGAGGCAACTTCCATTTGTATCACAAAGTGATCTAACTATGAGCATCACGTGGCGGACCAGCCGAGCTTTTTGGCGTTGGGTGGTGGTTCGAGTTCTGGCTTTGCGGTGGATAGTGCGCCCGACACGATGGTTTCGAGCAAGTTGAGGTAGTCCAAAAATCGCGTGCGGCCGTCGGCGGTGAGCCGCACGAGGGTTTGCGGTCGCTTGCCTTTGTAGCCCTTCCAGATTTCGATGAGAGTCGCTTCCTGAAGCGTTTGCAAGTGGCGGCTGAGGTTGCCGTCGGTCAACGCGCACAAATCCCGGAGTTCACCGAACACGAGGCCGTTTTGATGGGCTAGTAACGACGTGAGGATGCCCAGCCGCGCTTTCTCGTGCAGAACGCGGTCGATGCCGTCGAAGGCGTAGCGGCCGGATTCGTCGGCGGGTGGTGATGG
>JAYVXO010000077.1:0-20185 GCA_043785105.1 Fimbriiglobus sp.
ATCCCGCGACCAAGTGTCAGACAAAATGGAACTGGCAATTAAAAACTGCACTTGTTTAGCTGGCAACAACAGACGTAGCCCGACGGCGCATCATGCCGATGAGAAATGGTACTCCCGTGGCAAACAAGAGCAACCCAGCCGGCGCTGGCACGGGGTTCGTGGGTGCCAAGCGTGCTTCCAACTGCACGTCATCCACGCCAAAGTTGAAGAAACCCTGATTGCCAACTTCGGCAAAGCGTAGTCGCAAAGTCTGGCCGCCGCGACTTGCGAGCAGTGAAGTTAGGTTAACGGACACAGTCGAGTAACCGGACTCGAGTGGGTCGCCTGGGTTAGTCTGGAAGACGTTCTGCAAAACACCACCAGTCGTACTGAACGGATTGGCCGATGCGAGCAGAATATCCACACGTGCCTGTTGATTGGCATCTCCGGTGTAGTCAAGACCTTGGGCGCCATTAACAAAGCTAGTAGCAGAATTTTGGATGTATCGTTGGAAGCTGAGCGTGGCAAAATTCACCCCCATTGGAACCAGGAAATCCTGGTAAAGGACGTGCGATCCTGGAGCTTCTTGATCGGTCATTGCAGCGATTTGCCCTTGTGGCGGAAGCGGAACTGTGAATCCGTTGACCGGACTTCCCGACAGGTTGTCGTTAAAAAACCACGTTCCATCACCACCGACTTGGTTAAGGACTCTCCAATTGAGGAGCGGATTGACTTCAAACCCGCCGTCGTTGATGAGAAAGGCTGCTTGAGCTTGAGTTGTGCTGCCAAGCAGAGCTAAAACCGCAAGAAACAGAATTGGGCGTTTCATTTTCCACCTTCCCTTGTTGTAAAACAGGGTGCCAACCGTGAGGTAATGCGTAAATACTTTGCAACAGCAATACAGAGTACAGAGCAATTATTCGCGTTGATAGCGAAAATTCCTGCAATCGCATCAATTTCTCCTTTTTTTTCATTCTCCCCATCATTTTTTGTGATGAACGTTAACTTGCCGCAACTGAAAAAGCGTCAATCAGCCCTAAAAGTTTGTAATTTGCACCGGAGCATAAATTCAGCTTCGTTCTGTTCTGATCGCACTCCCGATTTTCAGAACTGCTACCATAACTTTCGTGACTGATGTGACAGGTGACTCGCCGATTCTCATGAAATGCAGGCACTTTCGTTATGGCTACCGATGATATTGAACACCCGCCACGCCCGAAATACGGCTGGAAAATCGCACTGTTAACGCTGGTAATTTTGTGCGTGCCGGTGGTGTTGATATTCGGCGTGTTTCCGTTGCTGCTGGAGCAGGCGTTCGAGTCCGTCGATGAGTTGAAACCGGAGAATATCCAGTCGTTGCAGGTGCAAATTCACAACCGCATCGAGATTGACGGCGGTGAGCCGATCCGGCTTTACTACGCGGACGAAGCGGACTTTGCGATGCTGTTGGACCCGTTGAAAGCGGTGCCGGAAGTGGACAACTACCCCGACGCCCAAGGGCCGTGGTTGGGTGAGTATCGCATCGTGACCAAGTCCGGTCGCAAGGGGACAATTCGCTTTTACTGGACAAAACGCCCGCAAGACCCGCCCACAGCCATCCGGCTGCGGTTCAAAATCGGCACGCACAAATTTGAAGGCGGGTCCGTGCAGTCAATCATCGACGTGGCGAGAGTCTGCCAACCCCGCGGCCGCAACCGCCGCTGATTACACGGACTTTGAACCACGAATCACACGAATAAGACGAATAAGACAAAAATTCAGAGCATCAATCAGGCTGTGAGTTGGACTGAGATCGAGTTACTAACTCACACCACTTTGTTTGAAATCTTTATTCGTCTGATTCGTGTAATTCGTGGTGAAATTCTGGGTTAGCGGAGCAAGCTCATCGGTTCGATTCGTTTGACCGATCGCAACGCCACGACTCCGGATAACAGTGCCGTCAGCATCGTGACTAGCGCCGCACCCAGTAGCAATTCCCAGCGCATCACGACGCGGGTGCCGACACGTTCCGCAACCAGAGCGAGGACGTGAATCACCGGGTACGCCAAGACCACCCCGATGATGCCGACCCAGAACGATTGTGCCAGCACCATCTGGTAAATCTTGATGCGCGGGATGCCGAGGGCCAGGAGTGTGGCGAATTCTTTTGCACTGCCTAGGGTCGCGGAGTACAGCGTTTGGGCCGTGATGATGGCCCCGACTAGTAACCCGAGTAATGCGGCGTACCCCAGCGCGATCCCCGCCTTTGTGCGGAGTAGCCAGTACCAGCGGGTGCGGGTGGAAAACTCATCGGCGGTGCAGATGGTCATCTCCGGGTATTCCGCACTCAGTTCTTGGACGACTTGCGTTGCCCGTTGTTTTGTGTCACAGCGGGCGAGCAGGTACGTGGTGTGGTCGGCGTAGATCGGGTTCGTGACACTGAGAACTTCGCGCGCCGTGGTTTGCGAACAGAAGATCCACGGCGCCGCGAGGCTTTTTAACCCGCTGACGATGCCCACGAGCCGCACTTCCTTGTTGTTGATCTTGCCCTTATCGCCGATTTCGTTCATTCCCAATCGCACCAGATCCGACTTATCGACCACAACCGTCATCGTTTCGGAAAGGGCTTCACGCATTTGCGGTGTCAGCACGTCCGCGCACCCGGCGTGGTCCGGCCCCATTCCACTACCGACGACCATGCACAGATTGGAGCCGCCCTGCATCTTCGTCCAGCTACCGAATGACAGGTAATACAACTCCGGCATCTGCACCCCCGGCTTGTCCAACCGCCCGATGTAACTGACCGGAATGGGTCGCCCCAAATCGACGCTCTCCACGACATTGTCCCCCACCCAAATGTCCGCCGTCGTGTGGTCAATGGGAATCGACGTGATCTCGAACAACCCCAGCAACAACCCCACCTGCAGCGCGATCAGCACCGCACTAAACATGACCGCCCCCACCCCCGCCGCGTACCGGGCCTTTTCGTGAAACAATGTTTGCAGGGCGTAGCTCATAGTGTTCGCAATCAGAGACAGAGAATAAAGGGTCTTGCCGAATTCGCGTCGAACTGGGAATCGTATTCCAACTCATTCGTAGTACAAGTTTTGTGCCCTGAAGGGGCACCGGGATGTAGCCACGGGTGGAGCGAAGCGGAACCCGTGGACTGTGACACCCCATTGTCACTCGCCCTGAAGGGGCGAAGGAAGTCCGCCGCCCCTTCAGGGCGATTTAGTATCGGAGTCTCCGCTTCCACGGGTTCCGCGAAGCGCTCCACCCGTGGCTACAATCCTTGACCCCTACCGGGGCCACTAAGCTAAGACAAATCATCGAGCCAACTTTAACTGAATCACCCCATCTCCGCCAGCCCGCCGTCGATGTACAGGTGGTGCCACAGTTGCGTGGCGACGACGGCGGTGAGGCCCATTTCGAGGCCGGTTTTGCCGAGGGCGCCGGGGCGCATTCTCGCCAGCCGGTCTTTGGCGGCTTGGACGGCGGTAAACTCGAAGTAGCCGCTTTTGCGGATGGACTCGGGGGATAGCACTTGTTCGACCCACGAGTCGCGGGTTTGGCCGGGGGTGTGGCCTTTGATCCAACTGTCCATTGGGGCGCGGAACATCAGCTTGCGGCGCCACGCGACTTCCTTCGGCAGCCACTTCGCCGCAACGCAGCGTTCGATGAACTTGTCCTTTAAGATGCCACGCAATTTCCAACGGGGGTGCAACTTGGCCATAAACGCGATCACGTCTTCGTCCAGGAACGGGTAGCGGGTCTCCACGGAGGAGTGCATCGCCACGCGGTCGCCCTTCGACGCGAGCAAGTGCCCCGCCAGCATGATCCGGGCGCCGAGGTACATTTCGCGGTGGAACGGGTGCCAACGGTGCAGGTTCGGTGTCAGGTCGAGATCGCTGTAGGGCGAGTGGTCCAGCATTTTTTGCGTGATGTCCGGCGTGAAGAACCGCAGCTTGTTCAGGCTCATCATGCCGTAAGCGTCGAGCCAGCCGTTGTGCCCGCCGGCCATTTTTTGCACGTGGCGAATCAGGTGCCGGGGGTACATCGGGTGCCCACCGAGTCGCATCGCGGCTTTTTTAAGCCAGTACCCGAGCGGCACGCCGGGGATTCGCTCCGTCCAGCCGACCAACTTGTTCAACTTGAACCACGGGTACCCGCCGAGCCACTCGTCCGCCCCTTCGCCGGTGAGCGCGACCTTGTAGCCGTTGTCTCGCACCGATCGCGCCAAGTGCATCAGCCCCAGACATGCGGTGTCGATGACCGGAAACTCGGCGGCGGCGATCAATTCCGGGTAACCGGCCCGCAACTCTTCGTGACCGCACTTCACGACGATCGGCTTGCACCCGAGGTACTTCGCGGTTTGCAGCGCCTCCGGTTCCTCGTTCAACCCCTTGCCTTCGACGGAAACCGTGAACGTCGGAATGGGCCGCCCCAGCGCCTTCGACGCCATCGCCACGACCAACGACGAATCGACGCCGCCGGACAAATACGAGACCACCGGCACGTCCGCCCGCAGTCGCTTCGTGACAGCGGCGAACAGCACGTCTTCAAAGCCCTGGATCGTCTTCGCTTCGTCGTAGCCGTAATCTTCGTCCCCTTGGTCCGGGTAGTTCACTTCCCAGTGCGTCCGCTGTTTCAGCATCGTGTCGGGCGAACCGCTGCCGGGTGTGAAGTGCAGGTAGCGCCCCGGCGTGACCATGTTCACGCCCTCGAACACCGTGAGCGGCCCCGGCATGGCAAAGAACGTGAAGATGTGGTTAAGGCCCTGAATGTCCGCTTTCGGTGTCACGAACCCGGACGCGAAAAGAGCCTTGGCTTCCGATGCGAACAACAGCCAATCGACGCCGTCGATTTTGCGAACCGCATAAAACAGCGGGCAAATCCCGGCGCGGTCCCGCCCCAGCACGAACTCGTTGGTGCGCGAATCCCACACGCAAAAGGCATACTGGCCGCGCAGGTGGTCGAACATCTTCTCGCGGTATTCTTCCCAGAGGTGCGGGATCAGTTCCGTGTCCGTGTGGGTGCGGAAGACGTGGCCCTTGGCTTCGAGCGCTTGCCGTTTTTCGGGGTAGTCGAACAGTTCGCCGTTGAACACCGTCCAGACCGTGCCGTCTTCGTTCGAGATCGGCTGCTTGCCGTCCGCCAACCCGACAATCGACAACCGCCGACTGGCGAGGTGCAGTCCATCCCGTTCGAGAAAGCCGTCCTCATCCGGCCCGCGATGAATGATGGCGTGCGCCATCTTCGCAACCGCCCCCTGCGGCGCCCGCAATCCCCGCCGATCCCCTGTCAACCCAATCATCCCCGCGATTCCGCACATCAAACGCACTCCTAGCGAACCGAGAATCAACGTCCATAACGGTTTGCAAGCAACGATTTCCACAACGCCGGCGACACATCGACCGCCGCATCAACTGATATTTGCCGCAACGCTTCTTCCGGTGACACACCCATAAATTGAGAAATGATAACCGCCGCAATCGCCGGCGATCGGCTCATGCCCGCGCTACACGCGATCAGTGTTGGAATGAGGTTGCCAACCACAGCCTCCAGTGTGTCGCGCAAAGTTCTCAACAGGACCGGCGAGTTGCTGTCGTCATCGTGCAACGGGAACCGCAGGTAAATCAATTCTCGCGTCGTAGAGATCGGTGGCTCTTCGACCGCCAAATCGACGAGCGCTTCGATGCCCATCGCATGAACACCACGCATATCGCGGGCATCCCGAGCGTTGCCGATCCAGAGTGGAAAGCCTTCGATCCGTCGCATGGTTCACTGTCCCTTCTCTCGTGCCGCAAACTTCTGGACCTTGCGGCGCATCACCCAGCGGAGCAACCGGGGGGCGGCGCGCTTGCCGAACCAGACCCACCAAGAGACGAACCCGACGGCCTTCTCCGTGCGGTTGCGGATCAGGCTTCGCACGACGCTTTCGCCGACTTCTTCCGGGCGTTGGGCGCCGTCGAAGTTCAGGTAAATTTTGCCCTCGTTGCGGAGCAGGTGCCGGTTCAGGTCATCGCTCCGCACCACGCCGGGCAGCACGAGCAGCACGTCAATGTCGTAGCGGGCGAACTCGATCCGCACGGCTTCGGTCAGGCCAACCAGGGCGTGTTTACTGCCGCAATGTTCGGACAAGCTCGGGATGCCACACCGACCGCAAAGGCTCGCCACGTTGACAATCGCCGGTTGCCAGCCGCCGATTGCACTTTGAAGCAAATGCGGTTGCACGAGCCGCATCATCTCGACCGGGGCGAAGAAGTTAATCTCCGTGACCTTGCGGACGATCTCCGGGGTCGAGGTCGCAAACTCGCCGAAGCTCGCCACGCCTGCACTGTTAATCAGCACGTCCAGTTGTCCGAACTTGGCCACAACGTCATTGACTAATTTTTGCCGTGCAACCGGGTCGGTCAAGTCGCAGGGGAAGATTTCCACTTCGACGCCGTGCTTCTGCAATTCTTGGGCGAGACTGGCGAGTTCATCAACCGATCGACTCGTCAGCGCGAGCTTTGCACCATAGGGTGCGAGACTGATCGCCGTGCGCCGCCCGATGCCCCGTGACGCGCCGGTTATCAGAATCACCCGACCTGCCAAATTTCGCCGCATCGCATGGCCCTTCCGTGTGAACGTGCCATTTTACCAGTTCCCGGCGAACCGGCGACGAAAGTCGCCTGGGTGGCTGCCAGGGACAGGTGCAAGGTTTTTGGGGTGAAGTCGCAACTTCACCCCCGGCCCCTCTCCGACGCGGAGAGGGGCGCCAGAGGTTCTTCCTCCCTCCCCGTCTGCGGGGAGGGCCGGGGTGGGGTCGAACCAACCGCCCGAGGCAAACACATCCCGCTACGGGAGGGAACCATCGACCCCCCTTAATCCCCCCGCAGACGGGGGGAGACAAGAACGCGGGTTCCCCCTCTCCGCATCGGGGAGGGGGTTAGGGGGTGGGGTTGCGACTGCCTCCGAAACTCCTTGTTGCAGTTGACATTGAAACGGTTCGCCTAACAGTGTTTCCAGGTACGGCGTGACACCGCAGAACTGCCGTAGTTGTTGATACTCCTTGGTGAACATGGCATCCCCGACAGGGGCGCCGCGAACGGCTCGGATCATCAGGTTGCGGGCGGTGTGGTCGGTGCTGACGAACTCGACGATGTCCGTGTGATAGCCCATCATCCGGAGGGTGAGGGCACGGAAGGAGTCGGTGATGAGGTCGGCGGTGCGTTGCTGCACGATGCTGTGGCGAAACAGCGGTCTCAGCACTTCGCTCGGGCCGTCCGCTCGGAGTTGCTGATTCAAGTGGTGATGGCAGCACGGCACGCTAAGGAGCAGCTTGGCTTCACTGGTGATCGCCATTGCGATGGCGTCATCGGTTGCGGTGTCACACGCATGGAGCGCCACCACGATGTCCGGCTTCACGTTCACCGCGTCGATGCGGCCCACTGTGAATGACAACGTGTTGGCAGTGAGTTTTTCCGCGCGGTCCACGCTTTTCCGGATCACGACTTCATTCACGTCGATGCCGTGGATGCGGGCGGGGATTTGCAGCACGTCGTTCAAGTAATGGTGCAGCGCCAGCGTCAAGTAACTGGAGCCGCAACCGCAATCGAGAATCACGACATCGCGGCCCAAAGTCCGCAAGCCGGTGTCATCCAGGCAGTGCAGGAGTTGCTTCAGAAACTCGTTGATCTGCGTGTACTTGCCGCGCATCGTCGGTCGGACGTGGCCGTCGCGCGTGAGGATGCCCATGACCTCAAGCAGCCGGTTCGCCCGGCCTTCCGGTAGCGGGACATCCTTGACGCGATTATGGGCGAGGGGGACCGCTTCCGATGACGTAGACTTGCGCCGCCCGATTTGAACTTGGCCCTTCTTCGTGGTGCGGATGTCGATTTCTTCACGGCTCGTTGTCAAATGAATGCCGGCGTAGCCGAGGTTTAGTAACTCGTGGAGCGGGGTCGTGAACTCGTTGGCGCGGAAGTTCTTCGTGATCGTCTGTTTGCCGTCGAAGTAGCCGAACTGCCAATGCCGTTCGCCACGCAGTTCCACGGGACGGATGACGACGCGAACCCAACTCGACTGCCGGCGAGTCCGTAGCGTGCCGCCAAAAGTGGCGCGATGAAACTCCGGCAGGGTTAGGGTTTCGGTGACGAGTTGCTGCCACGGTTGTTGTGCGTCCATGAGGTTGTTCTACCCAAAACGACGCGAGCCGCACGGGGATTGTCCCGCACGGCTCGTGTTGCATGATCTGTGGTTATCAATTACCCGACCCAGGCACCGAAGTCACTGAACGTGGAGTTGAACGGCGTGAAGTCCTTCAGCGGGGCCGGGGCTGTACCCGTGGCGCCGAACGTGTTCCCCGAGAAGGTCTTAATGTGCGGGAACGCCGAGGCCGTGGAGACCACGAGGTCCGCGTTGTTGCCAGCTTGGATGTCCCGTAGCACGGCACGGGCACCGTCGGTGTTGTCCACACCGAAGGGTTGATAATCCAGGAACGTAATCGCCACGTTCGGGTCACGCAGGATCAGGTTCGCGGCGTTGAAAACCCGAACGGTCGTGGTGACACCCGGCCCGGTTCCGACCACGATGTCCGCGCGGCCGTCGTTGTTGAAGTCCCCGGCGGAGATGTAAACACCGCCACGTTGCGAGGGGTCGTAGGCGAAGAAGTCCGCCAGGACGTTCAGCTTGGCAACGTTATTGCCATCAAAGATCCGCACGCGCGGGCCGCCACCCAGTCCTGGGGAGATAATCAATTCTTGCTTACCGTCCCCGTTGAAATCCCCGGCGGCCACGTGAACCCCGGTGCGGCTGCTGGATTCGTAGGCGAAGTTATCCAGGATCAGCGCCCGAGTTGTCGTATTATACACTTGAACACGCGGCCCGCCCGATTCACCGGCACCGACAATCAATTCACTGCGGCCATCGCCGTTGAAGTCGCCCGCCGCGACGTACACCCCGCCTGTGAACGTGGATTCAAACGCAAAGAAATCGTCCACGACGCGACCGTTGAAGCCGTCGATGATCGTCACGCGGGGGCCGCCACCGGGACCGGCACCCACGATGATGTCGGGGACGCCGTCCCCGGTGACATCTGCGGACGCGACCCGCAGGTCTCCGGTGTAACCGGCGTAGGGTTGGAACTTCGTCCCGGCGATCACGTTGCCATCGAGGTCGAGTGTCCCGATGGAAACAAAGCCATCCGGACCGCCGGAATACGCCAAGTTGCGGGACGAGTTGTTAAACACCAACGGTGTTTGCGTTTTGAAGACCTGAATCGTTCCGTCGAGCTTGGAACCGCGATCCAAGTCCGTTGACGTACTCTGGAAGTACAATCGACCCGTTTGGAACGTTCCCCCGATGACCGGCGAAGTCGAGGAACCGTTCGACGAGTTAAAGTTTCCCGGTACCGAGCTGGCCAACGATGTCGAATTTCGCGGGATGTCTCTTACGTAAATGTCCGGTAACCCGTTCTTGTCCGGCTTGTTGGTCAGGTTGGTGGCGTCCGATTGGAAGGCGATCGTCAAGCCGTCCGTTGTCGTCGAGGGGAAGCGAGAACCACCCAAACCAGTCCGATTCGGGTTCGCCGCAGTCACGCTGATGGCGACGTTTTTGATGCCGGTGCTAATGCGATCGTACTGAAAAATGTCTGGCGCTTTGTTCACATCGACCAACCCCGTGACGATGTCCGTGGCATTGGAGGTATACGTCACCCGCCGGCCGTCCGGGGTGAATTGGAAATTGCCCGGAGTCAGATCGAGCGTCCCGTTCGCACCGTTGACGCCATCTTTCGAGGAAACCAACACGCTGGAATAGGTCGAAGTCGAAGCCACGGCGTCGTTACGCACCGCGAGATAAAGTTCCTCGCCACCGCCGTTGTTGTTCACGTACCCCGGAACGAGGTTCCCAGAGATCGTGACGGTCTTCGTCGTAAACGGGAACGTGGTAAAGTCGGTCTGCGTTGTCGTGACGTCCTTCGTGGCGACGGCGTATAGCAAGATGTCGGACCGATCCCGGGCAATGATGGCGTTCGTGACGCTGCCGAAACTGTTCTGTGTGAATGTGAACTGTTTCGTAACCGGATCGAAGACAAAACTCCCGAACGTTCCCGCTCCAACCGCGTCTCCGTTAACTGTCGTCGAAACCAAGTCGAAGTTCAACGTACCGGGTGGGTTGATCCCCACGCCCGCGAAGGTGAACCGATACGCATCCTTGCCAGTTACCGTAATTGGAGTGCCGAACGCGGTAAATCGTTGCGGGCGGCCACCGCTGATTACCGCATAGGACAGCCCTTCCGCACTCATGTACCGACCGAGTGGGTCCACGGCGATGTCACTGAATGGTACGAAGAAACTGCCAGCTGTAGCCGGATCGAGGGTGTTGAACGTGGTGAAGTAATACGTGACCAACCGGGGCGTTTGGCCGACGATCGCGGAATACAGGTTTGGCCCCAATGGGCTGATGTCGATCGCGGGACTTTTTTCCCCGGCTCGGTATTTGTTGTCGTACCTGTTGTAGTTGACTGCGTCGGAAATGAACGAGACGGTGCCGCCGTCACGGCTAATCGCCGGACTGGACACGTTGGCGAAGCCACCCAGTGCGAAGCCGACTTTATCCTTGCTGACGAGTTGTGTCGCTTGCGTGCCCGCATTCCAGACGAAGATGTCCAAGCCGCCATCGTCAGTCGCGGCTTGTAAGGTGCGGTCGAACTGCTGGGCGTTCGCAGCACTGGTGAACGCTACGGCGGAACCGTCGCCACTGATAACGGCTTTTAACAGAACGCCAGGAGTGGAGATTTCTGCCCCAAGGGCCTTGGTACCGATGGTGACGCCGAGTGCAGCGCTGGGAGCCGCTGCCGTGATTAAACTCCGTTGGCCGTTGGTAAAGTTGAAATAGAACAGGTCGTTGGTTCCGGGGACATCGACTTGCCCAGGGATCAGGTTCGTCGCGGTGCTTTGAACCAAAATTTCCTGGCCGTCGTCACTGGTTGCCAAAACTTGGACGGGGGCGTTCGCCCCATCGAACGCGCTGGTACTCGACACCAGTGTGGCTGCCGGGTTGTCCCGATCTTCCAGACGTTCCATCCGAAGTCGGAAGGACGCATCCGGCTTATGGGGTTCACCGGACTTCGGTGTGCGGGAAATTGTGACTAGCGACATTGGTGCCTCATCCTTATGGGTCCGGGTCCGATAGTTGGCTCCGGTTGTCTGCCTATGCGATCCTGATTACTATCATGGACCCTTTATGCTGATAAAGGAAATCGCTGTGGCGGGAATCGTGTGGTCAGAGTTCAAATTGGGTTTGCGCATCCAATTTGCGCGATACAGGCGGATTGTTTACCCAAAATGCCGGTTCGTCGGAACCGAAGTATTCGCTACGGGGGGCCTCAATTCTTTCCCCGGATCGCAAAATTCGCCGTAATTAAGACGATCGACCCGACCGATTCGATTGTTCAATTTGACAGAGTCCCGTTGGCCTTCTAGGTAATGATCGGCCCAATGGGTACGGTCGTCCTCCCCTCACCAGACCGGACCACCCCCAGGATCACCCGAACCCGTGATTTCGGATTGCCAGGCGTACCCCACACAAGCCGGGCATTGTTCCTCGTATTTGGGCCACGCGGGTCGGCAGGACGCCCCCAACTGGCAGGACATCGTCACAACCAGGCTCACTGAAATCACGGACACCAATGCCATCTCACGCCCGAAATCAGGCCGCGCTCGCTCACGCCCTGTTGCAAGTGACGTTGCTCGAAGACCGCATTACGCCGGCGATCACCCTGCGTTTTGATTATACCTACGACACGTCCGGTTTCTTCAACGATGTCACTCACCGGGCAGCGCTCGAAAAAGCGGGTAGCGACTTGGTTGCACCGATCACAACCTCTTTAAGTGCCATCACACCCAGTGGTACCACGAACACTTGGCAAGCGGTTTTTAATAGTCCCTCGACCGGAAACCAAGTCAGCGTCAGCAACCCAACCATCCCCGCCGACACGATTATCGTGTACGTCGGTGGCTTGAATAGTGGCGGTGGGGAAGCCGGCTTCGGCGGCCCCGGCGGCTACACCGTTTCGGGAACGCGCAGTTTCCAATCCACCGTCCAAACGCGCGGCGTGTCCGGGTTCAGCACCTGGGGCGGTAGCATCTCGTTTGATACCACCGCGAACTGGTACTTCGGCGCCGATGCCAGTGGATTGGGCAACAACAAGCTCGATTTCACCAGTGTCGCCACCCATGAACTGGGCCACGTCTTGGGGTTCGGTACCTCAACGGAATTCTCGAACCTGGTTCACAACGGCACCTTGTCCGGCACGAACATCGACAACATTGTGGCGACAGGTGTTGCCGTTTCCTCGGACCAACAACACTTGGCCCAAGGGACGACCTCGAACGGCAACCCCGTCTCGCTTCAGCCGACGCTGGCCGCAAACCGCCGCGTGACGTTCTCCGCATTGGACTACGCGGTGTTAAAAGACATCGGTTGGCAAATTAGCACAACCGCGTCCGTCATACCGGCGACAACGACGACGACTCCCACGCCAACCGTGACGCCCGTATTCACGGAAACCGTGCCATCGAACACCTCACCCATCGTCGCCGCAACTCCGCCGACGGTTCCGAGCGCGTTTGTGGGGTCAGAAGTCGTTAACCAGTTGCTCGCCGTGTCGGGCGGCAACAATGGCACCGTGCAACTCTACACCGGCGGCGCGAACAACGCCCTGACGCCCGTGGGTGGTCCGCTCACACCGTTTGCGAACTTCCAAGGTGCCGTCCGCACGGTGACCGCTGATGTCAACGGCGACGGAACCTTGGACGTGATCCTCGGAACTGGCCCCGGTGGCGGTTCGCAAATCCGCATACTGAACGGGAAAACGCTGACCGATCTCGTGCCCCAATTCATGGCGTTTGAGTCGTCGTTCAACGGCGGGGTGTATCTGGCCGCCGCGGACTTCGATGGCGACGGTCGCGCCGAAATCATCATCTCCCCCGACCAGGGCGGTGGCCCACGTGTCAAGGTCGTCGGCGTACAAGGCAGCACAATCCAAACCCGCGCCGACTTCTTCGGCATCAATGATTCCAGCTTCCGGGGCGGGGCACGGGTCGCCGCCGGGGACGTGAACGGCGATGGCCGCCCTGACCTGATCGTTGCCGCTGGCATGGGTGGAGGGCCTCGGGTCAGCGTCATCGACGGCAACTCCGTTCTGAGCAACACGCCCCGCAACCTGACCGTCGACTTCTTCGCCTTCGATCCGACCCTGCGAAACGGCGTCTACGTGACCGTCGGCGACCTGAACAACGACGGCTTCGGCGACCTGATCTTCGGCGCCGGCCCCGGTGGCGGCCCCCACGTTCGCGCACTCAGCGGGCAATCACTGATTGCAAGTGGGCCGCAAGTCGC
The DNA here is from genome assembly GCA_043785105.1 of Fimbriiglobus sp. Lineage (GTDB taxonomy): Bacteria > Planctomycetota > Planctomycetia > Gemmatales > Gemmataceae > Fimbriiglobus. The sequence goes on from JAYVXO010000077.1 coordinate 13,345, forward strand.
CCTGGCCAACCCACTCGCAAACGTCTTCGTCGGCGATGTGAACCAACGCGGTGGCGTGCGCGTGACGGCGAAAGATTTGAACGGTGACGGCAAAATCGAGATCGTCACCGGCAGCGGCACCGGCAACCAGGTCCAAGTGTTAAACGCCAACGGCCTGACACCCGCCGGTTCGCTGGCGCCATTTGGTGTGAATGAACTGGATGGGATTTACGTGGGTTAAGTAGCCAGGAAAGCCCACGAATGATCATTCGCGGGCTTTTACTCCCTCCCAGTACCCAGGCACTGGCGCACTAAAAACCAACTCCACTTTTGTGAACGGGTGCATCACGGTCAACTGCCGCGCGTGAAGCGCAATCACCCGATCTCGCACTTCGCTGGCTTCCGGCCCAAACAGTACCACACTGCCATATTGGGAATCGCCTAACACCGGGTGACCACGCCACGCGGACTGTACCCGGAGTTGGTGCATCCGCCCCGTGATGGGTGTCAATTCGAGTACCGTCCCCGCCGGTACTTTTTGCACGACGCGGTATTCCAACTTCGCTAACTTCGCGCCGGGTTCATCGGGCTTGGCTTGGACGACTCGGGCTTCGTCCGGCACCTTGCGTAGCCAATCGTCCCACGCCCCGGACTCTGGGGACACATCCCCCGCCACGATCGCCCAGTACACTTTGCGAACAGTGCGCAATTCAAATTGTGCCTGCATCCGTTGCGCTGCTTTGGTGTTTCGCGCGAACAGAACCACCCCGGAAACGGGCCGGTCCAACCGATGCGGCACGCCGAGATAAACCCCGGCGGGCTTGGCGTACTTCACCTTGATGTAGTCCTTGACCCACGCCTCCAGACACGGAATTCCCTCCGGTGCCTGCGTCAGCAGGGGTGCCGGCTTATTCACCACGATGAGGTGGTGATCTTCAAACAGAATGCACGCCGGATCGAGTGACATCGGGTTCCAAAAGAGGTTCAACTATCGAAGTACATGGCGAACTCATACGGGTGGGGCCGCATTCGGATGGCGTCCACTTCTTGGGTGCGCTTATAGTGAATCCACGTATCAATCACGTCTTCGGTGAACACTTCGCCTTGCAGTAGGAACTCATGGTCCTGTTCGAGTGCCGTCAACGCCTCTGCAAGCGTGGCGGGTGGTGCTGGAACATCTTGCAACTCTTCGGCGGGGAGGTCGTAGATGTCCTTATCGAGCGGCGGGCCGGGGTGGATCTTATTGTTCACGCCATCCAGCATGGCCATCAACATCGCGCTGAATGCGAGGTACGGATTCGCGGCGCCGTCCGGCAAGCGATACTCCAGTCGCCGCGATTTGGCGCGGGACGAGTACACCGGAATGCGGATCGCCGCAGAGCGGTTGCGGTGGCTATAGGCGAGCCGCGTTGGGGCTTCAAAACCGGGGACTAGGCGCTTGTAACTGTTCGTCGTCGGGTTGGTGATGGCGCACAGTGCGCGGGCGTGTTTCAACAGCCCACCGATGGCGTACTCTGCCACTTCGGACAGGCCCGTCGAGCCGGTGCCGGCGAACAAGTTGGTGCCGTTCTTCCACAGTGACGTGTGGACGTGCATCCCGCTGCCGTACTCCTCGAACAGCGGCTTCGGCATGAACGTCGCCGTTTTTTTGTGCATGTGGGCGACGTTCTTGACCACGTATTTGTACTTCAGCACGTTGTCGGCGGCGTTGACGAGATCGGTGTAGCGCACGTCAATCGAACACTGCCCGGCGGACGCTTTTTCGTGGTGGTGGCTTTCCACGGTTAGCCCGCAGTCGATCATCTTGCGCATCATCTCGGATCGCAAATCGTGCATGTGGTCGGTCGGGGCGCACGGGAAATAGCCCTGCCGGTACGGAATTTTGTAGCCCAGGTTCGGCTTCTCGTCCCGGCCCGTGTTCCAGGCGGCTTCGACACTATCGACGTAGTAGAACGCGGAGTGCGTTGTTTGGTCAAACTTCACGTCGTCGAACACGAAGAAATCCAGCGACGGCCCGAAGTTCGCGGTGTCGGCGAACCCCTTGTACTTCATGTAATTGACGGCTTTGCGGGCGACGTTGCGCGGGTCTTTCGAGTAATCTTGCCGGGTGCTGGGGTCTTGAATGTTGCACAGCAACACCAACGTGACCTCGTGGCGGAACGGGTCCAGGAACAGCGTCTCCGGCTGCGGCACCACGAGCATGTCCGCTTCATTGATTTTTTGCCACCCGCGCAAACTGGAGCCGTCAAACCCGATGCCGTCCTCGAACGCATGTTCGTCGAGCATTTCAGCCGGAATGGTGACGTGCTTCCACAGGCCCGGAAAATCCATGAACCGGAGATCGACCGCTTTGACTTCTTTTTCACGCAGGAATGCCAACACTTCACGAGGCGTCACGGTGTCACTCAAGGAGCAATTTGCAAAAAGGGCGGGAGCGAAGAGAGAGGAAGTTCCCGCGAGTGAAGTTGTTATACGAACCGGGGGTGGGGGCGGAAGCGACGAGGTGTGATTCGGCGGGAACCGCTTCACCGCGGGGCGAAAAGCGGGTCGTTAATAAATCACTGATTAGAATTGACACCGCGTGCTGGATTTACGACGATGGCGAACAGGTGTTCGTTACAAAAAAGGAGTTTTCTGATGTTCTCCCGCTACTCGATCTTGTCTTCATCGTTCCTACTCGCATCGATGCTGCTGGTCAGAACAGTCAGCCCCCAGGACGCTCAAGCCCCTGCCCCCAGTGTTGTCGTGGCCGCCGTTAATCCGGGCGTACGGGTGGACGCTCAAGCTCCCGCTCCCAGTTTCGCCGCCGTAACAGTCTTCCAGTTGGTGAGCGTCGAGCAAGCCCAAGGTGGACCTGTCAACACCTACAACGTCGGCGTGCAACTGAAAATGAGCAACTGGATCGAAAAATCCGAGCTGACGATCAGGATTGAGGTCTTCGACAAGGCGAACAGCAAGTCGGTCGGGAAGACCATGATTGGTGCCGCAAACGGGGCCGTTGACACCGCCCAGTACCTGGAAAGTTACAACGGCACTGTCCACGCACCCGACAAGCTCGGCACGGGAACGTACTACTGCGAGGTGGGTGCCACGATGATCCCGACGGGTACGTCCGGACAGGTTGCTCCTCCGCAAATCAACTTCGGACGAATCACGACAGTGGATCTGACGATCCCGTAGTAACTTTTGCAATTTACACTTACTTTGCGTAGCCGGATGCGCGGATCCGGCAACTCCGTACTTTACAAGCCCGCAAAGAGCAATCGATGGCACACACCGCCCGTCGGCGCGGCGTTTCTCTCGTGGAAATCTTGATTGTGATCGCAATTCTGGCCATCATGATCGGACTGTTACTCCCCGCCATTAGCAGCGTTCGGGCGTCGTCTATTCACATGCAGAGTGTCAACAACGTCCGGCAGATCAACCTTTCGTTGCAGACGCTCCTGTCCCAGAATTCGGACCAAATCACCAAAGCCCAGGGTTGCGGACGCTTAGTCGCTACCCTGGGAACCACGGGGTGGTATCCTGATGGTCAACAAGCTCTTGGATCTGTCCGAGGTTGACCGATGCCGATGCCGGTGAAATCGTTGCCCGTTGTTCAGAATTGGGATTGCCACAGTTGCGGGGAGTGTTGCCGCAGTTACCACGTCCGGGTTTCGGAGGTGGAGAAGGCCCGCATCGAATCGCAGAACTGGCACGAAGTCCCCGAACTGGCGGGTGTCGCGGGTGTGGTTTTCGACAAGGCGTTCGGCAGCCATCGGTTGAACCACCGCGACGATGGGGCGTGCGTGTTTCTGGGGCCGGATAATCGCTGCCGCATTCATGCCAAGTTCGGGGCCGCCGCGAAGCCGATGGCGTGCCGCATTTACCCGTTCATCCTGGTGCCGGTCGGGGATCATTGGCGGGTCAGTCTGCGGATGGCGTGTCCGTCTGCCGTGGCCAATTTGGGGCGACCGCTTGCGGACCATGCCGAGGATTTGAAAGAGTATGCGGCGCTGATTGAAGCCGATGCGGGCGGCACGATGTTGCAATCCGGCACCCAATCGCTGCCCGCACCGGAATTGCAAACCGGGCAGGCGGCAACCTGGGCCGATTTGCAATGGTTCGCCAAGTCGCTGGCAGCACAAATCACGGACGACTCGACGCCGATCGACCACCGTTTACGCAAGATTGTTGCCATCGCGGACCTGTGCCGAAAATCGCGGTTCGAGAAAGTGAGCGGCAGTCGGCTGATGGAATTCCTCAATGTCATCTCCGCAGCGGTCGCCGAAGACGTGCCGTTGAACGCCAAGGATGTCGCCGAACCCACCTGGCTTGGCCGCGTTGTCTTCCGACAGATGGTGGCGATTTATGCACGCAAGGATGCGGGACTGAATCCGGGTATAGCGAGCAAGAGCCGATACATCCGCATCAAGGCGGCGTGGCGATTTGCAGTTGGACGCGGACCGATTCCGCGACTTCACGGCTTAATGCCAGCGACCACATTCGAGCAAGTCGAACGCCCCGCCGGGCCGCTCAGTGAAGCATCACAAGAGTTGCTCACGCGGTTCTATCAGGTCAAACTCGAATCATTGCAATTCTGTGGGCCGACGAACTTCCGCCGTCAATTCTGGCCCGGACTGGATTCGCTGATCTTGACGTTCCCCGCCATCCAATGGCTCAGCCGTGTCTTCAGTGCCAACGGTGCCCGTAGCGGTGATGATGCGATGAAACTCGCCGTACAAGTGGTGGACAACAACTTCGGCTTCAACAAACTGCTCGGCGCCAGCCGGCAAACCTGGGCCACGCAAACCCTCACCGATCGTGGCGAACTCGCCAAGCTGGTGGCGTGGTATGCACGATGAGCGGAAGTAAAGATTTATAACCACGGAAAACACGGAAATTACGGAACAAGATTGAGATAACGAGTAGGGACACCAACCCGTTCGTCGAGAGAGCCGTACTGCTCTTGACCGAATGATTTCTTCCGTGTTTTCCGTGGTTAATCGCTTTGTCGCTTAAAACAATTCGTCGATCACCCGCCCGGTCGTGGCTAACCCCATGCCGGCGGTTTGTTCGCTGGTTAGCCCGACGGCGTGTTGGATCGTGGCGCACAGGTCGCCCGGTGACAACGGGGTGTCAGCGGGGGCGAAGGCCCGTGCGTCGCTGGTGCCTAACACCCGTCCGCCCTTCACACCACCACCCGCCAACACTGCCGAGTAACAGCCCGGCCAGTGGTCGCGGCCGGCTTTGTTGTTGATCTTCGGTTCGCGCCCGAACTCCCCGACGGCCAGCACCAGGGTTGTCTTCAACAGACCGCGTTGGTCGAGATCGCGTACCAACGTACTCATTGCTTGATCGAGCCAGACGGCGTGGCGGTCCTGCATGATTTGAAAGTTGCGGTAGTGGTGATCCCAGCCGCCGTCGCCGCTGTCTTCTTCGGCTTCAACGTGGTCACTCCAGTTGACCTGCACGAACGGTACGCCCGATTCCACTAGCCGCCGCGCGAGCAAACAGGACTGCCCAAACCGCGTGTGGCCGTACTCCGCCGCAACTTTCACCGGCTCTTGCGGCAGGTCGAACATCTCCCGCGCGGATGGCGATGTCAACATCGCAAACGCTCGACTCCGGTAATCGTCGATAGCGTTGGCGCGTTGGGCATACTCCAGTTTTTTCTCGGTTGCTGTGAGCGCGCTCATCAAACTGTGCCGGTCGGTTAGCCGCTCCGGGGTGAGGTTGATCGGCAGTTCCAAAGCGGGAACTTTGGTGCCGTGGATCGGATCATATTCCAATCGAAACGGATCGACCGTGGCCCCAAGTGGGCCGCCACCTTCACCGATGATCGCCTTTTTACCTTGATGCAATTTGCCACCGATGACGAGAAACGGCGGCAAGTCCGTGGCCCGACGACCTGCACCGCTCATCAACGCTTTGGCCACGACAGAGCCGGTTGCGGGGCGTGCCGAACCGGGCAATGGTTTGCCATCCAACCCCGTGCCACCAGCAGCGCTGCCGGTTAGTCCAATGGTGCCCGCGATGCCGTGGTCGTTCGACTTCGACACCAGCGTCCGGACCACTGCGAGTTTGTCCGAAACTCCGGCCAACTTCGGGAACAGTTCACAAAACCGCACGCCCGGAATGCGCGTCGGGATGGTGCTAAACGGGCCACGATATTCGATCGGCGCGTTCGGCTTCGGGTCGAACGTGTCCAACTGACTCGGGCCGCCCCAAAGCCACAACAAAATCACCGCTTTCGCCGACCCTGGGGTGAGGCCGCCACTTTCCTTAGCGCGCAAGAAGTCCGCAAGATACAAGCCCAAAACCGACGACGCTCCCACTTGCAAAAACGCCCGCCGATCCCACGACGAACAAGTCCGCGTCGCCTGACGACCCAGATGCAGCATGGCAACGACCCCAAGCGAACATAAAACATCACGTAACAGATTGTTGCTTAAGTGGGGTTGCTTGGGAAGTGGCAACTTCGGAATACGCCAATGTGACGTTCACCCAATGTCATAAGAGGTGACTTCCACAGTTAACCGCGCGATTTTCGGCACGGTGATCCGTCAATCGCGGGATCGGAGCCAGCAGTCACTTGTTGTTCTGCTGACTCCGTCAAAATGGAACGTCACAACTCGTCGGACGTGTGATGCGTCACCCCTGTGACTTTTCGTATGGGGAGTCGATCAGAACCCGGCTCCCCAAAAAGAACAGTTACTGCCGGGCAGAGTATCAGCGTGATTCGGATTCTTCAAAGCGAACGGGCAGCCCCAATGCGAGAGAAAACGGTCACTTGCTATACATTACGCGGCCAGGAGTGATACGTCTTTGAAGGTCTGGAACTTCAGGGTCATCAGCGACTTGAACTCGTCGGCGTGCTGGG
>JAYVXO010000078.1:0-20166 GCA_043785105.1 Fimbriiglobus sp.
CTCGGATTGCTTGTGCCATGTCACAAGCGAGTTTCCTTTCGGTCGGATCAATGTTGCGGTCGCTCCCCGTTGCGTGACTCGGGTTACCGCAGACCCCAATAGGACTACCCCGAAGGGGTTGAATGGAATAGCCCAGGGTCGCGGCGCTTCGTCGCGCACCCTGGGTTCTCGACACCACCCCGGCCGTACCCCGGAGGGGTTCCATCGTTCCTCGTGGCGCAGATGTAACCCCTTCGGGGTAAGATCCGTTTCCGGGCCGACCCAGGGTGCGCGTCGAAGCGCCGCGACCCTGGGCTATTCGATTGAACCCCTTCGGGGTAGTCCGAAAGCAACTTCAAAACGCGCCAGCGAGGGGTCTGCCGAAACGACTCCACGCCGTACCAACGTTGTTCGGCACGACGGACCGGGGCGGGGCCGTCCCGACCGGACCCCTCGCTGGCGCGTCGGGCTAACAAAACCGCCAGAATTTTTAACTACACCGTTCAAATCCATAGCTTCATTCGGGCTTTCAGGGTGGGTGGTAGTTTGTTGTCGAGGATGCGTTTGACTTCACTCGGGTGGTACCGGGTGCTGAAGTGCCCTGCCACGATCAACTCGTTCTGGAAGCGGTCTTGCCGCTCAATGAAGTCGTCGAGGTGCATGTGGCCGTACTTGTGGATCTTGTCGCGGCGGTGGCTGGCGCGAATGAAGCTGAGTTCGGTGATGAGGATTTTGCAATCGTAAACAGCCGGGTAATTGTCGAGACCGGCGGGGCTGGTGTCGCCGGTGTAGGCTAGCAACGGGGTGCGGACTTCGCGGGTGACGGCAGTGCCAGCAAGCCGTAGATCGCGGATTTTGTCTCCGGGTAAGCCGACGTATTCGTCCTTCAACTTGTTACGCCGTTCCCACACCATGAAGCCACGCGACGGGATCGTGTGCGTGGTTGCCCAGGCCACGACAACATGATCGCGGGAGATTTCAAACTCTTGCCCCGGTTCGACGGCAATCAGTTCGCACAACTGCCGCCCCCGGTCCAATCGCTGAAAGATCAGCAGCAACTTTTTCACGTCTTCGATGCTCTCGATCGGCACGAAGACACGCGGCGGTTCCATCTTCATCATGCGCCGGCGGGCGACATAAACCGGCAGTGCCGCGATGTGGTCGAGGTGGGTGTGCGAGATGAACCAGTTGGGCGTGCCCATGAAGTCCCACGGGTGCGCCCCCAGATCAAAGCCCATTTTGAGTTCGGGCACCCGCCAATAACTCTGCACCGCCGCCCGGCTATAACCTTCGATGGTCAACCCCGCGTGCATGTGGGTCAGGTAGGGCGCATTATCGACAGGTCGGTCAAGCATGGGGTCCAGCCATCAGAGTCGGAAACTCGCACCGGCAGCGCAAGTCGGTGGGTTCATCGTCGTCCGATGAGTGCCGGTCGTCAACTCACACAGCAAAAATGTGATATTGACACTCTGTCAAGTTGTTGGCATTGTTCGCGGTCCATCGGTTTGTTTGGGGGAGGTTAGGAAGAATGACACGCGCAATCGTGACCAAGTTCGGCATCACGCTGTTCGCAATTGGAATGCTGTTTTCGACGGGTTGCTCCACGATGTCCAATACCGGCCGGGACGCCCTTGCGGGCGGTGCAATTGGGACCGGGGCCGGGGCACTCGTCGGCCTGGCAACCGGGAACCCGAAGACGGGCGCGGTGATCGGCGGGTTGCTCGGAACGGGCGTCGGGGCGGCCATCGGCTCCGAGGCGGATCACAAGGAAAAAGAACAACTGATCCAACGCGACATCGCCCAAGCGCAAGCTGCTGAAGCCAACGCCCCGATCAGTCGCGGGCCGCTTTCGGTTGAAGACGTGATTGCCATGAGCAAAGTGAACCCGGCGACCAACAGCCGCGTCAGTGATGACATCTTGATTCAGTACATCCGCACCACGAACAGCCAGTACAACCTGTCGCCCGGCGATTTGCAGTACCTGACGGCCAACGGCGTGTCGGACCGCGTGATTCAAGAAATGATGGCCAGCCGCAACCGTCCCGTGACGCGAGTCGTGACGCAACCCCGAACCGTGATCGTGCAACAACCGCAACCCGTCGTCGTCTACGAGCAACCGTATTACTCGCCATACTATTACCGCCCGCCACCGCCATCCGGCGTGTGGATCGGTGGTCGCATCCGCTAAATTGAAAAGCAGAACCGGAGACCAAATGGCCTCCGGTTCTGCTTTTCCCATGCGCTAACTTCCCGGCATTCCAGTGATTGTCTACACTGTTCGTGACTGCCGTCTACACCCTATTGTGAACAACTTGGAGATGAACTCGATGATTTGGATACTCGCGGCGCTGCTCGCCGCCCCCGCAGCCGACTTGAAACAAGCCCCCGGCGATTGGCCGCAGTTCCGTGGCCCGAACCGTGACGGCTCTTCTACTGAAAAAGGCTTACTACAAAAGTGGCCCGCCGATGGCCCGCCGAAGTTGTGGACCAAGACCGATCTGGGCGGCGGTTACAGTACGGTCTCCGTGGTCGGCGGGGTGATTTATGGGTCCGGCAAGATGAGTGACAACCAAGAGCACGTCTGGGCGCTGGACGAAAAGACCGGCGATTTGAAATGGTCCACGCCCTTTTCGGAAGCGAAAAAAGTGGGCTACGACGAAGGCACTCGCAGCACGCCGACTTACGCTAGCGGGTTGGTTTACGTGGTCAGCATGGAAGGAACACTGGCGTGTCTTGACGCCACGAACGGGAAGCTCGTGTGGAAGAAAAGTTACACCAAGGACTTCGGCGGCAGTGTGCAAAACTGGGGTTACAGCGAATCGGTTCTCGTGGATGACGGCAAAGTTATTGGCACGCCCGCGTCCAAGTCGGCGGCAATGGTGGCCCTGAATGCGAAGACCGGCGAACTGATTTGGCAAACCCCGGTCGCCAATCCGGGGAACGCCAGCGGGTACGCATCGCCCATCAAAGCGGAACTGGGCGGCGTGCCGATGTACATCAATTTGCTCGGCAAATCCGGCGGAGTGATTGCCGTTCACGCGAAGACGGGCAAGTTGTTGTGGCAATACAACCGCATCATGAACGGCACCGCCAACATCCCCAGCCCGCTTGTGAAGGGCGACCTCGTGTTCTGTTCGACGGGCTACGGCGACGGCGGGTCGGCACTGTTGAAAATGACGGTCGAAGGCGACACCGTCAGCGTGAAAGAGTTGAAGTATTACAAAAGTGGCGAACTCCAAAACCACCACGGCGGCATGGTCGCGGTCGGCGATACGATCTACTTCGGGAACGGACACAACCAGGGCAAACCGGCGGCAGTTGATTTCAAGACTGCCGCGATCAACTGGGTAGAAACGCGGGGCGCGGGAGGTGGCGATGGCTCCGCAGCGATTGCTTACGCCGATGGGATGCTGTACTACCGCTATCAGAATAGCGTGATTGCTCTCGTGAAAGCGGACCCGAAAGAGTTCACCCTCGTCTCCAGTTTCAAAATCCCCCAACCCAGTGGCAAAGCCAGTTGGCCGCACCCCACGATCGCCAACGGCATGCTCTTCATCCGCGACCAGGACAAGCTGCATTGCTTCGATCTGCACGCGAGCGGGAAGTGAGTGGAGTGTGTGAGAGTGGAGTGTGTGAGAGTGGAGTGTGGGGAGTGATGTACTTCCCACACTTGAACAACGTGTACTGATTTCAGCTCTTGCAATTTTTGGGGTGATCGAACATCTCTTGGTTTTCGACCCCTACGGGGTCGTTCCATTAGCCCAGGGTGAAACCCTGGGAACTGCCACCCATATCAACATTTGCCAAACCCAATTACTTCATCAAATCCCACGTCAGTTCATTCCTGCCGTCTTCCGTGATCTTCACAATTAGCGGGGTGGTTTTCGGGGCGGCGTACTTCTCGGGCATCAAGTTTTTCGGCTTCGCGGTTTCGGCGGACGGATCGACGTATTGGGCAATCGTGACGACGTACTCACCGACGGGGGTGCCGTCGAACCCCTTGTAGGTACTCATCAGGCACGTGCCGTCGGATTCGGTGAGACCTTCGGAAACCAAGCTGAATGTTCCTTCGGTCATCCCCTTGGTGTAGAACCGCACGGTCGCATTTGCGGTGGGCGCGCCATCAAGAAGTACCTTGCCTCTGACGGGAACGGTCGGAAGCAGTTTCCGGGCGACGCCCTTTTCGTCGCTGTCCGCGACCTGCAAATTTTCGGGCAACACGCCTTCGAGCATCACGTTGGCAATCAACGGCCCGTCATTTTTCATCGTGATCCACGCAACGTGATCGAACTCCCCGAACTTCACGCCCCGCAACCGACTACCGCCGCCCGTCGTGGCGAGTTGGTAATAGTTCATGCCGTTGCGGACGAACTTTTGGTAACGGTGAACGTGGCCACAAAACATCGTGTACTTCCGTCCGGCGAGTAGTTTTTCCATCGCGCCCCAGCCGTTCTTGTCGAGGTCCGACGCGGTCCACATTGGCTTATGCACGAAGCCAAGCGTCCACCGCACGTTCGGATTTTCTTCAAGCACTTTCTTGAAGTACGCGACTTGCTCGTCCGAAACCTTGCTAGTCGGGTCTTCGGAGTTGATCGCCAGGAACAGCACGTTCTTGAAGATGAAGTGGTAATACTTCCGGCCGTACCGCCCGCCCCAATCTTTGACCTGTTCCTTGTTCGTCAGGTCATGGTTACCGGGCACGTAGAAGAACGGCATTTCGAGCTTTTTGATGTAACTATCGAACTCCGCCCAATCGGCGTCGATTCGTTCTTGCTTGGTCGAGTACCCCTCAATGAGGTCGCCGACGGACATCACGAATTCGGGTTGCAACAAGTTGATCTGGTTCACCGCCTGCGAAAAGATTTTCGCCCGATGCCCGCCGGTCCGGTCGGAGATGACCACGAACTGGAACTGATCGGCGGGGTTGTTGAGCTTGAGATGCGTCCAGGGATTTTTCTCTTCCTGGGTGATCTTCAGTTGCGTCGTGCCAATGTTGGTCGGAGCCGTACCGTCAGCGGGTTGTTGGCGAGAGTACACAGCAGCAGCGAGAACCAGCACGCCGACTGTGACGAGAAGCAGCACACGTTTCATGTTCAGGAACCTGTGGGGGGAGAGATACGAATTGCAACGCGGTGTAGTTTGCACAGCATCAACGGTTTCGGCGCTGGATGCCAGTGGAAAGGCGTAATTTTCACCAGAACTTAACAGACTTATCTCTTCACAAGCTGGGCGTAGCGCGCGACGATGGCTTTTGCGGTGCGCAGGCCATCAACGGCGGCGCTGACGATGCCCCCGGCGTAGCCCGCCCCTTCGCCGACGGGGAACAAACCACTCACGCCAGTTGATTCGCGGGTGGTGCTGTCACGATCAATGCGGATGGGGGAACTGCCCCGCGATTCCGGACCGGCCAGCACGGCATCGGCCAGGAACCGTCCCTGCCAGCGGCGGTCCATTTGCGGCAACCCGTGCTTCACCGCTTCGGCCACGACGGGCGGCAGGAGTTCGCGTAAGTCCACGCCGATTGTTTCGCGCGGGTAACTACACTTGGGTGCGGCTTGCGGGGTTCGACCCGCCAGGAAGTCGCGGGCGCTTTGAACCGGAGCGGCGTACTTGCCGCGCCCGATTTCAAACGCCTTCTTCTCGTACTTCGCCTGCAACCGCACCCCCGCCAGGACATCCGTTCCTTCAAACGCCTCGATCGGCACGGTGACGACCAGCCCGCTGTTGGCATACGGGGAATCACGCTTCGACAAGCTCATCCCGTTCGTGCAGAAGTAGCCTTCCTCCGACACACTCGGGATGATGTACCCGCCCGCACACATGCAGAACGTGAACAAATCATGCTTGCCGTGGGCGACGAGCGAATAGTCCGCGTTGCCGAGGGTGTCTTCGTACTTGGCCGCCTTCGGGCCGTATTGCACTTCGTTGATGACATCTTGAGGATGCTCCACCCGCACGCCGAATTGAAACGCCTTCGCCGACATCGGCACCTTGCGCCGCGCCAACATCTCGTAGGTGTCGCGGGCGCTGTGGCCGATGGCTAGCACGACCAACGACGTGGGGATGAACCCGGACGAAGTCATCACGCCTTTCAAACCGGACTCGTCGTAGACCAAGTCTTCCACCTTGGTGTGAAACCGCACGTCCCCGCCGAAGCCCTCGATCTTTTGCCGGATCGACTTCACGACTGCTGGGAGCCGATTGCTACCCAAGTGCGGGCGGTGGTAGTACAGGATGCTCGGCTTGCCGGGTTGTTGGCCTTTGCACTCGGCAAACAGTTCCAGCACGCGCATCACGTCCGGACCACTGCCGCGACAAGTCAGTTTGCCGTCGGAAAATGTCCCCGCGCCGCCCTCACCGAAAATGTAATTGCTCTCCGGTTCAAACGCGCCGCCTTCGTCAAACTTCTTCACATCCCGAATGCGATCACTGACTTGCGTGCCGCGTTCCAGCACGATCGGTTGATACCCCATCTGCGCCAGGAAATACGCGCACACTAACCCACCCGGACCGGAGCCAATCACGACGGGGCGTTCGCGGATGGCCTCGACGCCGGGCGGGGGCATCTCGAACGGCGGTTCGTCGAAGAGTTCGACTTGGGCAATCGGCTGCGGGTTGTCCCCGGTGCAGTACAGCGCCCCGAGTTCCTCCGCCGGCAGCTCGACTTCAAAATTGTAAACGAACCGCAAATGCCGTTTGTCGCGGACATCCAGGCTCTTGCGGAGAATCCGCCAGCGTGCCAGATCGGTCGTCGGCACGCCGATGGCACGGGCAAGGTGGGTGGGTAAATTCGCTTCCGGTTCTTCGACCGGCAGCCGCAAATTGGTGACGCGCAGTGACATACCCTTCACTTTACGTACCCAGTCAATAAGTCGTTAGACCTAGCAATTGAAAACCGTCGATTTGACAACAAAGCCCGATACATTCTTGCTCGACTACGCAGCCCGTTTCATCCGGCTTGACCCGCGCAATTCCTGCAAGATCGAGCCGTTCAGTTCGGCCTCAAGCCGGTTCAGCGCGCGGGCAACGGTGGCACCGTCCATCACGCGGTGGTCATAGATCAGCCGAACCGGAACTTGGCCATTGTTATCAATCACCCCATACGTTAACACGGTGGTACAGGGTGCAATCGGGTGGAGCGATTCGGCCCCGAGGGAGGAGTATACCGAGACGCCGAACGTTCCGAAGTAGTTGGCCCGTTGGCGTGGCCAATTCAAAGCCAGTCGCCAAACCAGATGGCGTAGCAAGCTCGGGAAGGCTGCCAGTCGAAGTGCCCGCCGGAAGTCTTTGATTGATTCGATTGGCGCAGTTTGCAAGTGGTTGATCGACGCTTGCACCTCGGCTAAACTGAGGAGTTCAGGGCTTCTCAGTTTGCCGACGAACACACATCTCTCCCCCCGATACTCCCGTTCGATGGCAATCGAAGCGACGCTCGTCGGGAGTTCATACAGCCGGGCATAAGGCAGGGCGACGTAGAACCGACGGAGTTCCGGAGTGGCCGCCGCAACTCGGGCGTAGGCCAAGGTGAAGATCGTTGGCCAACTGGGCTTCAACGCCGATGCCAATCGGGCTTCCGTCAAGTTACCGAGTGAAAACGTCCGCTGGACGGGAACCGTGGGGAAGTGCTTTGCGACACTGACCAGATCTCAGACGAATCGCCGAGGCAACGAGAGCGGGACTGTTTTACCGATCATGGGCTGGATCCACCACGGCATGAAAGATGTAAGCTTGGCGAGCGTAACTCAGTGTGTGGCTCACAACGCCGAAGCCAGCTTGTTGCAGCTTCAGAGTGATGGCTTGTGACGGCAAGTAATGAAATCGACCTTTTCGGGCCTCCTGCTTCAACCATTTGCCATACTTCATCATTCGCAGAGAATTTTTGAGAAACTGTAGCCGATTCGGGGACCGAACGACCCCGCCGACCAGTGACCGAAAGCCGACTACCCACCACGACGGCTCCGGCACGTTGACACTAAACACAAACCGTCCGCCCGGTCGCAAAACCCGTGCGACTTCTCGGAGCAAGTGGTCGTAGGCTTCCTGCGTCCATTCACGACGTGTCACGTCGTAATGTTGAGCGTAGCTGATTGACAGACCGGAAATGACATGGTCGAAGCTCTGATCGGCAAGTGTTCCAAGACCGCTGCTGAAATCGTGGCATTGAAACCGGATTCGGTCCACTGCGTTGCGTTCGCGGGCCATTTTCTCGTATGGCGTGGAGTTGATCGCCGAGTAATCGAGACCGAGAACCGACCCGATTTTGTCCTGGGTCGCGTCACAAATTGCGCGGGTCAGCGTCCCGCCCCCGCACCCCAGATCGAGCCAATGTTCCCCCGCTTGGGGCGCTGCCAACCCGATCGTGTCCGCGACTAACTGCTGAAAGACGGGTAGCTCCGATTGGCTCCAGAATGCCTTCGCACATTTGCTATCCGCCCAATAATTGACAGTATCCGCTCGTTGCAACGCGGTAGTAACCGAAGCCATAACCAGGTCTCAATACGAACAGCGTAACCCCACTAGATTGTTTAATTCGTCACAACCAACGCCACGACTGGACTAAAACCCCAGAAGGGACGGGTTCGATGAACTGGTTGGGTGTAACGAAATTTTCTGGGGGTTGTAAGAATTATTCACCACAGAGGGCACGGAGAACCACGGAGAAGAAAGACGTTGTATTGGTTCTCTCTGTGGCTCTCCGTGCCCGCTGTGGTGAATGCGGTTCTAGACCACTTTCAGTTTCCTTGTTGCGTCCCGGTTAGCCCGACGCGCCAGCGAGGGGTCTGCCGAAACGAACTCCACGCCGTACCAACGTTGTTCGGCATGACGGACCGGGGCGGGATCGTCCCGACCGGACCCCTCGCTGGCGCGTCGGGTTAACAAAAACCGCCTGAATGATATCGAAAATGCTCTAGGCCGCCCTAAGAATTTGGTTACACCCACTCGATACTACTTCATCCAAAGTGTGAGCGAAGCCGCCCCCACCACGGCGGCCCCGATAAGCAACCCCAACCCAATCGAGAGCGCGAGCATTCGTGCCGGAGACTGCGATAGCATGGGTCTGGCTGTGGCCATGACGATTTCGGGTTCCGACACAGGTTGCACTGCCCTGAAAATGACCCTGCGGGCCAACAGTTGGGTAATCGGCAACGCACTTGTTTCTTCAACAACGGTCGGAAGCGTGGCCTGATCGACTGATTGGTTTGTCGAGGGAAGCGTGGGCCGCCGTTCACTGCGGGGTTCGCGTTTGATGTGCGCACTCGGCGGGGGATTTAGCACTGCCACCGGACGCATCCGATCGGCGAACACAGTGCCAACGGGTCGGGGTGTTGCACTGATTGACGGGTGCTGAAGGTTCGTGCGCGTCTCGGTTTTCAACCGGCCGCTTTTCATGCTGTTACTATCGAGCTGCACGCCGGAACTCATTGCCGTGGAATCCGCACGGTTCATCCACCGGCGGTGCGGGACCGGGGACAGATACTCGGCGTTCAGTGGCGTCGTTTGAGACCACTCGGCCAGCGCATCAACCACGACTTGCGGCGTCTCGGGGCGATCGTCGCGCTTCTTGGCAAGGCACTTGTGGATCAAATCGGCTAACGCTTCCGGCACGTCCGGGCGTAACGTGGTGATCCGTTCGGGGTCTTTCCACTGCTGCCACATGAGCTTCTGGGCGGTCCGCCCGGTCGGGAACATTGGGTGCCCGGCCAGCAGGTAATAGAGGGTCGCAGCGAGGCCGTAAATGTCGGCGCGGATGTCCACGTTGGAGCTATCGACCGCTTGCTCTGGGGCAAGGTAATCGGCCGTACCTAGGATCGTGTTGCCGTACTGGGCCGTCAGGCGAGAGTCCACATCGGCTTCGGACCGGACAAGCCCCAGGTCGAGGATTTTCACGAACCCGTCGCGGTCCACGAGAATGTTCGACGGCTTGATGTCTCGGTGGACCAAGCCTTTTTCAGAGGCCGCTTGCAAGCCCAATGCCACTTGCCGCATGTAGTCCACCGCTGCGGCCACCGGCAACGGCCCGCCTTTGCTGACCAAGTCCGTTAGGTTGAGGCCTTCAATAAACTCCATCACCAAATAGAGCAACCGGCCTTCGCGGTTCAAATCGAAGACGCGCATGATGTGCGGGTGATTGAGCGCGGCAGCGGCACGCGCTTCCCGGAAGAAACGTTCCCGAGAGACGGTGTCTTCGGCGACGGGTCCGGGTAACACTTTCAACGCCACGAGCCGACGCATGGCGGCGTGTTCCGCGAGGAAGACCTGGCCCATCGCCCCGACGCCGATTTTGTCCAGGATCACGTAGCTGCCTAGGACGAAGCCTTTGTACTTCCCCCCCGCGATCTGGTCCGCTTGGAACAACGTCAGGTAGTTCAACGCGACGAGTTTGTCGAGCACGTCCGGCGGGGTCCACCCCCCCACAGGTGCGTCCGAAAGGTCGGCCACAAAGAAGTCGAGATCGTCCACCGGGACCAACCCACTCCGGCGGATCCGATCGAGAAGCTCATCAGTACTGGCAGGCGGCGGCATAATGGGCCTGGAAGATCCGAGGTTGGGCGTTGTCGCAGGAGTATAGAACACGGCTTAAAAAATAGCCGAAACCAGAACCACGACGACGACCCCCGCAACGATTGCGAGGATCGTCAACCCGATCACACCAACTCGGGACGTGGGAACCGCCCGAGACGGTGCGTCTTGGAGTCGCATTGTCACCGGCAAGTCATCGACCGATTCCGGGTTGGAAATCTCCACGGTGGCCTGATCTTCGTTTAGCACGGCGTCATGCGAGATCGTAGTCAGTGACTGTGGCAACGGCGTGGGTCGGAGTGCGTTCCCCAAGTGAGCCGGAGGTAACTGGGAGCTATCGCGTTGACCGTGGGTCTGATCGCTCGCTGTCGGACGGTGGCCCGAATCCCTGTGCGCACGATGGAAATCGGCGTTGAATGCACTCGCTTGGGGAAGATTCACCGACGTGGGGCTGTGCGCTTGATCCGAGACCGTGCAGCGTGTCGAGGAGAACAGTTTCGCAAGCCAGGACGTGTCCGGCGCGACAAAGGGGGCGAGGGCTTCAACGGCTTCCGTCGGGGTTTGGTAGCGCTCGGTTAGTTTTCTGGCGAGCAGCTTGTGAACCACGGCGGCGAAATCGTGCGGCACGTCGGGCCGGAGTCGTTCGACGGCGATCGGGTCGGCGGCTTGTTTTCGGGCCAACTTCATCTGGGCGTTGCCGTCCGGAAATGGCGGCTGGCCGGTGAGCAGAAAGTAAAGCGTTCCGCCCATTGCATACAGGTCCGCGCGGGTGTCAACGGCCTGGCTATCCCGCGCCTGTTCCGGTGCGAGGTAGTCCGCCGTGCCCAGGATTAAGCGGTCCGGCGGGTTCGTCGTCGGCACCTCGTCGTTGCCAATCAACGCGATACCCAGGTCGAGAATTTTGACCTGCCCGGACTGGTCCATCAGGACGTTGGCGGGCTTAATGTCGCGGTGAACGAGGTTGAATTGATGGGCCATTTGCAACCCTTGCGCGATCTGGTGGCCGCAATGCGCCGTCCAGCCGACGGACAGCGTCCCGTGCGTGGCAACGGCCGCCTGCAAGCTCAGGCCGTCAATGTACTCCATCACCAAGAACGGCGGCGTGGCGTCCGCGTCCACGTCGATCACGCGCACGATGTTCGGGTGCGTCATGGCCGCCGCCGCTTGGGCTTCACGGGTGAAGCGGACGCGGGCGGCGGGGTCATGAACCAGTTGGGCGTTTAAGACTTTGATGGCAACCGGGCGGCCTGTTGACTGGTGATGAGCCAGATAGACTTGACCCATTCCACCGCTGCCAATTTTGTTGAGCAGTCGGTACGATCCGATGACGAAGCCGCGCCACTTCCCCACCGCCAGTTGACCGGCTTGAAACGGCGTGAGGTGGCCGGCGGTCACCAGTCGCACCAATAAATCGTCTTGCGTGACCCGCCCGACTTTGGCGTCCCGCAGGGTACGCAAAAAAGTCACCAACCGGGCTTCGTCGATGAGACGACTGCCGTGGATGATTTTGACCAAATCGCGGAGTGTTGCGGGCTTCGGCATGGTGCCGGGGCCTTGTGCCAATTGGAACGGGCACGACGGGCGGGGTGCCGTCGTGGAATCACAAGTTAATGTAGAACACGATCTTTGCCCAGGGTGTCGAAACTTCCGACAGCCGAATCCGCATTTCCGGGTCAAAATTCCCCATTCCGAACTCTGTGTTCTAGCTTTGTGCGGAGCGTTACAGCCTCCGGGTATTTTCATTGCTCTTTCGTTGAGAAGGGTGAGGTCAAACATGATCCGCCGGCTACACAATCGGGTTCGCCGTCCTGGGGCAGCGATCGCGGAGTTTGCCATCGTCATGACGGCAATTGTATTCCCGCTCATGCTCGGCATTTGGGAAATGGGCCGCGCGATCCAGGTCCAACAGATCGTTAGCAATGCGGCCCGGGAAGGCGCACGCCTTGCCAGCCAAGGCCACACGATCAGTCAGTCCGGGGCCTACACCGACATCGACTATCAAATCGCGCCGGCGTCAAACCCCACGTTCAAGCCGAACGTCAAGGCGGCCGTGGTCCAGTCTCTGGCCGGGGCCGGGCTAACGAACCTGACCTGGGCGGACGTCACGGTCGATTTCCAGTTCGTCGATTGGCCACCGACGGCAATCGTGGGTGCCATCGACCCCAAGCAAGGCGTGAAAAATCAACGGTTTATCGTTCACGTTTCGATTCCGTTCCCCAAAGTGCGGTGGTTGGAATTCGGCCTCGTGAACCCGCCCACGATCGAGTACACGGTCGAATGGCGCATGATGGTGGACGACCCGTTTCAAGTGAACACAACCATCCCGGCCTGGTAATTCGATCACTCCCCGGAGAAATTCTAATGCACCTTCATAGCCCTAGACGTTCGACTCGCCGTCGCGGGACCACACTTGTCGAAGTGGCAATCGTGCTGAACGTTTTCTTGCTGTTCATGTTCGGCATCTTTGAATACTGCCGCTACATCTTCATCTTGCAAATTAGCACCAATGCCGCCCGCGATGCCGCCCGCTATGCCGTGGTGTCGGCAGGGAATTCAACAAGTCAGCCGTTTACGGTCCACGCCGGACCGGCGCTGACGTTTGAGGCAGCGTTTGACCCAACCCGACCCATGTTCAACGTGCCGTTTCTCGAAACTTACTTGAAGGACCGTGCAGCGGGCACGAACAACGCCATTGCCAGTTTCCAGGTGCGGGTGTTCCCGGCGGATACCAACTTGCTCTTCAGCGATCCCGTCGTGATTAAGCCGAAGTTGCAATCGGCGGCAACCGGGACGTGGAACAACGCGGTGTTCACGGAGCGAATTGGCATTCAAATCGTGGGGTATTACAACCCGATCTTGCCGACCTTCTTGATGATGGGAAACCCGATCCCCGTCAACACGGTCTGCTTAATGGGTAGTGAAGGGTAACAGCGTGCCAGTCCACTGCTTGGCACAACTGATACGCGCGGGTTTGTTCAACATCATCATTTATTGTGTTTCCGTTCACCTTTATCGGGACTCGTCATGACGACCCATCGTTTGCCTCGGTTTCGTCGGTCAGGATCAATTGCGCCCATGTTGGCGTTGCTAATCATTGGCCTCTTTTCGTTCGTTGCGCTGTCCATCGACCTGGGAATTTTGGTCGTCAGCCGGACGCAGTGCCAGAATGCCGCGGATTCGGCGGCGTTGGTTTCCACGCGAAACTTGGACAACAAGCCGACGAGTGTCAACAACAACCAGTCGAACGCCTTGACGGCGGCCCAGTACGAGATCGGTAACAACGTGAACTTGGCAACGAATTTCACGTCCGCCAACATTCAAAGCATTCGCTATGGCCTTTATGACTACAACACCGTGACGCAACAGTTTGAAGTGACCTATCCCGGTAGTCTTCCGGCAGGACGGTCTTGGACCGCGACCGAGGTCACAATACAAACGAACCAGCCGATGTTCTTCGGCAACGTCATCAATTTAAGCAACGGCAGTGGCCCGGTGAGCCTCAGCACGGGTGCCCGCGCGGTGGCGGTTCACCGGCCGCGCGACCTTGCGGTGGTGATGGACTTGACCGGCTCCATGCGGTTCGGTTCCCAGACTCAGGCGAACGGCGCCTACATGAGCGCCGATCCCGTCTACCCGCAAATGGGCCACTACCAACGCTACACCGGCTATACGGTTAACGACCCGACCATCGGGACGAACGTTGGCGGTGCCCCTTCGGGTCGGCACAACCCGTTCTTCACCTCAAAAGGTTTCGTCTCGGGTACTGGTGAACTGTACGCCCCGACGAACTACACTGTGCCCACGGCTGGTGGCCCACCGAGTGTGCAAGATTTTATGTACGTTACGGACAACCTCACGAACCCGACTGTGACACAAACCGTCATCGCCCCGAACATGGCGGCTGTTGCTCCGGCAACCCCGCTGCCGCGTGCATTTCACCACTGGGATCCGGCGCCCGGTACAGCAGGTGACCCGGACAATTACATTGCTCCGACCTACGATTACAGCAGTTGGTCTTACACCAACACAGGAACGACCTACATTCTTTACCCCACACCCGAGACGTTTGAAGATCAATCCCACGTCGGTTACCTCGGCGATCGCTTCGCCCGGAAAATGGGGGCGGAACAAGTGGCCGCGAACCGTACCGCCGGTTGGGATCCCACATTAGCAACGGGTGCCGCCGCAAACTTGGCCGACTACCTCGGCTGGATCAACTACACGGGTGGTGCGCTGACACCCTCGACCACAGCGACTGGGACAAACCCAGTGACCACAGGTATCGTGAATACGTTTGACGGGATCGCACCTCAAGCGGCTCTAGGTTCAATCCGAGACTGGACGAACTTCCGCGATGCCACCTGGGAACGCTACGGCTACGACCTGAACGTTGCGGACTATGTGGCCACTCGCCCCACCGACTGGGATCCGCGCTGGGATTACGACATTGCGGCGAGTCTGTGGCGGCACGAAGGTCCGGACAAGAACACGAATAACAACATCTCCACAATCAAAGCGACGTGGCGGCCCACTTTGCGAACGGGTAGCACGTTCCAGGGCTACTCGATGGGGCCAGGCTACTGGGGCAAGACGTTCTACACCTGGCCGCCTGACCCCCGATCGGCTACGACCGATTGGCGCCGGCGGTTCTTCTTAAGAAGCGATAATACTGCTCTTACGTTGACAGGTGACAACAACACCGGCAGCATCAACAAAGTCCTATTGAGGAATGGCAACGGCAACACGTTGCGTGGTGGGAACATCAATTACGCCGCTGTTCTACAATGGCTTAAAACGCCGCCAATGGCGTTGCCACCGAACCTGCGTGCCGGTCGCATCTTGTACTACTCCTCGATCCCCAATGATGTGAATACCGCAGTCGGTTCGACGGATGAAAAAACGGACAAGCAGTTCTGGAAGAACTACATCGACTTTGTTCTCCGGGGCACCCAGATCACCATTGCCGAGACCAACGGTTGGCCGGAAGGCTCGACGCCTGGGATCTACCAGAACAATCCCACGGCGCCCTACGACCTAGATAGTGCTGGGGTAATTTACCCAGCCGATCCCGCTCCGTACATGCACTACCTGGACAACCCCAGCCGCCCTCGCGCCCCATTCTGGTTTGGGCCGATTAGCATGATGGGTTTCCTGGCTGTTGGTACTAGCAATGCCTGGGCTGGCACGACGCATGAATCGCAAACTTGGCAACTGAAAGCCGGGATGAACTCGGCGTTGGACGACATCCGCAATAACCACCCCAACGACTCCGTGGGGATGGCCTATTTCAGCTACGGATCCTACGGCTATATCTCGGTCGCACTGAGCCAAGATTGGGGCATGTTGAAAGCCGCCCTGTTCTATCCGCAGACAATGATCGACGCACCCGGTGACGTGTTCAACCCGACGAAAGAATTCCGAGCGTTTACTGCCGGCATGGGCTATCGGGGCAGTTCTAATATCCCAAATGCTCAAGGCGGTACCGACCCCAACACGGGCCTGGCAATGGCGTACAACATCCTGACGGCGGGTCCGGCGCCGCTGCGGCCGTTGCCGCCGGCTCCGTGGGCGACCCAGCGCATCGACGCGGACCGTCGCGGCCGACGGGGTGCGTCGAAGATTGTGATCTTTGAAACCGACGGGGTGCCGAACTCCTACAGTGCGCTCGCCTTCGTCGCGGCTGGGTACAACTCCTACTACAACGTCACCAACCCCTTTGCCGGAAGTCCTGGGAACGGAGCGGCAGGAGCTATTAATCCCGCGTTGGCAGTGGTGGACCAAATCGTAGCTCCGATGGCCACAACGACTACGGGAACCAGTGGCCTTTCCACGCCGAGTAGCCCGGCCAAAGTGTACGCCATCGGCTTCGGGGATTTGTTCTCCACGCCAACCGCCACCTTTCAACCGCAAGCCCGAGCGTTCTTACTCAATTTGCAAAAGCGGGGGGGAACCTCGGCGGCTGGCGATACCGGGATACCACCCGCGCAAATCATCACCGGACCGTACCAAGGCCGGATTGATTCCCTGCGAACGTGCTTGGAACGCATTTTCCAAAGCGGCGTGCAAGTGACGCTGATCGAATAGCTTCTGCTCAGATTGGTATTTTGAAACAAGCAGGACGGGTCGTGTTCGGAACACAATCCGCCCTGCTTGTTTATTAGCTGGTTGACTACGTTGGTTCGGTTGTTATAGTTTTAACGGTTGTTCTTACTCACCGCATCTGCTCTGGAACCCCATGCAAGCCACCCCGAAAGCCCGACCGCGTCAGTCTCTCGCCCTGGAACAACTCGACGACCGGATCGTGCCGGCCTTGCCCGTACTGTTGGGCAACGTCGCCAGCCCGATCACGTTGAGCGGTGCCAACAGCACCTGGGATTACAGCGACGGCAACTCGTTCACGCCCTCGCCGGTGTTCGCCGATGTTGACGGCGTACCGGGGGACGAACTGATTACCGTGACGGGGGACCGCAAAGTCGTGGCATACAAGTGGGGTGGCGGTACTGTTGCGAACCCCGTCTTCACACTGTTGCGAACCTACGACACCGGGGTTAACCCGCCGGAACTGCACACCACGCCATTGGTTGTTTCGTTGCCTGGGGGGAAGGCGATTTTCGTCGGGGGCTTGGACGGGCGGGTGTTCGCCTGGAACGCGAGCACCGGCGCGAAGCTGCCAGGGTGGCCAGCAACGGTCGATGTACCGGACAATCTTGACCCCCAGGCGAACCTGTCGAACCAGATTTACGGTCACTTGGCTGCCGGGGATCTCGATGGCGACGGCATCCCGGAGATTGTCGCGACCTCGTTCAACCACAACGTGACGGCGTTCCATGCCGACGGCACTTTGATGTGGCGTTTTTCTGACGATGACACGGTTCTTTCCGGAGTGGCCATCGGCGACATTGACCGGGACGGCCGGAACGATGTTGTGATGTCTGGCGACGCGAGTCAGAACGCGGCCTACGATGCCGGTGGGAATATCGTCGCGTTGTCCGGCGAGGGGCGTCGCAAGTGGACGAAGCACGTCGGTCAGATCGGCCAATCCTCGCCCGTCCTGGTTGATATCAACGGAGATGGCAAGCTCGAAATCTTCGCCGGTACCGGGATCAACTTCGTCAATTTGAACGGCGTGCCGTTTCCTGGCAACCAGGTCAACGGGCTAGATTCCAACGGCAACGACCTACCGGGGTGGCCGTACATCACGGGTCCGAATACCGGAAACTTTCGCACGCCGTCTCCGCCTGCCGTGGCCGACCTGGACGGCGACGGCATTCCGGAAATCATCATCGGGGATTATTCCGGCCAGATCCACGCGATCAAAGCCGACGGGACTTTACTCTGGAAGACCCAGGCGTTCGACACGCCACTTTTCGCGGCCCCGCTCGTCGCGGACATTGACGGCGACGGTCACCTGGACGTGATTCAACTCACGTATTCCCAAGTTCGGGCCTTTAACGGGCTGACCGGAGCCAACACGTGGAACAGCTTCGTCGAAAATGGGTTTGAACGGATTTACTTGAACTCCCCCGCGATCGGCAACTTCAAGGGAGACGGCACGCTCCAACTCGCAATCATGGGGAACGGGACGATCTCGGGTGGGCCGCCGAAGGGCCCCAGTTCCTTGCGCTTCTTTGATCTCCCGGCGTCCACGATCACACCGGCTTGGGTCGCCTCCCGTGGGGACGCGACCGGAGATATTGTTTTACGCTCGAACGCCTTCGCCACGAACTACCTAACGAAGTTGGCCACCTACCTCGGCCGCGATGCGGCCGGAGCGCGTGGGCTGATTGCCGATTGGGGCACGACAATCCGTCATGCCCCTGGACTCGACGCCCCAACGCAAGGAATCATCGGAAGTGTCGAAGGCCGCTACCGGGAAATCCGCAGTTGGTACACGCGGTTCTTGGACCGCACGGCGGATCAAGGCGGTCTGGATACGTGGTTGAACTTCCTGACCCAGGGCAACACGTTCGCCGCTGGGATCTCCAACGTCCTCGGCTCACAAGAAGCGTTCAACAAGTCTGGCCCCACCGGCCCGGCGTCGGCAACGAACTCCACCTGGACGACCTACCTGTACCAGCGCGTGCTGGGCCGCACGCCGAGTGCGGGCGAAGTCGCGGGCTGGGCGAACGCCCTGAACGCGGGGCAACTCACCCGACCGCAAGTGGCGATCGGCTTCTTGCTGTCTAAGGAATACACCCAAAACCTAGTTCAACAGTGGTACACCACCTACCGATTCGGTGGCACTGCAACGGCGCCAGCCGACAGCCTCTTCGCGGCGGCCTTCGACCTGCGGCGTGGCGTGACTGAGGAA
This sequence comes from Fimbriiglobus sp., assembly GCA_043785105.1. GTDB lineage: Bacteria > Planctomycetota > Planctomycetia > Gemmatales > Gemmataceae > Fimbriiglobus. The sequence continues at coordinate 18,812 of JAYVXO010000078.1, forward strand.
ACGGTGTTGCGTCGCTTGATGACCCAGGGAATGGAGAACACGACCAGCGACTACCTCACGACCACGACGGACGGCACGTGGTTGCGGGCCATTTACAAGGACGTGTTGAAGCGGCCACTCGGTGCATCGGACGCCATCTACTGGCTACAGCAACGCGAAACCGGGATGTCGTTGGAGACCATCGCCACCATCGTGCTGAACTCGACCGAACGTAACAACATGTTGGTCACGAGCTGGTACCGGACGTACCTCCACCGCGCCGGGAACCCGACCGCTGCCGAAATTGCGCCCCACGTCACGCGGCTCGTGAACGGCGAACGACGAGAGGTTATCATTGCCGGCCTGATGAGCAGCCAGGAGTATTACAACTTCGCTGGCGGCACGACCGACGGGTTGATCTACGCCGTGTACGCGGACGTTCTCGGGCCGGGCCGTACCCCGGATCAGGCGGCCTTGACCTACTGGCGCACGCGACCCGACGTGCGATCTGCGCTGCCAACCTTCCTGTTGACCGTTGATGAATACTACTACCACTTAACCCGCGCCTGGTTTTTCGAGTACCTGTTACGGTACGAGAACACGCCGAGCAACTACACCGTCGTCCCCAATCCCCCCGGTAGCGACCCCTTTGCCCCCGTGCGGGCATTCATCAGCTATCTGCAAGCGGGCGGTCAACAGAGTTTCATCGAATACGTGATCGTCACCAGCCCTGAATACTTCGCCATCTCGCTCTCGAAGGCATTCTGGTCCGGCACACGCTGGAAGACTTAAGGTGGTCTGGCATATCGTTCCGGGAGGTGGGCGTCAACTTTACCAAGGGTCGGCACCACAGATATTGGTAGAAATTTGTTATGAGACCGGGGTTTCGACCCCAAGGGGGTCGTTCCATTAGCCCAGGGTTGAGGAGCGCAGCGACGATTTCCCTGGGAAGCTTCCACCCTGGGAGGCTTCTCCCACCCGCAGGTAGTCTGTTGGTGTTGGGTGCGGGTTCCCCAGGGTAACGGACCGTCGGTCCGCAACCCTGGGCTAAGGGAACAACCCCGTTGGGGTAGAAAACGAAGATCAATCGACACACTTCCGCCACCAAATGCTGCGCCCACCCCGTCGCATAAGCACCTCGACTAATGGGCGACGCCGGGGTGGTTGTACATCGCGTGAAGTTCGCACTCAAGTCGGGCGTGGAGGGTGGCTTTTTTGGTCTTGCTCAATTCCCGACACATCACGTGTTGAATCACATTCCGTGCGCACTTCTCTTCGTCGGAATTCCCCGCGAAATGCTGGCGGATAATGTTGATGCAGCATTCTTCCGTCCGGTTGACGCGGAGAAACTCCCCGGCAACTTGTTTCAACGTGGC
>JAYVXO010000079.1:0-6699 GCA_043785105.1 Fimbriiglobus sp.
TCAAGCGCGGAGACTTTGGGCTGGCTCATGCCCGCGACTATAGCCACCCTGCGGGACTTCGAGAACCCGACTCACAACACCACTGCGTAACTCCTAAACCAGTGGGTGCCAAAAAAAAGACAGCGGATTTGTAGTATTTTGCCCGCCAACGCCAGTCTTGTCGTCGGACACATCGAAAGTGGCACCCCAAAAATATTCCCACTCGGCAGTTGCCGGATTCGACCGGATAAAGCTGTTGAATGGAGCAATCTCTGGATTTACTGCGGGGTTTGCAAGTTTATTTACGTATGGATATTTTGTACCATTGCCAGCATTTGCAGGAAAATCCCATTTTTTCACTAACATGCGTTCTTCGTTCGCAACGGGAACGATCAACGATTCGGTAATCGGTGTCGTGCCCGCGCCCGCTTGCCGGATCGCCTGGGCGAACGCTTCCACGAAGGCGCTGCATTGGCCGTCGTAGGGCGGCTTAATCAGATCCTGCCAAGTGACAACAGCAGTGTTCCACTGCTCGTAATACGTCAGCGGTTTGCCGTTGTATTTGGAATTGATGTGCCTGTTGGTTATCGCCTTTGTCTGAAAAGTCTTCCACGTCTGTGCGATAACCGTCTCCTCGTTAGCAGCATGAACCGAAGCAGAGATCGGCACCGATAAATGGAGATAGGTATGGTACACAGGGTTGACGCTCGGCTTTGCCAGTGTTACGTACATTTCGTTGAAGCTGGCACCGGCGGGAATAAAACCGCTCTGGCCCGCTTGGTTGTGCGAGAGCGTCCAATCCATCCCAAACCCTGGGTAGTATTCTACCGCATCACTTTCTAGTTTGTTCTGGGAGCTTGTTGGCGGCAAAGTGACGTAGCTTCCCCCATCCCAACTTGCTGTTGTCGGAGGGATAACAATTCCAGAACTAGGACTGGTCCCCTTGACAGTCACAACGTCAGTGCCAAGCGGCGCATTTTGCATCACCGTCACTTCGACATAGAACTTCGCCGTGACCACCACCGTCGATCCGCGTGGGTAGGCAACAGGTAGCTGGAAGTCTCCTTCACTAGGATTGATCACCCCATCGGCATTAACATCGCGGTATTGCGGTCCCGTCATCGGGTACTGCGGCGTGCCGGGGTCGGCGGCAATTCGGATTACGGCATCGCCACGATATTCTACTTCGCAGACGGTCGCTTTCGTGATGAGAATAACAGACGATCCGCCGCTGTAGCTGCTCGCGGAGAAGGTCAGGATTTGTGGATCGAATTTCGGGGTGATCGGCTTCGTTCCGACGGCGGCCAAGTACGCGGCGGCTTGGGCGGCGAATGGGTTGTTGGAGTCCATCGAGGTTGCGGGCGGGGGCGGGGCGATCTGCGCGGTGGGTCGAACGAACGGCGGCGATGCCGATTCGTCAGCCGGACCGCTCGGGGATTGAAACGCCGATGGTGCGACGCGGAAGTCACCAACCGAAATCGGGGCAGCGTTCGACACGGCATCAAGATCCCCGAACCCGACTAACTGCCCGCCACCCTCCCCGGCGAAAGTGCCCAGCGGGTTCAGTGCCGCCGATTGGCCGCTTGCCGACTCGTCATGGGTCTGACCCAACAACGCCACGCCGTTGTTAACTTCCGCGATGACGGGTAACGGCGAAGCCGACACGACACCTAATCGCGGGTTCTCGTTTAACGTGGGGATTGGTTGCGCCCGATCGGATGCCATCGCACCGGCTAGCAACACGTCCATCAAACTGCCCGCCGCTTGCCGGTCTTCGAGTGTAAACATCCCGAGCCGAGAGCGGCGAGTGCTCAACGACTGAGTGTCGTGCAGAAAAGTCCGGAACCCACGTGCTGATTGGAGCGGTTGCATCGGGCGAATCCGTGCGTGAACTGTGTCACTTCGACGGGCTTTTTAGAAGCCTTAAAACAAGGGTACTCGCAACCTGTTCAAGCGAGCAAGCTAAATTCTGGAATCATTTCCTATTCTAACGACAAGCTGAATTGATGTGCGTGCGTGGCGGGGCATTTTGGTGAACCCGACGGAACTCGGGACAAACGGCGTTCCAGTCCGGGCGTTGCGACTTTAGAATGCGAGCAGGTCTCGCGGATTCACCGTTCTGCTTCGGGGATAGCCTGTGACGATTACTGTGGAATGCCCCCATTGCGAATCGCAATTTCAACTGAATCCGGATGTCGCGGGCAAGACGATGCGCTGCCCTTCGTGCCGGGAGATTTTCACCGCACAAGCCCCCACCCCGGTTCCACCGCCGGTACCAAGTAGCACGCCGGCACGCACTCCCAGCATGGTGTCCGATTTCGTGCCGGTGATTGATCTGCTAGCAACTGACAAGCCGTATGACCGTGTCGAAAGTTCCGATCTGGGCGCACCCACTCTCGAAACCAGCGGCCCCTACACGACCAGCCCCCATGATATTCCGCTGCTCATGCCGGTTCGGGATGACGCGCCGCCGAAGGCGCGTCCGAAGTCGGCGACGCCAGTTGCGAAAACTTCGACCGGGCCGAAAGAAGTCGTTTGGACCGCTGCCGACGTTGCACCACCGGCACCGCGAGCAACGTCAAACGGTTCGTCGATTCCGGTCTTAAGCCCGAACAACATGCCGACACCCCTCACCCGGCTCGCCGACGATGACGAGGAAGAGGAACTCTTCATCCGTCGCCGCCGCAGGGGATTCGGGTGGCCGAAACTGGTGTTCTACGGCGTCGTCTTTGGCATCCTGGTGACCGTTCTCGGCTCCGGGATTGGCCTGTGGCGCTACTACGCACTGACGGAACAACGCCTCGCGGAGGAAGCGAAAACGGCCTACGATGAAGGCAACTTCCTGGTATCGCAGAAGAAGTACGAGCAACTCCTCACCGACTACCCGAACAGTTCCAAGACCGACCAGTACCAGTTCTTCACCGGCCTGAGCGAAGTCCAAAACGCGGTCGGTTCCGTGACGGCCCGTGAGAACCCGTTTACCGGGTTGAAGATCTTTCTGCAGTTCGTGGAGACCTATGGGAAAGATCCACTCGCACTACCAGAGACGGGATTCGGGGCGGACATCGTGCAAGTCGGCAAGCGGTTGACGGACACCATTGCGGATCACGCCAACGATCGACTGTTGGCGTTCCGCGCCAACCGGGCCAAGTTGGACGAACTCGAAGCGTTTGAAAACGCCATCACCGAGGGGCAAAACCTGATCCCGGTGGTGGACAAATTCCGCGACAAGCAGACGGTGTCCCTCGACGCCCAACGGACGAAGTACGAAGAGTTAACAAAGCTACTCGCCGCCGAACGCCATCGGTTGACAGTCCTCGCACCGTTTCGCAACATCACCAGCGATCCGACGGCGATCCGCATCGAAGAGTTCGAGAAAGCCCTGCAAGAACACAAACTCACGACCGACGCGGAAGCGTTGAAAATGCTGGCCGATGCCGAACGGCGCTTGCGGGAACTGTTCGGCTACACCGGGCGGCGTGCTGTCGCCGGGTTGCCGCCGAACGACCTGTACCCGCCGGTGCTTTTCTCCGCGTCCGTCAATGGTGCGCAAGAACCGCGCATCAACCCGGAAGCAGCCAGTGATGTCGTTTTCGCCGTGGCGCGGGGCGTGTTGTACTCGCTGGATTCGCAAACCGGCGCGTTGCTTTGGGGCACCCGCGTCGCGGCGCCGACGGTTGTGGTCGATGTCCCAGTGCGGGTGACGATTGGCGATCAAGATTGGGTGCTGGTCGCCGGGGACATTGGCGGGCAACCGGGGCTAACGGCCCGCATCGCCCGGACCGGGGAACCGATCTGGTACCAACGGCTCGAAGCCGCGCCGTTCGGGCGGCCCCTCGTGGTCGGCGGTCGGGTTTATCAAGCCCTGAGCGATCCGTTCGGAACTATCGCCGAGTTTGAAACCGCGTCCGGATTACGCATCGGGGATTTGGCCATTCGCCAACCGATCGGTGCCGGACTGGCGATGATGCCGACGAACAAGCCGGGGTCGAACCTGCTGGTGGTCGCTGGGGACACGAAGCGGGTGTTTCTCTTCGAGCTGGGTCGTGAAGACGACGACGGCAAGCGGATTCAACCGCGTTGCGTTCGGGTGCTGATTACGGACCATCCCCGCGATTCGTTGCGCGGCGAGCCAGTGCTGATTTCGCCCGTTGACGAGAACGGCCCGCGCTACGTGATCCTGACGCAAACCGACGGCCCCACGTCGATGAAACTGCGGGCGTTCGCGTTGCCCAGACCGGAGGAAATCATCGCGGCGGGTGCCGGTGTTGCGGCGGAAAGTTCGGAGCGCGCCGCCGAAGTCCCTGTCCCCGGTTGGTCCTGGTTCCCCGGTGTGTCGGATGGCGAACGGTTCGTCGTGGCCACCGACGCGGGGGCGTTTCTGGCCCTCGGCGTGAACCAAATCGGCAACGCCGATCAACCGCTGTTCACCCTCCCCGGCCCGAAGCCCGTCACGGAGCAAGAAGGCGTCGCCCGTTCCCAAGTCGTCTCGGCGGAGGAGGACGCTTATTGGGTGATCTTGAGCGGTCAACTGTTGCGGCTTCGCACGGCGGTGGACCCGGCCAACGGGCTACGCATCATTTCCCAAGGGGCCGGTCGGCCAATTGGCGAGCCGATCCATCGGGCACAGCTTCGGCCTAACTTGAACCTTGGCGTTGTGGTCGTGCGCAGTGGCGGTTCGCCGAACGGACAAGCGGTCGGATTTGACTTGCAATCGGGGCAAATTCGCTGGCAACGACGCCTCGGTGTCAGTCCGGCGGGGCCTGCGGTCGCGGTGGGTAACAACACGGCCATTGTCGGCGACGAAGACGGCGGCGTGTACTCCGTGACCCTCGACCCCAAACGGACCGTGGCCCCGTCGATCGTGGCAAAAGTGGTTGTCGCCCCTTACCCCGAATCGTCCGGCAAGGCGATGATTGCGGCGGCACCGGACGGGAAAGCCGTCTGGAGTCTGACACCCGAACTCGACAAAGCGGGGCGGCGCATCCGGCTTCGGTTCGTCGCAGACGGTTCGCTGAAAACCGATGTCGTCGTGCCACTCCCGGACCAACTCGCGGGAACGCCGATCGTGGTCGGTGCATCGGTTTTGATACCGCTGGTGAACGGCTATTTGTATCGGTTTAGCAGTGGTGACAGCCAGTTGTCAGTTGGGCCGCTGTGGCGTGGCGACGGCGCGGCGGGGGAACTGTTCTGTCTGGTAACGGCCATCAACGCCGATGAGTTTCTTGCCACCGACGGTAGCCGGAAGTTCTTGCGATGGAAGTGGCCGACCGAGGCCGACGCGAAGCCCGCGAAAGTCGCCGGGCCGTGGGAATTGGTGAACAAGATCGCCATGCCCGCCGCCGTGCTGGGTGCTGACGGGAACTTGCAATTTGCTATCGCCGATGTAACCGGGACAATTTTCCTCTACAACGCGGACCGACCCGCCGACCCGGTTCGCCGTTGGCGTGGCACGGAAAAAGGCCCGATCCCCGTTGGGAAGCCGACGAACCAATTGGCCGTGGTGACAACAGACGGGCGAACCCGGATCGTATACACCGTCGCCAACCTGCACATGGTTGCACTCGATCCCACCCAAGCGGAACCGGCATGGGTGAAAGCGGATTTGGTGAACAAAGATGTCGGGGAATTGACCGGCTGGACCGTGGCCGGTACGCAAGTCGTGGTGACGGATCCGACCGGGCGCGTGTTGGTGTTCGATGCGGGTAGCGGCAAACTTACGATGAACTGCGTTACCCCACTCGGCCAGAGCGTTGCCATCAGCCCCGCGATTCCTGTGAACGCCACGGAAGCACTCACCATCACTGCCGACGGCACCGGAGCCGTGATCCCGCTTCAACCGAAATGACGTTGTTCACGGAGTGTGCGGGCTTGCTGCAACAACGGTGACGTGATGAGCATGTCGGCGGACGCCCGGTTTGAAGCCACCGGGATGTTCCACACGACGGCAATCCGCAACAACGCCCGCACATCCGGGTCATGGGGTTGAGCCGTCAGCGGATCCCAAAAGAAGATCAAGACATCCAGCTTGCCTTCGGCAATCGCAGCCCCGATCTGCAAGTCCCCGCCGAGCGGACCTGACAAAAACTGCGACACCGTCAACCCGGTTTTCTCCTCGATCAGTTTCCCCGTCGTGCCGGTGCCAAAGAGATCGCACGCGGCCAGCGCCTCCCGGTGTTCGATCACCCACGCCAAAAGCTCCGCCTTGACGTGATCGTGTGCTACCAAAGCCAGTCGAATGCGTGGGGTCATGGGAAATTCCAGGCGAACCGGCGACGTGAGTCGCCTGGGTGGTCTGCCACAAGCAGATACAGGGTGATGACACAGCGACCTACCACAAGTCTGTGGTAGGTCATTACCCAGGCGACTCACGTCGCCGGTTCGCCTGGAATGGTTTTACTTCTTGCCTTGCAACTCATCGGCGAGGGCGTTGACCTCGTACACCTTCCGCAGGCTCTCGATGATCGCGCGGCTGTCCACGCTGACGGCACGGGCTTGTTCTTGATCGAAGATAAAGTCCAGCACCAGCGATTGGATGTTGCCGTCGAAGATGATCCCGACGACTTCACCCTTGGCGTTCACCACCGGGCTGCCGCTGTTGCCGCCGATGATGTCGGCGGTGCTGACGAAGTTGAACGGCGTCGAAAGGTCGAGCTTCGCCTTCTTGTCGATCCAGCGTTGCGGCAACTCGAACGGGTAGCGGTTGCCTTGCTCCTTGCT
>JAYVXO010000080.1:0-19916 GCA_043785105.1 Fimbriiglobus sp.
ATTATTGCGTCGGCTATCACTGGGCATCGAGTGATCCCATCTCCAGACGCGGTTGGATAGAGGTGGTTCCGTTGTTTGTAATTGAATTGATAAATGGAATTCCCTATGATGACGACTATTTTCGGAAGCAGTATCACCGAAAATACGAAAAATTGGTCAACAACGGGACTTATCTGAACCCTGTTGGAGGAGCGACCGCTTTTCAGAACGAGTCAATTTGTCGACAAGTTTATTTTGACTTTTGGTGTCGGTGTGACAAGCAATTTGAGGTTTATGTCACCGAGCCACACAAAGGGATGCGGTTAACACGGACAGATCATCATCCGGAGCGAGTGCTTCTACCTCAAGCCAAAGACAATCCCGAATTCCTCTGGGAAACAGTCAACACTTGGAAGTTCGATTGGACCGGGCCGTTCTACGTCACTGCCACAGGCGACGAGCGGTTCTTCGTGACCGACAAGGGGCGAGTATACACGCCGCCCAAGGATGTCAAGCCCGGCGCGTTGCTCAAGGAACTGTGGAAAGGCGCGCCGGTGGACGTACTGATTCACGATTCGGACCACAAGACGTGGTACGCCTTCACGAAGGACCAATACTTCGAGGTTGCGGACCCGATCAAACCTCAGCCGCACACCCTCACCATCCGCCGCTCCTGGTTCGCCGAACCCGCGCTCGAAACTGCCGCCAAGTGCGGTCGCGTCATCCGTGGTCTGCCGGAACCGAAGTAACCGCGTGGTCACTTTAAGCCGGCAAATACACAAGTAGGTGATGCGTGAAAAGTCGATCGCCGACCTTAGCCGGTCTGTGAACTGCCCGCTCAAAGCGAAACACGAAAAAGACCCCTCGGCGACAACGGCACTCTCCGCTATATTGAGCATCTTCTGATGGGACCGGGATTTTTTGATGAGGATTGACCGATGGCGAAGGGTAAAGAAGCGCGTGGCACAATCAAGCTGGTGAGCAGCGAGAGCGCCCACTGCTATTTCACGCAAAAGAACCGCAACAACAGCAAAGAACGCATCTCCCTAAAGAAATACGACCCCACCCTCCGCAAGCGCGTCATGTACAAAGAAGCCGGCAAGCTGTAACAGGCGATGGGTTTCGCGGAACTGCGTGTCGAAAATTGCTTGACCAAAAGCGATCGGGCTGTCTTGCGCAGCCCGTGTTGAGCACTTCTTGTTGGAATGAAATCACCACGTGCTAACAGTTCTGGTACCATCAATTCGATGTTGATCGTCTATCGCCCCCTAGGAGATTCACCATGCGTCGATTTGGAGTCACCGCCCTGTGCGGGTACCTACTCGGCACCATGCTGGTGCTAGGTTGTCATCAACCGAAGCCGCCGGAGCAACCAGTTCCGAACCACCTGAAGGCACTGTCGCCGGGTGAAGTCGCCAAGACGTGGAACGACGCGCTGACCGAGGGTGATGTTCAAACTGCGGCGAGTCTGACTTCGACGACCAGCACACTTCACATCAAGCAAAACTTCGGATCGCTCGAACAGATTTCCGTCACTTACCAGCGGAACTTGAAGGGCCGCAACGTCGAGACAAAACTCGTTCACGAGGAAATCATCGGCGACGCCGCCGTCGTCGTGTACCGTGTTCAATACGACGACAAAGCCGTCAAATACTGGACGGACAAGCTATTCCGCGAAGACGGCATCTGGAAGATCGCCCCGCAATTCGTGCAAACCACAACTCTGAAGGAATGAGTGTTTCCAACAGTTGGTTTGTCACTCCGATTCAATTGCGTAGCATTGGCTCCATGTCGGGGGCAGGGTGAAGAAATCACTGCATAGAATGATCATTGTGCCAAACGTTGTACTTCCTGAGGAGTAACACCACCATGAGTCAATCACATGTTGTTCGTGGTCATTACTCGAACCATCGGTTCATTTCAGACGGGCCGCTACCAGATGTGGAAGGCACTGCCGAGTTGATTATCGTTCCGACCGTGTCGCCTGCGACCGGCTCGATTGCAGATGCCTTTGGGAAGGCGTCCCGTTTGCGAACGGGTGAAGAAATCGCCGCTCAAATTCAAGCGGAACGCAACGAGTGGGGTCGCCACACACCATGAATTACTTACCTTCAGACGGCGTGTGGGTCTACGATTGTGTCGGTGTCGAGTTCGTTGTAGCTGGCGGAGCCAATGGCCCTGACTCGATCCGGTTTGAGATGGCCCAACAGGTCGCTTCATAAATTGACGCTTTCGTGACGCAAGCCAACGATTACCTGTCCGCATTCGTCAATCCTGAGCGGTTCGAGTCGTGCCGACCGTGGATGTTAGAATCAGTCGAGTTTGGACGACGACTGACCGACTCCGTGGACGACTTCGAGATGTTTCTGGTATTAGACGGCGACACATACGGGCTGTGGTCTGTGCGGTTTGGGTTTGTTGGCGCCATACTGAACAGACACGTCCCGCAACAATTCAGCCGCCGAGAATGGTAATTTCATCAACTTCATACACGCCGATCAATTATGCTTGCTCCTGGCGAGTTTCTCTTGCCACACTTCCTCTCTCGCTTCTTCGACTAGATCTCTGATGTCATCGTCGGTCATGCCAGACTCAACGAATGCCTTCCGCACAGGAGCCACGATTTCGTCGAAGGTCGCCTTGCGTTGCGGGGTGCCGTTGGTGGCGTCGGTTTCGGCGAGGCGGCTGAGGTAGGTCTCCAGGGTTAGCCCTGCGGAGACGGCCTTCTCGCGGAGCTTACGCTCCGTGTCGGGGGGCAGGGTGACGGTCACGCTCGACATAGCTTTCTCTCGATTCACGTGTTGGCGACAATGATTGCCAGTGAGGTAGCGAAAGCCCCTGCACGATCGTGCAGGGGCTTTCGGGTCTTACACACCCTCTTCGCGCCAAGCCCCGGCTAGTTTCATGTACTCGGGGGGTTGCAGGTCGTTCGCGCGGTTGTTATTCACACTCCGCATTACCACATCGTCCACAACGCGCTGTTCGGCGTCCCATCCCAAACTGCGGCCTTCGCGGTTGCTTTGTTGCGCCATTGCAACAATCGTGGCGGCAGCGGCGCCGAGTTCGGGAGGGCTGAGTGTGTTGCGGTCACGGCGTTTCACGCAGTCGAGGAAGTTCAGCCACAACGCCTCGGTCTCGTTGGCGGGGGCTTCGACGGTGACGAATTCTTTCGTTGGGAGGCTGTTTCCACCGGCGGGGTTATCGGCGATGACCTGGAAGCCGCCGCGCACGAACTTCATTGCCCCCAGGCGTCCGCGAATGATCTCTTCTTGCGGATAGGCACTGGCCGTCGAACCCGTGATGACCATTTGCGAACTGTCGAAGTCCGCGACGAGGGTGCCGACATCGGGCACGGTGCGGCCGTCCAATTCGTGGTACAGGCCGCCTGCACCCACTACCCGATTCGGGAACTTCAACCCGCCCGCGACCAACAACCGCGATACTTGATGCACGAACAAGTCCGTGAACGGCCCGCCACTGAAGGGTGAATAGCAGCGCCATTGGGCGAACATGGCGCGATCGAAAGGTTGCTCGGTTGGAGTGGGACCGAGCTTGGTGCCGGCCACGTCGAATTGATGGCCGAGGAACAAATCCCAATCGACGGTTCGCGGCGTCATGCTCTTCACGAGCCGGTAAAATCGCCACTGCCCGCGAATGTCGTTGCGGAACACCCCCGCCGACAAATGGGCGACGGCCCCGAGTCGCCCGGTGCGGAGCCAGTCGTTCGCGGCCCGCCAAACCGGGTCGGCGAGCGATTGCACGCCCACGGTCATCACGCGGTTGTGCTTCATCATCGCGTCCACAACCGCAAACGCTTCCGTCGGCGTGCGCGTCATCGGCTTTTCGCAGTAGACATCTTTCCCGGCAGCGGCAGCATCAAGCGTCATGCGGGCGTGCCAGTGGTCCGGCGTCGCAATGCAGACGGCATCCACCTCCTTCGACTCCAGCACGCGGCGGTAGTCCTTCACCACGTGCTTTTTGTCCGCCGGGTCCAGCCCGCACTTGATCGCCGACGGGTGCAACCCCTGCGAATACGTCCGCCGCGTCGTCTTGCCGCCGAAGCTTTGTTCGTACTCTTCTTCCAACCCGTCCCACACGTCACACACCGCAACCGCCGCCACGCTGTTCGTTTCCAGTGCGAGGCGTTGAATCAGGTGAATGTGCGCCTGCGCCCGCCCGCCACACCCCAGAAAACCGATACGAACCCGCTCGTTCGCCCCCGGCACGGCGGCGTAACTCTTCGCCGAAAGCGTGATCGCCCCTGCTGCGGCCACCGTGGTAGCCCGCAAAAACTTACGCCGATCAACCGGACGATGTTCAGCTTCAGGTGGCATTGGCAAGACCAACAAAACAGCGAAAAACGGAGTACCAGCAGATTACCAGATGAGACGCGAGAATACGAGCGGCGGTTCCGAAACGATTCTTCAACCCCACCGGGGTTGTTCCATTAGCCCAGGGTGAAACCCTGGGACGCTTCCTGGGAACCCGCACCCATACCCCGGACGCTTCCGCCCTGGGACGCTTCCGCCCACGGACGGCAATTGACAATGGGTGCAGTTCCCAGGGTAACGGACCTCCGGTCCGCAACCCTGGGCTAATGGAACAACCCCGGTGGGGTTGAAAACGAAGAATGATTTTCGTCGATGTGAAGTCAACATCCGAACGGCATATCAGGTATAGTATTTTGCAGGTATTCCTTTCGACCAATTCCGAGCGAACGCCGATGATTACTGCAATCCACACGTGGCCGAAAGAGTCGATCTGTCTGCGTTCGCCTTCTGTGGATGTGGAAACGCTAGCCTTGCAACTCTACCAAAGCACGTGCCGCACCAATTTCGACGTTCCGGGGTTCTGCGTATTCAATGCGGGAAACTCGATTAGTTCCGTCAGCTTTCGGCAACTAATGGTAGACCTGAAACAAGCGATGGCACTGGTCCACGAATCGGTCAGCGGGAACACGCTAATCTATCTGTCTGCCACTCGATTCGATCGACAAACCTCAACCAAGCCCCACCTTGACGGCGGCCCGGATGAATGTTTCTTGATGCTCGGGTATGAACCAAGCGAGGTCGATGCCGAACTCGAAATCTGCGATTACACAAAATGTGCGTTCGACCTCGGCCTATCACCCAAGGAATTTCTAGCCAAACACAACCCCATGTTTCATTCCGGATTTGAGCGGATCAGGCCCTACTCGACCCGTATTCCGTGCTTTTCAAATGCGGACTATCAGATCATTTGCGTCAACAATTCATCCGCGCCATTTCTTCCCACTCAACCAGCTTGGCAAGGTACGCTTCACACAGCAAAGATACTGACACCTGACGAATCCAAACGGCGTGTCATCAATTCGACAATGATCGCCTCAGTACCAATCGGAACACCAGACATGGTCCCGGAATCCCAGCAGCACGAATTCATTCACACTTCAACTGTCCTCCGTCGGGGTTACGATAAACCTGACCTCACTGACGATCCTTGACCAATCACGAGGGTAAGGGCGGGTTAGGAGAGTAGCGGAGCAACTCCTATTATTTCAACCGCTTCCAGCCCGGACTCAGCACCAGCATCCCGATGCCGATTGCGGCAACGCTGGCGCCGAGTGTCAACGCGATGAACACGTCGCGGAGGGGCCACGTTTGGGCGGCCCAGCCGGCGAGGAGGTGGCCGACGGGCGCGCTGGCGCTGAGCATCATGGCCCAGAGCGACATGACCCGGCCACGCATGTGATCCGCGACGCTGAGTTGTAACGTGGACTGCCCCGTGGCGAGGTAGAAGATTAACCCGAAGCCCAAGCTGCCCGATCCGGCGATGGCGAGGGGCAACGAGTCCGCGACCGTGAGCAGACTCAGACCCACGACCGTGAACCCGGCGCCGATCGTTAGGAACAGTCCCCGGCGGGCGAACGTTCCGAAGGTGGCGCCGATCAACGCGGAGATTAGCGCGCCCGCGCCCAGCGAACTGACGAGCAAGCTGTACTCTTTTTCCGCGTGGTTCAGCACTAACTTGGTGTACGCCGGGAACAACGTCAGCGCCGGCCACGCGAACACGCAGATGATGCCGGTGAGTACCAACAGTGCCTTCAATCGGGCGTCGTTCCACACGTACCAGAACCCCGCCAACGCCGATCCCGACTGTTCGCTGGTCGTCGAAGCCCCATCGACGGTGATGCGTTGCAGCGCCATCAGCACCGCGATGTAACTGGTGCTGTTCAACGTGAAACACCAGATGGCCCCCAGCATCACGGGGCGGGAACCGGGCAAGAATCCGTTGTCGATGAGGGCTTGGGCCAGCCAAAATAACGCACCCGCCAAGGCCGGGCCGATCGCCCGCGCCACGTTGAACACGAGCGCGTTCAACGACACCGCGTTCATGAGGTCCGGCTTCGGGACCAAGTTCGGCACGAAGGCGAATCGCGTCGGCAGATCAACCGCTTGGATCACGCCGTTCACCAACTGCACCGCGAACAACAGCCACGGATGCGCGAAGTTCGAGGCAACCAGAAACGTCAGCGTCAGTGCGGTCATCAAGAACGAGGCTTGCGTCACCATCACCAGCTGCCGCTTCGGTAGCCGGTCCGCCAGCGCCCCGCCCCAGGTGCCCAAAATCAACGTCGGCCCGACTTGCGCGACGAGCAAGATTGCTGGCCAGAGGGGGTCACTGGTGCGGTCGTAAATTAGCCACATCAGCGCGGCGGACTGCATCCAACTGCCCGTCAGGGAAACGATTTGCCCGAAGAAGTAGAGCCGATAATTGCGATGCCGCAACGAACGAAACGTGTGGTCGCCCAACACCCGCCGCAAGCTCCGCCGCCGACCGTCGTGGCCCATGAATCACCACCCTGTGAACCAAAACCGTCCCGCAGTTTGTTCTACGGACGGCAGGGCTACAATGCTGCGTATGCTCTACCGCACGCTGCTCCGCCCGGTATTTTTCACGTTGGACGCCGAGGTCGCGCACAACTTCGCCCTGCAAAGCGCGAGCCTGTTGGCACGGTCCCGGTGGGCCTGCGAAGCAGTTCGCACAATCATCGCCCGCCCGGCGAATCGACCCGTGACCACGATGGGTTTGACGTTCCCGAACCCGATCGGGCTAGCGGGGGGAATGGATAAGAACGGCGTGGCGCCGCTAGCGTGGTGGGCGTTCGGGTTCGGGTTCGTGGAACTCGGCACTGTCACCCCGGTGTCACAACCCGGCAACGAGCCACCGCGAATGTTCCGCTACCCCGCCACGAACGCCATCGTCAACCGCATGGGCTTTAACAACGACGGCGCAACGGCACTGGCCACACGCCTACAATCGCAATCCGAACGCGGACTTCGCCCGCCGTTCCCGATCGGGATTAGCATCGGCAAGAACAAACTGGTTCCAGCCGATGGCGTTGCGGACGACTTTGCCAAAGCTGCGGCAGCGGTCCTGACCCACGCCGATTTCCTGACCGTGAACGTGAGTTCGCCGAACACCCCCGGCTTGCGGGCGTTGCAAAATGCCGACGACCTCCGCAAGATTCTGCAAGCGGTGCAACACGTGATTGGAACCACCCGCAAACCGCTCCTGGTGAAAATCGCACCGGAACTGGACGGCGATGAATTGCGGGCCGTCCTAGACACGACGATGAACAACGGCTGTGCCGGGATCATTGCCACGAACACGCTCTCGACCGCGAACCGCCCCGACTTGCAACAGGGCGGCCTGAGCGGGCAACCGTTGCGTGGATTGTCGTGCCGAAAAGTGGAACAAGTCCGCCAACACCTCGGCGACGCGGCCACTGTCATCGGCTGTGGCGGCATCAACGATGTCGCCTCCGCCCAGTCCATGCTAGCCGCCGGCGCCAACCTCGTGCAGGTCTACACCGGCCTCGTGTACGAAGGCCCGTTCCTCCCCGCCACGATTTCGCGGGGAGTGAAGTTACTACCAGAATTTTGCAATTCCCTCTCGATTTCTTCGTGACGGAAGCAGATAATCGCATCGCCTCACATCTTGTCGAATGGTCTCTTACCTCGTTCTGGAGGGTCTGCCATGCGTTTTCGTCGTCGGGGATTCACGCTCATCGAGCTATTGGTCGTGATTGCGATTATCGCAATCCTGATCGGGCTACTCCTGCCCGCCGTCCAAAAAGTCCGCGAAGCCGCGGCCCGAGCAACGTGCTCGAACAACATGAAACAAATGGGACTTGGCTCACACAATTTCCACGACGTGAACCTGAAGTTCCCGTATGGGATTTTGCGAGCGGACGGCAACTTCCCGCCCGACAATCCATCGCTATTGTGGCCGAATAACCCGGTCACCAACCCCGCTCGGCGGTACGGCTTGTTCCACCAGATGTTGTCGTTCATCGAACAAGATAACCTCTGGCAGCTTTGGAATCACTTCGATTACGGCAGCAACGAACGATTCCCGGCAACACCCGCCGGCGTCCGATTTGCACCTGGTGCGTTTACAAGCAGAGTGGTGAAGACAATGGTGTGCCCGTCGAACCCCGGTGGCCCGTTGAGCCAACCCAATGCCGGTACCCCGCCCGGCCGGTATTTCGTTACTAGCTACTACGGAAATGCCGGAACCCGAAGCTACCCACGCCAGAACGCCACTCGCCCGTCTCTCTGGACGTTTCAGGGCAACGGCATGTTTTACCGGAATCGTGCGTTCAACATCGCCGGAATCACCGACGGGACATCGAACACGCTTCTGTTCGGCGAACGGCATTTCTTCGACCCCGTATTTGATGCCAGCCCGGTCGTGGACGATAAGATCGCCGACTGGGGCTGGGTCTGGTTCGGCGGCGAAGGAGATGTCGGCCTGGGAACCAGCGTACCGATCAACTACAAGCTCCCTGCCAACTTCGCTACTCTGGGTGGTGGCCAGCAGCAGTTGCTGTTTGAAGACCGCATCAACGCCTACGGCAGCGGCCACACCGGCGGCGCGAATTTCGCCTTGGCCGATGGGTCCGTCCGCTTCATCCGCGATTCGATCTCGCCCGTGACGTTTGCTTCGCTGGGCACCAAGAGCGGCGGCGAAGTCGTGGCAGGCGATTACTAACGTTTCAATTCCCGGCGAACCGGCGATGTCAGTCGCACAACTGTTAACCTGAGCGGGGGACGTTAGTCCTCCGAGTGGGCGCGGACAGTGCGTGAATGCACCCTCGGGGGACTAACGTCCCCCGCTCAGGTTCGTTCCCCGCTCAAATTCGTTTCCCACCACCCAATCACCCTCCTGAGAAATACCATCATGCTCGCTCATCGCGTTGCTCCGTTTGCAGTGTTGATAGGACTGCTCGTTATCGTCGGCTGTGACAGCGGCCCGACGTTGGTCGAAGTCCAGGGCACTGTGAAAGCGAGCGGCAAACCGCTGAACAAAATCCAAGTCGAATTCTGGCCGGTCGCAAGTGGCCCCCGTTCGATGGGCACCACCGATGACCAGGGCCACTACTCACTCATGGTCGATGACGGGAAGCGAAAGGGCGCCGTCGTTGGAAGTCACAACGTGGTTCTCAAAGACGTGGGCGTTCTCGGAGACAAGTTCATGGGTCGCAAAGGGGAAGATGTCGATATGACCAAGGGCAAGAAGTCGCAGATCCCCATCATCTACACCGATCCCCTGAAAACGACGATCAAGAAAGAAGTCAAAAGCGGTCCCAACACGATCGACATCGACGTGACACCGTGACAGGTTCGGGGTCGAAACCAGTTACTGGCAAACGAACCAAGCGCAGGTCTGGGTCGCCGACCACCTCGCCAAACTCTACCCCAAAGCATAACGCATCGACTGATACGACAGACCCCTGACTGCTCAACGAAATCCGTTGAAACTACTGCTACGTAGCCGGTTCGCCTGAACCGATGGCGTAGTTCACGGTCACGTTTGTGGTGATGCCACCACGCGGGGTCCACCGGGAGACCACCGTACACCGCATCGGCTGGGATGCGGCGACGAAGTCGTCGAGCAATCGGTTGGTCACTTGTTCGTAGTAAATCCCCTGGTTGCGGAAGCGTTGCAGGTACAGCTTCAGCGACTTCAGTTCCACGCATTTCTCGTTCGGCGTATAGATGTACGTGATCGTGCCGAAGTCCGGTTGCCCCGTGAGCGGGCAGACGCTGGTGAACTCCGGGCAGATGATTTCGATGCTATAGTCCCGGCCCGGTTTCGGGTTCGGGAAGGTGTCCAACTGCTCCGCCGATGGCGTTTGTGTCAATTCCATGATGCGTGATTCCTGGTGAATGGATACCGTTAGTTGATAGTCCTCCCCCGCACCGGCTTCCAGAGCGGGGAACACAGATAGTCCTGAACTGCGGTGTCCACATGCCCCGAGCGGTTGTTCTTTTAAGTGGCGGGTTGGATAGCACGACGACGTTGGCGGTTGCCAAGAACGCGGGGTACGAGGTCTTCGCGCTCAGTGTGGATTATGGCCAACGACACAAGGTTGAGTTGGTGAAGGCTGCTGCGGTCGCGGCGCACTTTGCGGTGAGCGATCATCGCACGGTGACGTTGGACCTACGGGCGATTGGTGGGTCGGCACTGACGGCAGAAGTGGCGGTGCCGAAGGACCGCTCCGTAGAGGAAATGAACCACGGCATCCCGATCACCTATGTCCCCGCCCGGAATACCATCTTGCTCGGCGTGGCGTTGGGGTACGCCGAAACCGTGGGGGCGTTCGACCTGTTCATCGGCGCCAACATTCTCGATTACTCCGGCTACCCCGATTGCCGCCCGGAGTTCCTGACCGCGTTTGAATCGCTCGCCAACCTCGCCACGAAAGCCGGGGTCGAAGGCACCGGCCACTTCCGCGTCCACGCCCCACTGTTGAAAATGACCAAGGCCGAGATCATCCGCCTCGGCACGCAACTCGGCGTCGATTACGCCCAAACCCTCAGTTGCTACGACCCCGACGATCGCGGGCAATCCTGCGGCCACTGCGACTCCTGCAGCTTGCGCAAAAAAGGCTTCGCCGAAGCCGGGGTGCCGGACCCGACGGCGTACCGGGGGTAGGTCTAAACAGATCGGAAGTTGGGGTTGTTGTGGTTTTAGGGTCGTGGTGGTTTTGGTACGTGCGGGAGTGACCTGGGGTGTCGCTACGCTCAACCTCAGGCTAATGGCTGGAATCCCTACCGGGATTGCCTCGTGGTGATTTCATCCCGGAGGGATGGCAGCCATTAACCTGGGGTTGAGCGCAGCGACACCCCAGGGAAGCGTCATATCGGTAGCCCTAATCGGCGGCGCACCTCGTCGCTCGAAACCACACGCCCTGCCTCGCAGTCTGCTAGCCCCGTTTCGATGGATTGGCGGGCGTAGATTTGGTAGAGCAAATCTTCCCAGGTTGCGTCATCGGGAAGTTGATCGACAAGCCGATGGGCTTCGTCTCGAAGACTGGTAATCGGCATCAATAACACCTCCAACAAGTTTTGCGAGCTTGTGTAGTGTAATCGCAGGTCGGAAGCATGGGAACAGATTCTGCACGGTGTTTATCGGCTAGCCGATTTTCTTGCACGCGCCGGCCACGTTGCGGACATAATGTTGGTATGTACCGCTTGCTTGCTGCTCTTCGTCCGCAATGGGCTTCCTCGACCGACGCGGTCTTGCTGCGTCGGTTCCACACGGAGCGGGACGAGGCCGCGTTCGCGGAGTTGGTGCGGCGGTACGGGCCGCTTGTGTGGGGCGTGTGTCGGCGGGGGTTGACCAACCCGGCGGACGCGGAGGATGCGTTTCAAGCCACGTTCTTGGTGCTAGTTCGGCGTGTGCATGATGTAGCCAATCACCCGGCACTCGGGGCGTGGTTGCATCGCGTCGCATTGCATACGGTGCGAAACGTCCGACGGCTCAACCGCCGTCGAACCACACGTGTCGGCCCACTGACCACGGATGCTTCCACGCCGGACCCAATCCCGATTGCCGATGCCCGGCTTGATGTGGATACCGCGTTGTCACGGTTACCGGACCGGCTGCGGGTGCCGGTGGTGCTGTGTCATTTGCAAGGTCTGACCCGATCCGAAGCGGCAGCACGTCTGGGTTGCCCGGAAGGCACGCTCTCGGCGAATTTGGCCGAAGCGTTGCGACGACTTCGACACCGCCTTGCCCACCCCGATGTGCAGTCCGTGTTGGCAATTGCCGGAGCAACGCTAGTGCCCACCGGGTTGGCATCGGCAGCCGCCCGTGCCGCGATCATTTATTCAACATCCACCACGTTGGCCGCCGGGGTTTCGCCCACGGTGGTCATTTTGACTGAAGGAGTGTTACGCATGTTCTGGCTCAAGAAATTGGTAACCGCCGTTGCCGTTGTTGTGCTCGGCATCGGCGTGACCGTCGGCGTCGGCTACCGCGTCGGAAATGCAGGGCCGGACGAACCGGCCAAGGCGACACCTGTGCCGAAGGCGAAGGAAGTTACGGCGAAGCCAATCAATCTGGGCGATCTTGAAATCAAAATGGTCAGTGCCTTGGTCAAGCAATACGGTCTCGTTCAGGAACACTCATTCAACTTGTGGACACTTCGCGGCCAAGACGGACAGATCTTGCTCGATGCCATGTTGATGAAAGCGAAGCGGGACGACGAAGCGTATCGTGTTGTTATGATGAAACTTGAACAGAATGTGTTGCAGCGTCAGCAATTGGATCAGAAACAACAGGCAGCGTTGCAGACGCTTGTGCTGGAGTGTGACGCCATCGTGAAACAACTGAATGACGAAATCGAAGCAGCACGATTGGATGCGAACGCGGAGTTCAGAAAACAGGCCCTGCGTTCACAAGCGATTATGAAATCTCGTATCAAGCACATCGAATTGAAGTGCCAACTCGACGTTGGAAAATCGGATTGGCATGTTGGAATTCGGAGACAGGGATATATCGAGCAAGTTCTGACTGAGCGTCGGGCGGAATTGACTGCCGCGTTGAAAATGGCTGCGAACGCGGAGGAAAAGGCGCTACTGCAAGAAAAGGCGATCAAACTCGCCGAGAGTGTGTTGCGAATTCAAGCGGATCAAGAGCAGGCGCGTGCGAACCAGCTAAAACTCGACATGCTCGTTGCGAAACTCAGGATTGATACAGCGAAGGCCGAAGACGCGAGCGACAACTTGCGGAATCCCACACGGTTGGTGATCGACGTAAACGGGAAACCGAGTGCAGTGCAGCTTGCGGACTTTCAGGTTTCGGAGTGGAAGAACGGTGTGGGTCACACGGTCCACATCCGCACGGCGGAGTCTTTGGAACGATTTCTGGCACGAAGCAAAGCCGACCCGAATGCGGCGAAGAATTTGAGAATCCGAGTCGATCCCGATACCGATATTTCCCTTGCGATAGGGTGTCTTTTCGCGTGCCGTGATGCGGGGTTCAAAACCGCGCGGTACGACGGGCCGATGACTCAAGAGTTGAGTGTTGTGATTCCTGATCCCAAGAACTATGTGGCGTCGTACCCAAGGCACGGTGGCGAAATCAATTTGGCAGCACTGTCTTCATTTTCTCGCGTTGCCCCGAAACCGTAGGTCACGAACGGTCATACGACCTCGACCGACAAAGCAATACCCTCAACCCGATTCGGTACGGGTGGTAGAATGCCCGTGACGGGGTTCCGCTTCTTCGCGTGTCGGGGTTTAGCGTTATGCGAAACGGTTTGCTGGCATTGCTGCTCGTCGGTGTTGTGTCCTCACCGGGGTGGGCGGGCCTGGATGCCGAACTGCGGGTGCCGTATCGCTGGCGGGTCGTGGTTCAGTTCGTGCCGAACGCACTGTTGAACGCATCCTTTCAAAATCAAATCATGCGGCAAATTCAAGCCGATCTGCAACCGGCGATTGGTGACCTCGGCAAAGTGGAAGTGTTCGACCTCGCCAAGATGCCTGAATCGCAACGTGACCCGTTGACAAAAGATTTCATCGAAACGGGATGGCCGGCGCTGGACTCACCCAAGTTCCGTGAACTGACCGGGGTGAAAACCCACTTCGTGCGAATCGCCGTGGTGAACGGCACGGTTTACAAGTTGGAAGCGAAGCAACACGATGGCTCCAGCGGGTTGGTCACCCCGATTGTGCGGACCAAAGAAACCCGCGACCCGCAAACCATCAGTCGGCTCATCGGCTTGCTGGTCGGGAAGGATTTCGGCTTGGTCGGGACAGTAACCGTGCCCGAAAAGGAGACGGACGTGTTGAAGGTGCGGTTCCAAGGCAGCGCGATTTCCGGTATCGAGCGCCACGTCAAAGTGGGTGACATCCTGGCGATGTCCGTGGTCCGCGAACAGCGCCGCCCGGAACCGCTGGCCACGAACGCCAAGCAACCGCGCAAGCTAACGCCGCCACCGCCGCAAGGGCCGTTGTTAATTGCGGCTCCCCAGCAATACACCTTGTTACGGGTCGAATCGGACGTGACGGACGGAACCTGTCGCTGTCGGGTCTTCACGGGGTACAAGACGCCGTTCCCGATTGACCGAACCACCGTCGGGTATCGGTGCATGAAGTTGGCGACCGTCGAGAGTCCGGTTCAAGTGCGGATCGTGGACCCCAGCGGCAAAACGCCGGTGGCGAGTACCGTGTTGCAAGTTCGTGCCAGCGATGTCGATTTCCTGAACCGACCCGAACCACGGGACAGCCTCGAATTCCGCGACGGCCTGTTCCGCTCCGGGCGACCGTTGCGCAACATCGCCTGCGTCGTCATTACGGTGGGGTCGAACGCCCGGCAATTCCCGATGCCGGTGATGAGCGACACGCCGTTGACAGTCCGCCTGACCGTGGACCCCAAGGACGCGGCGCGGGCCGAATTCGCGCGCCAATGCGAAGACCTGCGCAATCGGGTTCTGGACGTGCTGCAATCGCAAAACACGTTGGTGAAAGATCTCGGCAAGCTCATCATCACCGGGAAAAATCCCGAGGCCCTGTCACGGGCCGTGAACGGGCTGAAGGCGCTCGACGAGCAAGACAAAATCTTGACCGAAGAACTGGCCCGCTTGAAGACCCAACCCGATGCCACCGACGCCAACGCCGCCGAGTCCATCGCCCGCTCCACGGCCCAATTGCAAGCGGTGAAGGACGCCCGCCCCGGCATCGAGGAGAAGGCGAAGGAACTGCAAAAGTCCATTAGCACACTGGACGATCCGTCGCGGTTCGAGAAAGATTTCCGCATCAAAGAAATCCGGTCGCAGATCAAGACGCTGGTCGGGCAAGGCGACATCCCCGCCGCGTTGTTGGAGTATGATCGACTCTACGATGTCACGAAAAAGGACGTTGACAAGGAGCAGAAAGCGAAGCTGGAAGCCGAGTGGCAAACCAAGACCGACGCCCACCGGAAAGCACGCGATTACCTGCTCATCACCTGGCGTACTGTTTCCAACCTGACCGAGTTCACCAACAATCTCGACCTGCTCCGCGACGCCGTCAAAGTGATGACGACGCTCGACGACCGCCTGGGGCTGTACAATTTGCTCGCGGCCCTGAACGAATCCTACGGAAAGTTGAAAGACATTCTGGACCGCCTCGACCCGAAAGCCGAATCGGACCAGCCGTCGCTGAAGGAATTGCAAACGATCACGGAAGCGTTGCGTAAAATCGAAGACGACACCCGCACGAAGCTCCGCGACCTCGCAGGCGAAAAGTGACGCGGACCGGGGTAAACTTTTATTTGCCGCATGGCTGCGCTGTGACTTTTCGTCGTTGTGGTCAAGTCGCCTTTTTGTTTTCAGTGAAGCAATTTGCACTCACCCGATCGCGGCTTGGAGCAATGCCGGGACGGTCTGGCGGTGGTCGCCTTGGATGTAGAAGCTCTCGCCGCCGTCGGCGACGGTGCGAACCAGGATCGTTTTCCAGGGGCGGTAGTAGTAACGCGGGTCGGTCTTGGGGGCTTGGCGGTGGTAGTCGTCGTCGAGCGGGATCAGGTCGAACACCGCCGTGGTGAACTTCGTAATTTGCTTGCCGTGTTGGTGCGCGACATTGCGGGCCATTGCCAGCGCCTTCAAGTACACTTCCGGCCCCATCACGGCGGTGCCGAAGTTCAACACGACGCCTCCTTCGAGGTTGCGGATTTGCTCCACGAAGATTAGGAAATCGGTGTAGCTAGCTTGCCCGAGTGCTGCCCCGTTAGCGTTCGGGTGTTCGTGAATAATGTCGTAGCCAATGCCGATATGAACCGTGACCGGGATGCCACGCCGATACGCTGCCGCCAGCACGCTGCTATCCTTGTGCGGAAACGGGCCGTTGTGAATTGCTTTGCCGATGCTCTCGCCGAACCCCAACCCGTCACGTAC
Source organism: Fimbriiglobus sp. (assembly GCA_043785105.1). GTDB lineage: Bacteria > Planctomycetota > Planctomycetia > Gemmatales > Gemmataceae > Fimbriiglobus. The sequence goes on from JAYVXO010000080.1 coordinate 16,190, forward strand.
CCCGGCGGCAATCGCGTCGTTCATACGCCCGGTTTCCGTCCACAGCCCGAACTCTCCGGTGCGAACATATTTCGCCACACTCTCCGTACTCGCACCGATCAGGGCAAACTCCCAATCGTGAATCGGCCCCGCCCCGTTCATGGCGATCAGCGAAATCAGCCCGCGATCCATCAAGTCAATCAGGTGCCGTTGCACACCGGCCCGCAGCACGTGCGCCCCCATCATCAAAATGTTCGCCGCCCCGCGTGACTTTGCCGCAACCATTCGCTGCCCGATGATCGGCAACGACGGGTGCAAAAACTCCACCGGCGAACTGAGCGGAAGAAAAACATCCAACGTCAGGTCATGAACCCGTTCCGCGAGCGGCTTCACAATCAGTTGCGAACGATCAAATTGCGGGTGCGGCATGGCGTGTGGCCTCTGGGGGTAGACCCCGTTAAACGTAAGTGCGCATTGTATTTTTTGGTAGAAGCACGTGCGTGGTTTCGGATTTTCCGCCCATTTCCGTGACGACCCGTAAAGATGTGTTAACGCAGGAATGAATCCAGTCCCAAGATCACGGGGTTCGGTCGCAAGATTCCGCTTTGACAAAACCCCAATCTCGTCCCACATTTCTGATGAAGGATTGCCGAATGCGTTCCAAGAATTCCCAAGTGCGGTATTCCTGGGGCGTCACATCGACCTTCACTGCGAATCCCCTGGGCACGCTTGAGAACGAAAGTCATCATGTCATCCACCGCAGTTTCGCGTTTGCTGGAAGAAGGGATCAACGCAGCGCTCGCCGGTAATAAAGCGAAAGCGCGGCAAATCCTGACCCAAGGCGTCACGCACGACCCGACCAACGAAACCGCGTGGTTGTGGTTAGCCGGCGTGGCGGAGTCGCCCGAACAGACTGCCAATGCGTTACAAACGGTGTTGAACCTCAACCCCAAAAACGAGCGGGCCAAAGCCGGGTTGCGACAAACCCGAATGCACGCCGCCCAAGCGGCGATGAAACGGCAAGACGCTCGGGGTGCTTGGCAATGGCTTTCGGACGCGGCCCGGTCTGAACCCGACAACGAAGAGATTTGGCTGTCGCTGGCGTCCGCCGGGGCCGCCATCAGTCCGGACGCGGCCGTGCGGTGCTTACGGCGCGTGTTGGAAATCAACCCGAACAACGATAAAGCCAAAGCCGGTTTGGCTTGGTACGAGTCGTTGAGCGGTTCAAACGTGAACGTGCAAGAACCGTCCTTGCCGATGCCCAACGATACGGCACCGATTAAGCGCAACACCGACACAAAGCGATTGAACCGAGTCACGATGACCTGGGCCTGCCCGGTTTGTGACGTGGGCGATGTGCAGGAACACGCGGTTTGTCCGTCCTGCGGGTCGATGACGACACTTCGCCCCCCGGCGGCCTTTGCCAGACATCGCCCAAACGATCCGGAAAAAGTGAGTCGAGCAATCGAGCAACTCGCCGCCGTCCCGGAGTCCGTGGCCACCTACGAAACCTACCGCCGACTCGGGATCGCCTTGTTGAACCAACAGCGATTCTCGGACGCAATGGCCGAACTGCAAACCGCCTTAAAACTGAAGCCCGATCACCAAGAATTGCCGCGGTACATTTACAGCCTGCGCATTCATGCGGAAGCGGAAGACACCCGCGATCGGGAACTCCGGGCACGGTCCACCAGCAAACTCGTGATGGTCGTGGACGACAGTGCCACCGTGCGGAAAGTCGTGGTCATGACGCTCGAAAAGGCCGGGTACCGCACCATTCAAGCCACGGACGGCACTGAAGCTCTCATCGTGGTCGGCGAACAAGGGGTGCCGAATTTGTTCCTCATCGACATCATGATGCCCGGTATGGACGGCTATCAACTGTGCAAAACGCTTCGGCAGAGTCCGGACACCGCACGGGTTCCCGTCGTGATGCTGTCCGGCAAAGATGGCTTCTTCAATAAGGTTCGGGGTCGAATGGCCGGCGCGAGTCAGTACCTGACCAAACCGTTCCAACCGAACCAGCTCATTGAGGCCATTGAATCCCACATCGGGGCCGCCAAAACGGTGTGACGGGTTCGCAACGACTTGCAATTGATTCACTAGTACACGAAGAAACTGGTTTTTTAGAGGTTGTAGCCATGCGTGGTGACAAGATTTTAGTCGTCGATGATAGCCCGGTTGAACTCCGGTTGGTCGCCGCCGCGCTGACCTCCGGCGGGTATCGCGTCGTCACAGCCGTGGACGGCGAGGACGCCATGCTCAAAGCGATCGCGGAACAGCCGAAGTTGATTCTCATGGACGTGGTGATGCCGAAAAAGAACGGCTATCAAGTGTGCCGCACCCTCAAGACGACCGATGAAACCAAGAACATCCCGATCGTGCTGTTAACCAGCAAGAACCAGGATAGCGACAAGTTCTGGGGCATGAAACAAGGGGCCGATGAGTACCTGACGAAGCCGTTCGACTCGGAAGATTTACTCGCCACCGTCGCCCGCTATACGTGAAAACTATGTCGCAGCCCGCCGGACGCGGACCGACACGACTTGATCCCCACGTTGCACGTTCCCTTTGACGCCGACAATGCGGCGTCACTGGAAAGCCCCATCGGTTGGGGCGATGCGAGTGAGTCCGGTTCGGCACACGCGGTCAACTGCCCCACGTGGTTGAAACGAATCGACGAAACAAGCCCCGATGATCCTGTCAGTATGTTTGACGTGCTGGGGTTAACGCCGCCCCCACGCGGATCGCATCCGCCACCCGAGGCGCTCGAATACAAATTCACACCTGTCGCCGCTGATATTGAAGAAATAGTCGAGCCACGCATTGAATTGCCGATTGTTGAAGACCAGTTCATCATCTTCACATTGGCCCACACCGAGTACGCACTGCGGTTGTCAGCCGTCGTCGAAATCAACCCTCGACCTGTGTTAACGCCGCTGCCGTCCGGACCCGCCTGGGTGCTTGGCAGAACGAACCTACGGGGCGATGTTGTCGCCGTATTGGACCTGCGATTATTCTTTGGTTACCCGGTCCAGCACAGCCGCGAGGAACGCTTGGTTGTGGTCACCGGGGCCGACGGTGCGAAGACCGGCTTTGTGGTCGATTCCATTCGTGGCTTACGGCGATTGACGGTTGGCACGACACACCAAGCCGTCATCGGCTTTGATGAGCAAATCACACCTTACATCAAGCAACTCACGGAATACGACAACCGATCGCTGGCGATTTTTGACACCGACCGCTTGCTCGCCAACAACCCGATCCACCTGCCAACGGTCAGTTAGGTGCGCGTCTCGATTCCGGCATTTTTACGCTGTCAGTCCAACGTCTTGGGCTGAGTTGTCCCAGACCTTCGGCCTGAAAACGGGGCCACCTGTGTCCAAACGGTCCACCAAAAAATGCGACGCTCAGCTCTCTTGCAATCGGAATACCCCTTCTTCGGGGTATTCCGATTGCGCAACTTCAAAACTTGCGCGTCGGGCTAACAAGCAACTGCGTAACTCCTATATCCAACAAACTGTTCCCGGCGAACCGGCGACGTCAGTCGCCTGGGTGGGCTGCCTCAAGCACGAGTTAGGTTTTTACCCAAGCGACTGACGTCGCCGGTTCGCCGGGAATGCCATAATCCCGAGGGACATCCTTTCCCTGGGTGTGCCTTTCGATGTAGGCGCTTTTTTGTTAGGCTTGTCGGCCCAGGATGGAACCGGAGGCATTTTCATGGCGACAGGCACGTTTGAATATCGCT
>JAYVXO010000081.1:0-47644 GCA_043785105.1 Fimbriiglobus sp.
GCTCGATGGTGGCCAATGCGTGGGGTTGCTCGGCGGCGAGTTTTGCAAAGCGACTGGGCGCGGCGCGGAAGGATTCTTACGAACGGAAGCGCCCGAAACTGGCGCGTTACCGTCCGGACAGTCAAGACAAACCGGCCGCAGGCAAACCGCAAATCCGAGCGATGAACCGCGAACGCATGCAGCGAATCACAGAGACATTGAACACGGCCGCATAAAAATCGTTCACGGCATTGCCCGAAGGGGTAGTCCGAGAGCGCACCTTCAAAACTGGCGCGTCGGGCTAACAAAACCACATCGGCTATACAGTTCCTAAATCTCTCGAAAGGCACGCGGCAAGTAGTCCAGCAAATCGGACGCGATCAGTGAAACTTGCGACCCCTCGTTTGCCGCCAGATCACCCGCGCGGCCGTGAATCCAGACACCCAGTTGGGCGGCATCGAAGCCGCTTAGCCCTTGTGCGATCAGTGCGGCAATCAACCCGGTTAACACGTCCCCGGAACCGCCCGTGGCCATGCCAGGGTTGCCGGTCGGGTTGAACGCAATTCTCTCGCCGTCCGTGATGATGGTGCGATGGCCTTTCAACAGCAGCACGACGTTGTGTTGTCGTGCGAACTCGACGGCCAATTGTTCCCGGTTGGCTTGAACTTCAGCAATTGACACGTTAATTAAACCGGCGAATTCACCCGGATGCGGAGTCAATACTAGCGGAGCGGTCCGGTTGCGAACCGCCTCCGGAATTGGCGAAAGAACCGTGATTCCGTCCGCATCCAACACAATCGGGATCGTGGGATTAGCTTCAAGGAGAGAGGTCACTAACTGCATGACCTCGGGACGACGGCCCAAACCTGGCCCGATCGCAATCACGCTAGCGGATTGACAGAAACCGATGCACTCCGCAATCCCGGCCTCCGAGTAGGTACCCGTCGCATACTGCGGAATGCCGAACGTCATGTAACACGGGTTTCCGACTGCGACAATACTCTGCACGTCCGCCGGGCACGCCACCTGGACAATCCCCGCTCCACCCCGCAACGCGGCGCTGCCGCACAACTCCGCCTCGCTCACCCAACCCAACAAGTAAAAATGCACCCCTTCCCGCGTCCGTTTCGTCGGCTTGGTCCCGTCCGGATCGCCAACTACAGGCTCACAATCATCGCCGCGGACATCGGCAACAGCACCCCGTTCGGGCGTTCCGACACCACGTGCCGCGCCCTAACCCGCACGTCAACCACCGGGAAAACACCGCCACCGTCCAGCGGTACTTGTCCGCCAACGCCACCAAATCCCGTCCCGAACAGCATTGGTTTGTTCCGTCATAATGTTGCGAAATGTTGACAACGAACAAATCCACGAAGCAAGTCCCTGGGCTGACAGAACGACCCGTTCAGGGCCGAAAACCCGGTGATAAATGTGTGCCAGAAAATTTTGCCAGACCCGAACCAGGTTTCGGTGAATCGCAACCTATCGCCGACACTGGCTGTTTGCTAAACTACCCATCTGCCTTCAGTCCACCCACCGGGTTGCCATTCATGGTCACGCCAGCCCCGACGGATTCGTTTTTCAACCCGTCGTTCCGCCGTCGGGAGTTTTTGCGGGCAGGTGCGCTGAGCTTGTTTGGCCTTGGGTTGCCACAGTTTTTGTGTGCGTCCGCAGCAGCCAAAACGCCACCGCGTCGGGCGAAGGCGTGCATCGTGTTGTTCATGTGGGGTGGACCGGCCCAGCAAGACACGTGGGACTTGAAGCCGGAATCACCCGACCAATACCGCGGCGAGTTCAAACCGATCCCGACGACTGTGCCCGGACTGCAAATCTGCGAACACCTCCCCCGGCTGGCGCAACTCGCCCACAAGCTGACGCTGATTCGGTCGATGTCGCACTCGGACGTGAACCACCTCACCGCAACGCATCATCTCCTCACGGGTAAACCCGCCCCGCCGGGACCAATCGCCGATGATTGGCCGAACTACGGTTCCGTGTTGGCGAAGCTTCGTGAAAGTACCGGCCCGTTGCCGCCCTACGTGTCCATGATGCCCGTTGTTCCCAACGGGGCGCCGCGATTCGTTGAATCCAGTCACGGCCAGGGGGCCGGGTGGCTCGGGCCGGTTTACAACCCCTTGCGCATCGACGCCGACGGCTCCAAGCCCGATTACAAAGTCGGCGAACTCGCACTCCACGCCGACCTGGACGCCGTGCGACTCGGCGGGCGTTCCGGATTGTTGCGAACATTGGATAGCCAAGTGCGTGGGTTTGAAACGGCGTTGGCCGCACCCACTAAACTTTCCGAGTACGCGATGTGGGAGCACCAACGGCGGGCGTTCTCGTTGTTGGCCACCCCGGAAGTGACGCGGGCGTTCGACCTGTCGCGGGAGCCGCAAAAAGTCCGCGACCGCTACGGCATGAACATGCACGGGCAATCCGTGTTGCAAGCCCGCCGACTGGTCGAAGCGGGCGTTCCCCTCGTGACCGTGTTCTGGCCGAACGACGGCATCACCAACGTGAGCGTGTATTGGGACACTCACAACCGCAACTTCATCGACTTGAAAACGCGGCTCTGTCCGGTCACCGATTTGGCATTCTCCGCACTACTCGAAGACCTGGATGCACGGGGAATGCTCGACGATACGCTGGTCGTTTGGACGGGAGAAATGGGCCGCACGCCGAAGGTGGGACAGTCCGTCGTCGGCGGCGCCGGCGCAGGCCGTGATGGGCGGGACCACTGGGGTAAAGTCTTCACGACGGTTCTGGCCGGCGGCGGGGTGAAAGGCGGGTACGTGCATGGTGCCAGTGATAAATATGCCGCCGAACCCGCATCCAATCCGACGCCACCCGTTGACCTCGCCGCAACGATCTATCATCTCCTCGGCGTCGATCCCCGCACCGAACTCCGCGACCGCTTAGACCGCCCCCTGACGTTGTGCGAAGGACAAATCATTGACGCAATTCTGACGTGACGGACGGTAAACCACCAAACGAGTTAACCGCACCCCGTTGCTGCCATCATGCCACGTGACCGCTACCTATATCGGAAGAGAACGGCGACGACGACCACGACGAACACGAGACAGCCGACGCCGTACATCCAGGTTTGATTGCCCGCAGGAGGCGTCGGTACTACGGCCCGTGGAGGTGCAGCTATCAGCTTGAGAGTCGCCGGGTCCGGACGCGGCTCGGGCGGGACCAGCTTGACGCCGAATTGCTTCTCGATGTCCAGTTCGTCTGCCGTGGGCGTGTACGGGGCGTATTCGAGGAAGGTGTCTTCGGAAAATAATCGCTTTTTGCCGCCCGCCGTGATGTAGTACCTCTCGTGGCGGGTCGGCCAGAGTTTCCCGCCTTCGGTGCGATACTCGGTCTTCGAGATGATTTTCTCGTCCTCGTTGCCAAGGTTTTTCCGATCGAATACTTTGTCCGACTCGGTGTAGAGGTGTTGATAGGTTGTGCGGTCGAGATGCGTGATCGATTTGAGACCATAACTTGCCAAAAGCGTGACCCGCACCGTCGGTCGGCCCTCGTAAGTGTCATTCGTCAGATCCAAAACTTGCTTCACCTGTTCTGGTTGGAACAGTTGCACAGTGGCCGAGAATGAATTTACACCACTTGAATACGATTGATCCCGTTTCCAAGGAGTGTGTGGGCCATTCACCGCATATTTTCTGTCCGATGGGTTGCAATTAAGAGAATAACACGCATTGGGATAAATGAGTGTTATATCGATGTCTCTGCCGTCAATGTCATCTCGGACAAGTCCCTTAAAGATTGAATTCCGTGAGACCCATAACTTTTTACCGTGGATTGCGACTCGTTTTCCGACAAATATTGGGTTGATGTCATCGGGGGTGCTCGGGTTCCATCCCTTATACTCGACCACCGTCCGGTGGTTCACGATCTGCTCGTCGATAATTTTTTTGCAGACGCTCGCTGTACTCCGGGATGCCGAGCTTCTCCGTTGAGAGCGTGATCTGTGCCCCGGACGTGCTTGCACAGACCAGCAAGACAATGGCCGAAAGTACCAGTCGCATGGCAGACCCTGCGGAAAGGGGGAGTCGCACTCCCGGACAGTGTACCCGACCGCAGGGCGCCCGAGCAAGGGGCGGCCCCGACGAACCGAGCCTCACGCCTTCTTGCGGCGGCGGACGGCCACGATCCCGATTGCAGTGGTGGCCAACACACCGGCGGCGGCGTACAGCCACAGCCGCGACCGCCCGGCGGACCCGGACGCGCCGGTTTTGGCCGCGTCCGGGCGCGGCCCGTGCGGGATCGGCTTGATCCCGAACTGCTTCTCCATGTCCAACTCGTCCGCCGTCGGCGTGTACGGGGCGTACTCCACGAACTTGAACTCGGCCACCGGCTGCTTCTTGCCCTTCGCGTTCACAGTATAGACCTCGCGTCGGGTGGGCCAGAGTTTGCCGCCATCCGTGCGATACTCGATCTTAACTATGTCCTTACCGGCCACGTAGGAACGGGTTTTGTAGTCGAATACTTTGTCAGCCTCGCCGTGCAACAACTGGTATGTGTTTCGGTCGAGATGGACGACCCACTTCGCGTCGTAGGTAGTCAGCATCGTGATTCGTTTGCTCGGTCGCCCCTCGTGCTCGGCATCGGCCAATTCCAACACCTGTTTCACCTTGTTGTGTTGCGGCTGAAACAGTTGGTAGCAGGCCGGAAAGATACGCGACGCGGACGTAAAGGTCGTCGGATCCTCCCACTCCGTGGCATGTTTAATGAGGGTATTCTTCTGACCGGCCGGCTTGAGTTCCAGATAATAGCAGTCGTCGGGCGAAATAACGTGTACGTAACTGTTAGTGTATCTGCCATCCGTACTTTTTCCAACGACTCGCGACACCCACGTGTTCGTCCCGTGGATCCCAACAAACCGTCCGGTTTCCGCAGGCTTGGCGTCTTCAACCCGTGGGGGGATCTCCCAATCTTTGTAATCTACAACAGTTCTGTAGTTGAGAATCTGATTGTTGACGATGCGGCGCAACTTGTTGTGGTACTCGGGAATGTCGAGGTTGGCAGCCGACAGGGTGATCTGGCCCTGCGCGGAGCCGACCATCGAAAGTGTGATCGAAATCAGGAGGAGGTATCGCATGGTATGCCCGAAATGCTGGTACGGCGGCGGGTCGGCGTGAACTCGACCCGCCGGGAATGAGCGATCTGAGAGACTTTTGGAACGGGCGTCTGGTTTTTACAACGACTTGTCAAGTGGTCGTTGCTACGGCCTTACTCCAAAGAGTTGCACTTACACGACACAGTACACGGGCTGAGGGCGTTTGGGTGGGTTTGAGTGTCCTGACACGTGTGGGTGTTTGATTGGCAGTACTTCGCCCAGCAATCGTTGTTGCAGATCCCCGTGGCCCCGTTTTTGCACTCGCCTTCGGTAAACGTGCCCGTGCAGGTAGCCGACGAGTTGTCCGCGCCCGGACAGATGCCCCGGTCGTTGCAGTCTTTTTGAGCTTCCAAGTTCAGGCACAAAAACATGTCTTGACCCATCTTGCCGTAGCACGCACCGCCGACCTTTTGGGATCGGTAAAACGATTGGCCCCGGCACGAATCGCATGCAGCGTCCGCCCGCACGCTGCCCACTAGTGTGGCCAGCACCATCAGTGACAGGGCGAAGCCGGCTAACACCGGCACCGCCACGATTCGTTTCACACCCTGTGCCATGACGCACCTCCGTTCAGAAATGGAAAACCACGGCGAGGCGTCACTGCGACGCCACCGCCACACCGACCATCTCGAACCGCACCTCGCCGGCCGACGACTTCACCACCGCCGGGCGGCGGAACGCCCCCGGCTCGTTGGGCGCCCGCAGGCGGAACCCGATTCGTGTCGCCCGTTCGGGCGGCAGGGTGATGGGGAGGTCGAACTCGGCACACCGGCACTTCATCGAGATGTACGCAACTTGTTCTTCGGACCCGGTCAGGCTAATCACCTCAACCGTGCCGGTTGTGATTTCCCCGACGGGCACGCGGCCCACATCCACGACCGGGGTGGTCACAGCGACCGGCATCCCAGCGAAGGCGGCGACCCCCGCGACAACAGACCCATACCGCCAGTACGAATAGGCGGCGCCAATTGAGAGCAGCACGACGCCGACTGTTGCCGTCCGAAATGCGACCGTCAAGCCCGCACCGATTTCCGGCCAACCCGTCCATCGCGTGCAGCAGATCAATAGTGCGAGAATGACCGAGATGTCCAGGGTAAGGGTCAACCACGGCGGAACAGTGACCGCCGAGCCGAAGCAACCGCAATCCGCTACCCCGGCCCGGACCTGTGAAAGTGCAACCGTGCTGAAAATGAAAAACGTGGTGAGTGCGACGAGCCAGGCGCCGAACCGGCAGACGCCGCTAATCAGCCAACCGCCAAGCAAGATTTCGAGGACGGGAAACGCCGCAACGAGCGAAGCCGGGACGAAGCTTGGCAACTCCGGGTGGCTAGTGTTTTCCCCTGACATTTTCAGAACGCCAGCAATACAAAGAATTAAACCGGAAATGCAGTTGGCAACCAAGGGCCAAGGGCCGCACGCAGGGATGTCCGAACTGACCTTGCCATTGCTACGACCTCGAAGTCACAACTGATTTGTGTTAGCACGTTATTCGGGCAAATACCCGTTGTCAACTCGAAATCTCGATTTTCTTTTGTTCATGTTTGGGCACGTCGATTGCTAACCTCCACCATCATCGGCAGGTGAACTCTTATCACCCGCCATCACCAGAGGTTACGACCATGCCGCGATACTCACTCGAATCGATCGTCGTCATCCTTGTGATTTTGTGGCTCCTCGGTGCCTTCATCATGCCGTTCGGCGGTGACTTAATCCACATCCTCTTGGTGGTGATTCTGGTGGTCGTCGTCCTGCGGTTAGTTCAGGGCCAGCGCGTGTTGACGTAAACCGTGCGCGGAGTTGGGATCACAGGTGCTCATACCCGGTGAACGTGTGTGACTGATGCCAGTCACACTGCCCGCTTCCGTAGTATCATGTTTAGCTCCAGGCCAATCAGCATCTGTGCGGGGTACAGCATGGTATTTTGCAACAGCCAGCGGAGTGGCGCGATTCGCCACGCGAAGCTCACTAGCTTTGCCAATGGGGCGAACCGCACGCCGCTGACTTGGCCGCTTCGCAATTTTTGGTCGTAGTACACCGAGAAGAACGACTCAATGATGTCGAGCCCGCTCGCCCGTGCCAGTCGTCGGTATGCCGCCGCGCTGTACTCGTTTTCGTTCACCAAATCGTGACGGTCGCCGCCCAACTTGGTGCCCAGCCCGAAGCGGTCGAGGGCGTGCTTGAATGCGCCGTGAGTCGGGTCGTTCAGGAGAAGCACGTAACCGGATGGCCGCGTCACCCGAGACAATTCGTTCAACAACCCAGATAAGTCCGGCGAGTGGTGCGAGGTGGCGGACAAAAGCACAACATCGAACATTTCGTTCCGATACGGCAGGCGGTTCATATCCCCAAGAACGACGTGGGCGCCGGGCGGGCGGTCCGGTTCATAGAAGAAGAACAGGTTCGTCGCGTAACAGTCACAGCCCTTCTCGCGGAACGCGCGTAGGAAGGGAAAGTCGTGTTCCGCGCCGACCTCCAAGACCCGCTCCGAACCTGTAATTCCGAGTTTGTCGAAAGCGTATTGGTAGTTGAGTTCGGTCGATAGGTAGTAGTTCTTTGCTTCGTGTTCCTTACCTTTGACGCGGTCCTCGAACCGTGACACGCGCTCGACTTGTTGGAACAGAAACGAGTCTCGGGTGGGGTACCGGCTCGGGTGTTCACTCCGCATCCCGTCGATCTCGCGGACAACGGACTCGGCCGGATCGCCCAGTGCGTTCACCGCGTTGTGCGGGCCGACCGGCCAGACCACGGTACAGACCGGACACCGGACCACCCCGTCAGACTTCACAAACGCCGCGCGATCCTTTGGGCAATCACGACACCCCAGCACGTCCAACTCCGAACGAGAGACAAGTTCCATTCCGATGCTCCGGGGGCGTTTGTGTAACCACTACGATTTTCGCAATTTCGTCGGTTTCGTCCAGTGAATCGGAAATGATCGAAAGTGGTACCCGTTGCCGAAGTCTCTTTTCGGATGGGGACTGGATCGGGTATGATGCGGTAGGACCGATCACCACCATTTTGAGGCGCACGCTGTGGGACAAAAGATTGAGAAGGATCTGCAACGTTTCCGCAAGCTTGTCCGCGGTAAGGTGAAGTCGAACCTGTCGAAGTACATCAGCCGCGGCGAGATGATCGGGAAGAAGGGGAACGATCTCGTGTCGATCCCCATGCCTCAAATCAACCTGCCCCAATTTCGCTACGGCCAGAAGGGTTCTGGGGGCGTGGGCGTCGGCGACGGCCAACCAGGCCAACCGCTTTCGCAACCGCAAGACGGCGACGAGAAAGGCGAAGCGGGGGACTCACCGGGCGGGCACATTCTCGAAGTCGAACTGTCGATGGAAGAGTTGGCCGCCATTCTGGGCGAAGAATTGGCGCTGCCGCGAATCGAGCCGAAGGGCAAAAAAAACATCGTCACCGAGCGCGAACGCTACTCCAGCATCCGCAACGTCGGCCCGGAATCGCTCCGCCACTTCAAACGAACTTATCGCCAAGCGCTACGGCGGCAAATCTCGACGGGGACTTACAACCCGGACTCACCGATCGTGATTCCGGAGCGAGAAGACAAGCGGTACCGCAGTTGGAAAGAGTTCCCCAAACCCGACGCGGTGGCGTGCGTCATTTACATGATGGACGTGTCCGGGTCCATGACCGACGAGCAAAAAGAGATCGTCCGCATCGAATCGTTCTGGATCGACATGTGGATTAAAGCCCACTACAAAGGCGTCGATCGCGTTTACATTATTCACGACGCTGTCGCCCACGAAGTGGACGAACACACCTTCTACCACACCCGCGAAAGTGGCGGCACGAAGATCAGCAGCGCCTACGAAATGGCCAACCGGATCATTGACACCCGGTACTCGCCCGACCAATGGAACCTCTACGCATTCCACTTCTCCGACGGCGACAACTGGGGCGACGACGTGCCCAAGTGCGTGGAGTTGTTAACCCAAAAACTGCTACCTAAACTCAACCTGTTCGGTTACGGCCAAGTCGAGTCGCCTTATGGCAGCGGCGAGTTCTTTGAACACGTGAACACCCTGACCGACGACCACAAGAACGTGGTCGTCAGCCGCATCCCGGACCGCGAGTCGATCGTCGGGAGCATCAAGGAATTTCTCAGCACAGGCCGGTAACACTAGGAGTAACCATGAACATGAGTATTCAGCCGGGCTTCGATCCCAAGTTGTTGAAACAAGTTGGAGGGATGCTTCCGGATCTTGAGGAAGCGTTGGGCGTGGCCAGGGACCGCGTTTCTATTGTCTGGACTCCAGTCCCGACCCAGAACGGGCAAGCCGCGCAACTGCAAATCACCGATTACGACGTGTCACGTTCGGACAACCTGACTGCGGATGACTTCGCCCGAGAGAACCGCGCGTACTTCCGGATGAGTCGGCTGTGGGATAGCATCCTCGCGGAACGTGGTCGTTTAATAGCGGCCCGTATCCGCGAATCTCTTGACGAGGAGGAACAGTAGCGATGGCCCGATCGACGATCGCTGAAGTCTCCGCTCGTTGCGACGTACTGGAAGAACGAGTGGCAACAGGAGTAACCGAATTCAAGCGATTGGAAATGACCGACGACAAACTACTTGAACACGTCAAGACGCTTCGCGTGGATGTGACCGAGATGCAGAAAGACAACGCCCTACTCCGCCAGCGTCTGGACGAACACTTGAAGCGGGTCGAGAAGTGGGACACGCGGTTTTGGGGCTTGATCGTCGTTCTTGTGGGTGCGTTGCTGTCGTTGTCCGCCGGGCTGATTGTGGTGCTTGTCAAGAAGTGACCGTGGTTACGGAGGGTTCGAGCGATGTTCAAGAGTGTGGAGTATGTCGGGTTCGACGACAAACTTGAACTCCGGCAAAGTGTCGAACGAGCTCTGTCGCTGTTAACTGAGGAGATCGGGGCCGACTGGCACGATTCAGTCAGGGTCGTTTGGCGGACGACCACTGCCCCTTCGCCGCCGACTGTTGAGTTATCGCTGACGCTCCAGACCTCGATCGGGTCCGGTTCTGGGACGACATCAATTGCGCGAAATCTGTTTCATCCCAGTGAAGAACAAGAATTGCGATCACGGTTCCGCCGGGTCTGGATCGCTGTCCTCGACCGCTTTTTGGAGCAGCGGAAAAAAGTGTGGGACGAGTACCTCCGTGAACCCGTGGAGGTTTGAGCGTGGCCAAATCGCCCAGTGAACAGATTCGGGAGTTGCTTCTCGAACACCGCGCGATCTCGGAACGCGAAGTCGCCCTCCGCCGAGAATTGGAACACCTCCGCGAACTCGGTGACCGACAACGCGAGGACATTGTTGAACAGCGCGAAGAGTTTACACTGCTTCGCCAAGACAACGCCCTACTGCGGCAGCGGTTGGACGAACACTTGAAGCGGGTCGAGAAGTGGACACGCGGTTTTGGGGCTTGATCGTTGTGCTTGTGGGCGCGTTGCTGTCGTTGTCCGCCGGGCTGATTGTTGTGCTTGTCAAGAAGTGACCGTAGGTGATGAACATGAACCGTTTTTACAACACGAATCTCCCTGCCGATCTCCGCCTGTTGAAGGATGAAATCGAAGGGTACGCCCGGTCGTATGGTCTCGATTTTTACGAGACGATCTTTGAAGTGGTCGATGCGGACAACCTGAACGAAATCGCTGCGTATGGCGGGTTCCCGACGCGGTACCCGCACTGGTCGTTCGGGATGCAATATGAGGAACTGAACAAAAGTTATAGCTACGGGCTGTCCAAGATCTACGAAATGGTCATTAACAACGACCCGTGTTATGCCTACCTAATGCGGTGCAATCACACCGTCGATCAGAAGCTCGTCATGGCGCACGTCTACGGACATTGTGACTTTTTTAAGAACAACGCTTACTTTGCCCACACCACGCGCAAGATGATGGACGAAATCGCCAACCACGCTTCTCGGATCCGACGATACACGGAGCGGTACGGCGAAGACGAGGTCGAAGCGTTTGTCGATCGCTGTATGTCGATTGATGACCTGATTGATATCCATTCCGTGGCCATCAAACGACGTGATGACCACACCCGGTATGATTTTTCGTCGAAAGACTCCGACGATCGCAGCGAAACGGAGTCTCTCCGCTTTCGCAGCAAGCCGTACATGGATCGGTTCATCAACCCGCCGGTCCCGATGCAAACCGAGGATGAAGCGCGACGGCTCCGGGAGCAACCGAATGTCGCCAGTTTTCCGGAGCATCCGGAGAAAGACGTGTTGTTGTTTTTAATCGAACACGCTCCCCTGAAGAACTGGCAACGGGACGTGCTGTCCATCATCCGCGACGAAGCGTATTACTTTTATCCCCAAGCCCAAACCAAGATCATGAACGAAGGATGGGCGTCGTTCTGGCATTCGACGATGATGACGCAGAAGGTGCTGGACCCGTCCGAACTGATTGATTACGCCGACCATCACTCGGGCACAATGGCAACAAGTTCCCGTCGCCTCAACCCGTACAAGCTTGGCATTGAACTGTTGCGCGACGTTGAATTCCGCTGGAACACGGGGCGGTTCGGGCCGGAGTGGGAGAACTGTGACGACCTGGACGAAAAGCGCGCGTGGAACAAGCCGACCGGCCTGGGGCGGGAGAAAATCTTTGAAGTCCGCAAGGTCCACAACGACATCACGTTTATTGACACGTTCTTAACGCCGGAGTTTTGCTTTGAGAACAAGATGTTTTCGTTCAACTACCAAGACCAGACCAAGAACTACGTCGTCGAGTCGCGGGAGTTTGACAAAGTTAAGCAACGCCTGCTCTCCAGTTTGACCAACTTCGGCAAGCCGTGGATTTACGTGCTGAACGGCAACCACCGGAACCGCGGCGAGTTGCTGTTGCGGCACGTGTATAATGGGGTAGAGTTGAACAAAGCCGAAGCCCGCGACACCTTGGTGAATCTGTTCTTCGTGTGGGGCCGTCCGGTCCACATTGAGACAGTCATCGACGATAAGCCGACACTGGTCAGCTTCGATGGTACGGATCAGTCCCAACAATTAATCGGAGCTGAAAATGACTCTCGCCGAACTGCTCCTGGAAAAACTAAGTAGCTGGCACCCAACAGCCGACGGCCGGCACTCCTTGACGGAATCGTTCCCCGAACAGGGGTGGACGGTTACACTGGCCGCCGACCGCACTGACACCATCGGCACCGTGGCCTGGGAACTGTCCCTGGCGCGGAATGCGGAACCACCGGCGGGTTTAACCCTGCCAGCATGGGCTAACCAGATTGCGGACCGCAACTCCGGTTTGCTCGAAGACTTGAAGGTGTTTGAAGTTGATGCCACGTTGAATGAAGCCGTCCTTCGCAGTGACTCACCCGCAGTGCGCGGTGACGATCGCTTCTATTACGAAGTGCGGCTACATGGGTTGTCACTGGCCACGGTTCGCCGTTACAAAGCGAACCGCTCGGCGGGCACGCGCCGGGAACAAACTGGCTTTACCCTGACGCACGAATCGTTGGCGAAGTTGGCGGGCGACATTGCGGGTTGATGTGGCAGATACCCCTCCCTTTTCCAAGGGAGGGCTTTCGTTTCCAAGTTCGCGGAACAAGGACGCTCCGCATGTTGTCGCCCCGTCTGCTTGCACAAGTTGCGATTGCCTGCTTCGCCGTCTTCAACATCATCTTCCTATTTGCGGCCTGTCCACTCGGACTGGCACCGGACGAAGCCCACTATTGGGATTGGTCGCGGCAGTTGGACTGGAGCTATTATAGCAAAGGGCCGCTCGTCGCCTTGATGATCCGTGGCAGTTGTGAACTGTTCGGTCACACCATGCCCGCCGTGCGGTTGCCGGCCGTGGCGTGCAATTCCTTGTTACTGCTCGCACTTTACGAACTCAGCGCCCGAACGTTTCGCAACGAACGGTTGGCACTCGTCACAATTCTGCTCGCCATGACACTCCCGCCCCTCACCGTCGGGGCGGTGATGATGACGATTGATGCGCCCTACCTTTATGCGTGGAGTTGGGCCTGTGTGTTCGCACAACGAGCGGTTGAAACGCAGAGAATGCGTGATTGGCTGTTGGCCGGGGTGATGTCGCTGGTGGGCGTCTTGGCGAAGTATACGATGTTGCTTTTTCCGGTGTGCGTGGGCTTCTATCTGCTCAGCGATTCGGCCCGCCGAGTGCAACTTCGTGGCGTCGGATTTTGGTTGATGACGGGATGCGCACTCCTCGGGATGTTGCCGATTGGCATCTGGAATGCGACCCATGATTGGCTCGGGGTTCGGCATGTTTTCAACCAAGCGGGGTTAACTTCAAACACCACCTTTGATCCAAGCGGGCTGCCGGATTTTTTGGTCGGGCAGTTTGCAGTGCTGCTGGGTTACTGGTTGTTCGCCTGGGTCGTCGCCATGATGCAGTTTCGACCGTGGCGGAACTCGAACGCCAATCTCGCGATCCTGTGGTGGCTGTCTGTCCCGGTGTGGCTGCTGTTTGCGGTCACATCGCTCAAAACGAAGGGGCAACCGAATTGGCCAGCAGCGGCGTATGTGACGGGGTTCATACTCGCGGTGGCGTGGGTGGTGCAGCAAGTCCACTCGCCACCAAGCCCGTACCGTTTATTCGCTAAAGTTTGCTTAATCGGCGTTATCGTTCTAGGGTTGGGCCTGTCGTGTTGTGCGCGCTGGCCGCATACGCTCCGAGTGGTCCTCGCGGATCTAGCACCCGCACCGACGCGGGACAAGATCGCCCCCGTTCGCCAACTGGACCCGACGTGTCGGCTGGAAGGCTGGCAACAATTAGCGAAAATTGTTGATGACCTGCGGGCGAAGATTCAGGCCGAAGAAGGACGCGGACCGTTGATTGCTGGGATGACCTGGACCGTGCCGGGTGAGCTAGCATTTTACTGTCAGGGGCACCCGACGGTGTACTGTTTCGGCCCGATTGTTGGGGAGCGGTTTAGCCAATACGACCTGTGGCGACCCAATCCGATTCGGGACGCGCAAGTCTTTGCAGGCCGGACGTTCGTGTACGTCGGCGAAGCCATCCCAGACGCACAACAAGTTTTTGACCGGGTGGACCCGCCAGTCGAGGTGATTGCCTCAGACGGTGGAATCCCGGTCGCCGAGTGGAAAGTTTGGGTTCTTCACGGGTTTCGGGGCTTTCCCGCAAACACCAACGAGATGCGACATCCGTCGTACTGAATCAAGATATCGAGGGGTATGGTTGTGGAAACATGGAAGGTCACGTGTGGTTCGTGCAACCACGCATGGAAGCTCAACGGCAACTGGTCGGAATATGAGCGGCAAGCGATCGAGTCTCGACCGTGCCCCAACTGTAGCGCTTACACGCTCAGCAGTCCCGAACCGAAAGCCAAGAAGAAGCGCCGGTCACCGTGGATGCTTGTCGGTGGACTGGCGCTCAGCCAAGCTCAACGTAGTTAGATTTTCCGGGTTTCGGGGATCGGGTTTCGGGTTACCGTTAAAGCCCACGAATCATTATTCGTGGGCGTTGTGCCTCGCAAAACCCGTTCCACGCACGCCAATTTATCCGCCCACCGAAATTCCGTTCGCACGCGGTCATCACCCACTTTCCCCAATCGCTCACGTAACGCCGCATCGTTCACAATCACCCGAAGCTTCTCCGTCAATTCCGCGACATTGCCACACCGCACCTGCAATCCATCATCACCATCGCGCACCAAATCACCGGGGCCACCCGCACGATACACAACGACCGGCTTGCTATTCGCCCACGCTTCCAGCAACACCAAGCCGAACGAGTCGGTGCGAGACGGCAGCACGAAGGCGTCAATTCCGGCGAAGAAATCCCGCTTCATCGCGTCACTAATTTGCCCCATGCGGATCACTCGATGCTTCAGCGGAAAGGCATCCCAGAATCGGCGAAAGTTCGGCATCTCCGGACCTGCGAGTACGATCAGTGTGTTCCCAGGAAGCTGATGAACCGCTCGTAATAAATCCACGGTCCCCTTCTCGACGCTGTTGTTCGCCAAGTGACCAAGTACCACTGTCTCCGACGTGATGCCCCACGTCTGCCGAATCGCCGCCCGATCTCCCCCAGTGCATTCATCACTATCCACACCCAGACCTTGAAGCGTCACTTTTGCTGAGGGAACACCCAACTGCACAACCGCGTCGAACTCCGATTCGGTTTGCACAAATACGCCATCCGCTTGCCGCAATAGCCACCGCAACGGGCGGGACGTGTATTGTTTTCGGGTGCGGTCATGGGGATCGGTTCGGTCACCGAGGTGGAGAAACGGCGTCAGGAAAAACGGCACGCCGCGTCGTCGCGCCAACTTCAAGCCGCACGCAATCGGGAACGAGTACGGAAACGCGAACGCATGGACGGCATCGAGTGGACCCTCATAGTTCGCAGCCTCACACCACATGCCGAGGCACACCGGGTTACACGGCATCGTCAACGATTGCCACCGTGGATGGGGTATCAACGACAACGCTTTCAGAATGTACCGTCGCCCCGAAAAGCCGAGCGGGGGAAACCGGCGGATGTCGGGATCGACACGACTAGAAATACTCGCGCGTCGTGGTTTCCACATTTCTGCCAACTCGATCGCGTTGCTCGTCCACACCTGCACTGTGTGGCCACGGCCCATCAGAAACTCCGTCAGTCGTGCGCAATAGGCTTCCGCGCCGCCGAGGGCGGGGGGGTAGCGATGAATAAAGTGTGCGACGTGCATTCAAACGCCGTCCGTGGCGGGAATTAAAACTGCCCTGATGCGGGCCGATTGTATACGATACGACTTCGGTAAACATCCCGAACCGACCGGCCCCCTCCTGAGGCACTTGTCTGCGATGATCCGTATCTCCCAACTTGCAGCGTCCGTTCAGCCGTCCGCCACCCTTGCCGCCGGGGCCAAAGCCCGCGAGCTGCGTGCGAAGGGCGTCACGGTGTTCGACTTCAGCCTTGGCGAACCCGATTTCAACACGCCGAAACACATCTGCGACGCCGCCGACAAGGCGATGCAGACCGGGCAGACGCACTACACGCCGGCTGGCGGCACTGCCGAGTTGAAGAAGGCGATTGCGAAATGGTACGGCCGGACCTACGGGTTCGAGTGCGGCCCGGAACACGTGATCGTGTCCAACGGCGCGAAGCACAGCATTCACAACGCCCTCGCTGCCCTCGTCGGACCCGGTGATGAAGTCATCATCCCGACGCCCTACTGGGTCAGCTACAGCGACCTCGTGCAGATGACCGGGGCCAAGCCGGTGCTGGTTTCGACGACGCTGCAAGCTCGCTTCAAGATGACGCCGCAACAGTTGAAGGCCGCGTTCACGCCGAAGACCCGCGTCGTCATGTTGAACTCGCCGTCCAATCCGACCGGCACCGTCTACACCCGCGCCGAACTGGATGCGATTATCGAAGTGATCCTACCAACGGATGCGGTCATTCTCAGCGATGAAATCTACGAACAACTCACCTACGGCGACGCGAAACCAACCTGCGTTGTGACCCTCCGCCCCGAGTTGAAAGCGAGAACTATCACCATTAGTGGTGCGAGCAAAAGTTACGCGATGACCGGCTGGCGCATCGGTTGGGCGGTCGCCCCCGTGGAGGTCGTGAAGGCGATGGACAATATCCAGAGCCAAGAGACGAGTTGCCCGTCGAGCATCTCCCAAGCCGCGATGATAACCGCCCTCGAATCGCCGGAATCCGCGACGTGCATCGCCGAGATGCTGAAGGAATTCTCCGCCCGCCGCGACATTGTGTATTCCCGATTGGCCGAAATCCCCGGCGTGCAGTTCGACGTGGCCGACGGCGCGTTCTACGCCTTCTTCCAGATCACGGACCACTTCGGCAAAACGTTCGGTGACAAGAAAGTGACAGATTCAATGACCTTCTGCACTGCCCTCCTCGAACAAGCCCACGTGAATCTGGTCCCCGGCGCTGCATTCGGCATGGAAGGGTTCGTCCGCATGTCGTTCGCCACCAACCGCGAAACGATCGAATCAGGGCTGAGCCGGTTGAAAGACTGGCTGGCAAGCGGGAAGTGAGTGAACTCCGAACAATCAGAACGTGGTTGATTTCGAGGTGATGTCGGGTACTATCAGAATGAACACTGATGACTGGAGCAAATCACGATGGCAATATTGCAAGAAATCAAAGCAGCCGTGGCGACCTTAACGCCTGCTGAACAACTCGAACTCATGGACTTTCTCGAAAGTGCGGCGAACGGACCGCACGATCTCATTCGTTCCGAATGGAGCGATCTGGCCGCGAAACGTCTGGCTGAACATGAAGCCGGCATTCGGAAGGCCGTTCCCTTCGATACCGTTTTCAATCGCCTCAAAATCAATTAGAGCGTATGCCAATTCTCGAAATTGATACCGAAGCGCGGGTGGAAATCCAGAATGCAGCGGATTACTACGACCGACTGCAACCGGACCTCGGCACCCGCTTTGAAGCGGATCTTTTGCGGACGCGCGATCGCATCCTCTCGAATTCGCTGATGTATGCTGAAGAGGAAGATGGTTTCCGCTACGCCATCCTCGATCACTTTCCCTACTCGCTCATTTACAAAACGTTCGATGACCGCATACTCGTCGTCGCCCTTGCTCATCACAAGCAACGCCCTGGCTATTGGTACAATCGAATGCGACGCTGATGCTTGATTGCCCGAATAATTCCTTTACAGTCCGGAGAATCGGGTCAATTTCGCCCGTCTTGTTCAAACTCGCGGATGGACTGGACCCAGAACAGCCACGCGGCGGCGGCGGTCAGGACCGACGCAACCACTGCGAGAATGAACCACACGAGCCACGTCTGACTGTCGCTGAACTTCCAGATTACCAACGGGGCGAGTGTGAGGCCGCCGATCATCGGTTGCAGCCACATCACCGCTTTGGTGGCGGTTCGACATCGGATCGACAGCCACAGGCCGTAGCTCACCGCGCACGGAATTGCCACCGCGACGAACCCGCTCATCGGCAGCACCAACAATGGGACATCGGACACCAGAAAGCCGAGCGGGATCAAGACCACTCCAGGAATGCCCAACGCCCAAGACCGGGCGATACTCATCCGCCACTTGGGCCACAGAATCGTGCGGCGATCGACGGGGATTGCCAATAACGATTCGAGCGTTAGCCGTTGTCGTTCCCGCACCACGCTACCCGTCGCGGCGGAACCGATCACCAGCAGGTAGGTGAAGAAGCAACCGGCACCCGTGATGAGAAAGATGTTCGCCCCGGCGTCGTTTCGGCGCCCTTCCGCAAAACTCCAGAACACGGTGACCAACGCAATGACGGCCATGAACGCCACTATGATCCCGACGGCCACGCCGACGGCAATCAACACGCCACGCATGGAATCGTCGTCGGCGGTTCGCTTCAAGCCGGTCGTGTGCTTCTCTTTCCAGAGGAACGGGTCTTTCTCATCGACGCGGGGGCGGTTGCGAATCTCCTCCGGCACCGGCATCCGAACCGGCGGTGGCCGACGACGACGACGAAATCTAGGCGGTTCAAGGTCGCGTTCCGAACGACTGGCACTTGGCATCGGACTCGGTGGAATCACTCGAACCAGTTTGGCCGTGGGCAACAGTTCTGCATTGCCGTCGGCCACGAATTCGATCGGCTCGTCGAGAATCAGCAGTTCGTTGGATGGCAGTTGCTCGTCACCCCGAAGCTTGGCAACGGGTAAATCCTCGGGGCGTTTTCTCTTCGACTCCGCTCGGTCGGCCTTCTTGTTCCGGATAGGCTTGGCGCGCATTTTTCGGACCCAGCGGACACCCATCCATACCGCTCCGAACGCCACGAGTAATTGCACGGCGGGGTACGCTAACCCGATCGCGTAAAACGTTTCCGGCGCGTTTGCTTCCATCCCCCACAGCACGAAGATGATGCCGAACGGGCTGAGAATCGGGTGCAGGCCGCAACCGACAAAAACGTGCAACGCCGTCAGCCCATAGGACCGGAACAACGCCCCGCGATAGGTATCAACAGCCACGGCACTCGCCGCGCTGATTGCCGCGAGCATCGTGATGGTTGTTGCCGTGATGAGGTAGCCGACCAATAAAAACTTCAAGCTCACGCCGCCGTAAAGTTGCGTGATCGAGAGGATCGGCAATCCCGCGAACATGATGCCGAGCAAAAAAACCAACCGCCCGAGGAACTTCCCAAGCAGAATCTCTCGGCTCGTCAGGTCGCTGATGAGGATAAAGATGAAGGTTTGCTTCTCTTTTTCCTCCGAGATTCCCCCGGCGGCATAGGCCGGCGTCAACAAACACAGCACGGCAAGTTGCGTGAACAGAAACGTCAGAGCGAACCGTTCCCCGAAGCGGGCGGATTGTTCGAGGGGCATGCTTTGACTGGTGGCGGTAAACAGTCCCCACGGATCGGATTGGCGGAACCAGACGAGCGTAAAAATGGTCAGCACGAACAGCAGAGAAACCGCAAGGATAAACCGGGCGCGGGCGTCTTGACCGCGCCGGGCGAGCCGAATCAACTCCCAGCTAAACAGCGGTCCCACCCACCCCGCGCGGGAAGGTTTCCGCGCGGGAATTGGTGGGGGACTGGGTTCGGATTCGCTGGCGGCTTCGGGCACGGGGGATTACCGAGTGTTGCGATCTTGGAGGCCCAGTGCGTACCCGGCGAGGCCGAACGGACGGTACGTTCCCTTGCCCCAACGGTCGAAGCCATCGACGGTTTTCTTGTCCCCCGCCGCACTGTTATTCCGGGCGAGTGCCAACCGCGCCCAGGCATGTCCCAGTTTGTGTTCTCTCGCATCGGACGGGATTTCTGCCACCGATTCTTCCGCCACTTTCGGCGTCGGAGCGGCGAGGAATTGCTGACGAAGGAAGTCGGCTTTCGCCCAGGCACGGGCGTCGTCTTTCGAGATGGCCTTCGTGAACGTCTCCAGTTTGTCCGGTTGATTCGCCCGCCCCGCTTGAGCCGCGAGGCGGATCAGGGTGAAGTCCGGAATGGTGCCCGCTTCCTTCTTTTTGCCGTCCGTGGTAACGATGTCGGCAGCCGCTTGCACCGCCGGTCCGGGGTCCGCCGACAACTCGGCGATCAGGGCTAATGCCTTCAATCGCCCGTCGCTTCGTCCCGGCCGTTTCGCCAAATCAATCGCTTCTTGGGGGCTGTTTTTCAGCACGAACAGTGTGCTATGAAGAGTCCGCAACCCTTCCTCGACGAGGCCGGTGCCCGGTGGCAACGTCGGCGCTTTCAAGGCAGGCGGTGGGGTCGGCAACGATTGACCCAACGCGATCAGCGATCCGGTGGCCGGGCGGCCTGCACCGAGTGTCTGGACAATGCCTTTGACAAGATCATCGACTTTTGCCGGGTCGTTCGTCGCTTTCAACAGTTCGATGCCCACCTGGGCCGTGGCTTCGACTTGTTCGGCTTCGTTGAACAGGACCGGAATCAGCTTCTCGGCAATGTCCGCGTGTTGCGACTTGGCCAGTTCGCGCGTCAGACGGCGGATCGTTTGGAGTCGCACTTCCAACGCGACCGGCTTATCCTCGTTGCGCATCGACGTGAGAGTCTGTTTCAGTTCGCCCTGCACGTCGTAGGTCTTCTGGTTAATTTTGGCCCGTGCCGCGCCGACCGGCTGCGGGGCGAAGCGAATCCGTTGATTCTCCTTGACCTTGTCGTCATCCCCACCGAGTGCCAGTTGCGCCATCGCCAATTCGAGGAACAACATGTCCCGACCCATTGACGACGAGGCCGCTTCGAGTTCTTGCCGAGCTTTTGCGAAGTGGTTTAGACCTTCCTGTAGTTCCTTCTCGTCCTTCTTGTCCCGGCGGGCGGCGTACTCTCCCGCACTAATAGACAATGCAGCGCGGAAGAGGGGTGCTTCGCTCGGGGGCAGTGTCGTATCCGCGCCGGGCACGTCCTCCATTGCCAGCTTCATCGTCTCGATTTCTTTGCTGTCACCACGTTGCCGGTTGAACGTCATCACGGCCAACGTAATCAGGCCGATCAGGGCGAGTGGGAACGCCACGACGAACACTTTTTGCCACAGCGGTCGCGGTTCCAGTTCGGGCCGACCGAGACCGGCTTCTCGAAGCGATTGTCCCGACACGAACCCGGCGTCCCCCGAGGCCACGACGCCTTCGAGTTGTTCCCGTTTCGCCATGCTGGGGCCGGTGCCACCCTTCCGCCAGTCTTCTTTCTCTTTCTTTTTCTGCTCCGGCACCTTGGTGCGATGCCGACACTCCGGGCACAACACGTTCTTACCCTGCCGCGAAAACGGCTCGGTCCACAGGTGTTCACACGCTTCGCACTTCATCGCAATCGTGCGCTGATCGACCGGCGTGGTGTCCTCTTGCTCCTCAGAAAACATGGCCAGTGCCATCGCGTCCGCATCCACAACAGGTGGTGGTGGAACGGCTGGTTTGGCCGGGACTTTCACGGCTGGCTTGGCCGCAACTGGCTTCGTCGCCCCCGGCTTCAGAGCAGGGGCCGGCGCCGTGCCGTTCTTGATCGGCTTCGCCTCCACCAGAAACGGCTTGCGGCAATCCGGGTTACCGCACGTCACCCGCTTGCCGGCTAAATCATCCTTCAGCCGATAGGGTTTTTGACAGGCCGGACATTGAATATCAATCGCCATAGGATCGGCCCTATTCGCCCCGGAGTTCGACCGGGGCGGCCAATGTGACGCGGTTCTTCGGATCAACGACAAGAAGTCGCAATAGCATTATGCCCATTCCCCACCCACCCGGCAATCAGTTGACGTGGGACAGCCGCGATTTTGAACAAAACTGCCCCTTCGATGCTGGCCTCAGACACTGGAAATTCGTCAGGAAATTATTTTCCAAAATCCGAGTATTTTTTCTGTTGACACACAATCGCCCCTCAATTAGAGTGTCTGTCAGATGACGCGGTCGATTGAAGGAGCCGACATGGTGCGGATCGTTGCAAATCTTCTGGGCGTGCTATTCTCGCTCGGTTTGGCGGGCGGGTTTGGCTATTTTGCCTTCAAGCCTGAACCGATGGCAATTCCACCAGCACCCGAACCCCCGCCCGCGACGTTTGCGGTCGAACCGTTCGTCACCGATTTGGGTGTCACCCGACAGAACCAATTGTTGACCGCCACCGCGACCGTGGTGAACCGGCTGCCGGACGCGGTGGTCATCACGATGATCGCCAAGAGTTGTTCCTGTGCGGACGCCGAAGTCGAACCGAAGCACCTGGAACCCGGCCAAACTGCCACGATGAAAGTGTCCTGGCGTACCGGCGGCAAACGCGGCCCGGTTTCCGATCGGCTGACGGTCATCGCGATGACCAAGGGCGAACGACCACAACAAGTGTTCGCCCAGTTTCGTTTAGTCGCCGACGTTCAACCCGATGCGAATATTGAACCCAGCAAAATCACTTTCACCGAAGGTCAACCGGGAACCGCCACCCTGAGTGTGAAGCCCGGACTGTTACCCGAAGCCGCCCTGAAAGACGCCTACGGCAACATGCGCGGCCTCAAAGCCATCGCCGACGTGACCGCGAAAACCGTGACCGTCACCTACAACCCGGCAGAACTGCCCAGCGACACCGGCGCACTCGCCGTGATGATCGCTACCAACTCGCCTAACGAACCCTGGATCACCATTCCTGTGGTG
The DNA here is from genome assembly GCA_043785105.1 of Fimbriiglobus sp. GTDB lineage: Bacteria > Planctomycetota > Planctomycetia > Gemmatales > Gemmataceae > Fimbriiglobus. The sequence continues at coordinate 22,658 of JAYVXO010000081.1, forward strand.
CTGATGAAGACCCCTGTTCAAGGAGATGGCAAATGAGAAAGTCACTGATGATGGTTTGCTGTGCAACGTTTATGGCCGCGCTGTGCGTTATGCCAATCATGTATGCTGCCGTACCTCCTGGACCACCTCCACCCGAACCAATTTGCCCCAAAACAAAAGTCAGCCACAATCCGGCAAACGGACTTTGCACCCCTGATCCTGGCACTGACGTGACTGATATTAACGCAAACGGAAATCAAATTAAGGGAACGGCGCTTTTCGGTTGCCCACAGAAAGAATACCCGACACCCGCGCAGGGTCAAGCGGCGTGTGAGGGTAAGAAGTTGGCGACATTCATCAGACCGGATTACAGTAAAACAGAACCGAATGGCTCAAACCGCACGTATACAGATGTCAATTTTAATCCTTTGCTAGGTGCGATACCTGTCATGACATCATGTTGCGATTACGTGTATTGCACATGGAATGGTACAGATGGAATTTGCGAACTTGGTGGTTCCAGAAATAGCTACCAAATCGACTACATCGAAAAAAATTGCCCATCTCGCTGGACGGATTGAGGCGAGGATGTCAAATGAAAATGCAGTACGATGTCATAGTGGTAGTTTCAAAGCTTGTGGGTATTTGCATTATAATGCACGCACTAACAACATCACTCACACGTTACTTATTGTGATGGAATAGTGACATGAGAGAAGCATACAGTTTGGAACAGCCAACAACATTTACGTATCTTACAACTCAAATATATAAAATTTGTTCTGCCACAATTGTAGTGCTTTTTATATATATTCTGTGTTCGGCTGCCTTTGCGGAAGAGACGTGTGATACAGTAGTAGAGAAAATCGTACAGAATCGTATCAAAATACACTCAGGTTATGCGACGATCGATTTTACACGGATGGAACTGAAGGGGGACATCAAAGATAATTCATCGTACAAAATGAAAATATGGTTTACTAAGGACAGCTACCGTTGTGATCTAACACAATTCGGCTCTACTGCAGCCTTTTCAGATATTGGATTTAATAAAATTCAATGTTGGAACTGCGAACGACCTGATCATTATTTGTTTGCGTTACACAGCCCATTCTCTGCCGAACTATCAAAAATCGACGACCGCACTAAATTCTTAAAAACTATGAATGTTGATCTGCGTGTATTTGGGACTGATGCAACAAACTATCCAAATTTCGGATCAAAATTTAACGATGTTGGTTTGGAAATTAAGAATCGACTTCTAACAAATAATTACCACAATTACACGTTAGAAAAGGACCAATTACGAGATAATGTTTATCTGATTAAATCTGTCTTACGAACGGTCAGTGCGAAAAAAACAGTTAGTGTTGATGCTGGAAAAAACTACTTTATTAACTCTATTCTTGTTGAGTCGAACAGAGATAGCACAAGTTATGAAACGCGGCTGTCATTTGACAATGTCTATGAAGCTCTGTCAGGTGTATGGTATGCAAAAGACATAGTTTTCACTAGAAGTGTCAACAACGTTGTGGTATTTTCCGAAGTGTCTTCTCTTTCCGACGTTCACCTCAACGATCCCGTCCCAAGCACTGTATTTACAATTGCTGGTATTGGACTTTCAGACGGAACGTTAATTCGGACTCCTACTGATGTAGGGGGCGTGTCTAGAATCAAAGATGGCAAAATCTTGAGTGGCCCCGTTTACCGTCAGCAAGTGGAGTCAAAGGATCCTCCGCCGCCATTTGAAACAGCACCCGAGCCAATTCCAATTCCAATTCCAGTTCCCAACGCCGCCACCTCACAGCGTTGGCCCTACGCTCTGGGCTGCGGCGTCTTTGCTATTATGCTGGTCTTCTTCCTTCGTCGCCTCATCATCTCACGCACGGGTTGAGTCATGTTACGTCGGCCCGCGTTTTCCCTGATTGAGTTGTTGGTGACGATTGCAGTCACGGCGGTTTTGTTTGGTCTGTTGATGGCGGCGGTGCAGAAGGTTCGGGCGATGGCGGCGCGGATTCAGTGTGCCAACAACATGCGGCAACTCAGTCTGGGTGCCATGATGTACCACGACACAGAGAACCGATTGCCGCCGGCCACCGGGCCGAATCTCCGCACCGAACCGTACCCCTATCTCAGTTGGATTGCCCGTCTCACGCCGTATGTGGATCAGACACCCGTTTGGGATCGCACCACTGCCAACTACGCCAAGAATCGCAACCCGTTCCTGTCCAAGAAACAGCACGAAAACCTCGGCCACGTCATTCCCGTATTTGGATGTCCAGCCGACGATCGTACTGCTACGGCTTGGCGCGTCAAACCGCATGGGGTGGAACTGACCGTTGCGGTCACCTCCTATCTCGCCAACTCCGGCACCAACATCCGCACCCAGGACGGGGTGATCTTCCAGAACTCGCGCACCAACCTTTTGCACATCACGGACGGCACCAGCAACACCGTGTTGATGGGCGAACGCCCGCCGAGTCCGGACCTGTTCTACGGCTGGTGGTACGCGGGCGTCGGGTTGCGGGGAACTGGCGTGTTGGATTTCACCATCAATTCCCGCGAACAGGGAGTTCGAACTCCCTACGCGGCGTATCGCAAATGCAGCCTCGGGCCGTATCACTTTGAAGCGCGGCAGGTCAAGGATTATTGTGGCGTGTTTCACTACTGGTCACTGCACTCCGGCGGCGCGAACTTCGGCTTCTGTGACGGCTCCGTGCGGTTCTTGCGCTACGAAGCGGATGCCGTGTTACCCGCCCTCATGACTCGTGCCGGTGGCGAAGTCGCGTCGTTTGACTGATTCTCGTCTCGCATTTCGCGCTTATCCGTTCCGTAACACCTGTAATCGCTCTTGCACTCGGCGGGGCGGGGCGTACACCTATCGGGAAACGCTTTTGCTGGCATTACCGGCGAATCACTAGGAGTTTGTGCAATGTCCCGAACTATCAAAGTTGCCGTCACGGGGGCGGGTGGGAACGTCTCGTATGCGATGCTGGCGCGGCTGGCGTCCGGGGAGGTGTTCGGGGCGGACACGAAGGTGATTTTGCACCTGCTGGAAATCCCCAAGAAGCCCGATTGGACACCGCCAAACCCGAGCGCCCGCCAAGCCCTGGAAATCGCCGAAGGCAACGCAATGGAGTTGCTCGATTGCGGCTTCTCGACGTTGCTTGATGTCGTCGTTACTGATGACGCGAACAAGGCGTTCAGCGGCGTGAACTGGGCGCTACTCGTCGGGGCGGCACCGCGTGGGCCGGGGATGGAGCGTAAAGACTTGCTAGGCATGAATGGCAAAATCTTCGTCGGGCAAGGCAAGGCGTTGGCGAAGAATGCCGCATCAGATGTGCAGGTGCTTGTGGTCGGCAACCCGTGTAACACGAACTGCCTCGTGGCGTACTCGAACGGTCGGGACATCCCCGCCGAACGCTGGCACGCCATGACGCGCCTCGACCACAACCGGGCTGTGTCTGCACTCGCCATCAAAGCCGGTGTGCCGAATACGGACGTGACCCAAGTGACGATCTGGGGCAACCACTCGAACACGCAGTTCCCGGACTTCACGAACGCCAAAATCGGCGGCAAGCCGGCCACGGAAGTCATCACCGATCGCGCTTGGCTTGAAACGGTGTACGTGCCGCAGTGCCAGAATCGGGGTGCGGCGATCATTAAAGCTCGGGGGTTGTCGTCGGCCCTCTCCGCCGCGAACGGGGCGATCGACCACGTCAAGTCGTTCGTCACCGGCACCCCGAAGGGTGATTGGACTAGCGCGGCAATTGTATCGAAAGGCGAGTACGGCGTTCCCGCCGGCATGGTGTTCGGCTACCCCATCACGGTGGACACGCACGGCAAGTACCACGTTGTGGAAGGGTTGAAACACGATGCGTTCGGCCAAGCGGCGTTTCAGAACACGCTGAAAGAACTACTCGAAGAAAAAGACGCCGTGAAAGAGTTGTTGCCGAGCTAATGAAGATCTGTTCAACCACGGAATACACGGAAGGCACGGAAATTGAAGAGAAGAGAATTGATAAACTCCATTTGGAATTCAGTCTCATCTAGTAAAGTGACCATTCATCCTGTTCCTGGTTTCTTCCGTGATTTCCGCGTATTCCGTGGTTAAAACTCTGATTCGGTGGAGTGCATGATGGCGACTGCAAAAAATGTCCTGGGCGGACCGCTCAAGTCGTGCTCGACGGCCCCGATGACTGGCTACTTTCGCAACGGCTGTTGCGACACCGGGTCGGGGGATATGGGCGTTCACACGGTCTGTGTGCGTGTGACGGCGGAGTTTCTTGCGTTCAGCAAGGACGTGGGTAACGACCTCTCGACGCCGTTTCCGCAGTACCTGTTCCCCGGTCTACGCCCCGGCGATCAGTGGTGTTTGTGTGCCACCCGTTGGCAGGAAGCGTTTGAAGCGGGCATCGCCCCGGCGGTCGTCCTGGAAGCGACGCACATGGCGTCGCTCGAATTCATTGACCTCGAAAGCCTAAAACAACACGCCGTCGATTTGCCGACGGAAGCGTGACCCCCGATCTTTCACCACGAATCACACGAATCAGACGAATGAAATCAGGATTGAAAGAACAGTGAGTCTCTCACGAACAAGGCGTTGCTGTTGCTAACTCAGCTCTGTAATGAATGATTTGTCCTATTTGCTGATTCGTCTTGTTCGTGTGATTCGTGGTGAAATCTTCGGTTTCATTTTGCTTTTCATCCTCAACGTCAAAGGGAACTGTCATGAAATGGGAAGGCGAAGAACGCAGCGAGAACGTTGAAGACCGGCGTGGCCTTAGCAAGCCCGCGCTGGCGATGGGCGGCGGCGGCTTGACGATCGTGATTATGATCGCTGCGTACTTCTTGGGCATTGACCCCAACCAAGCGAAGCAAGTCGCGCAAGTGATCGGTGGCGGGCAACAACAAGCCCAGCAAGGGCAAGCACCCGGTAAAGATGACCGCACGCGGGCGTTTGCTGAGACTGTGTTGAAGATGACCGAGAACGTCTGGGGCGATCAGTTCAAAAAGCTCGGCAGAGACTACAAGAAACCGATGTTCGTGCTGTTCACTGCCTCAGTCGATTCGGGTTGTGGCACGGCACCGGCAGCGGTCGGGCCGTTTTATTGCCCGGCGGACCAGAAGTTGTACCTCGATCCGTCGTTCTTTGACGAGTTGCAAGACAAACTCGGCGGGTCGAAAGGGGAGTTCTCCCAAGCGTATGTCATCGCCCACGAGATCGGTCACCACGTGCAAAACTTGTTGGGTTACAGTGCCCGTGTCGATTCCAAACGTGGTTCCAATTTGGAGAAGGATTACTCCGTGCGGTTAGAGTTGCAAGCGGATTACTTGGCGGGCGTGTGGGCGTTTCACGCTCGGAAGAACAAACCCGATCTTGTGGACGCCAAGGACATCGAATCCGCGCTGACCACCGCCCAGTCGATCGGCGATGACCGCTTGCAAAAGCGGTCCAGGGGTTGGACTTCCCCGGAGTCGTACACGCACGGCACGTCAGATCAACGCATCCGGTGCTTCAAGAAGGGCCTCGAAACCGGCGACTTCAGCAAAGCCGCCCTCGACCGCTTCTTTGAAGCAGCCAAGTCGGGCGATTTGTAAGTTGTGAATGTGTCACGGTTCGGTGTGAGTGACATCATGCCGAACCAAGTTGCGCTGACTGCCGGCAGAGATGGCGACAAGTACAACGAGCTTCAAATCCAACGACCATTCCGTCCTGACACTTTTCGAGACGCTCACCCGAACCCGGTTGCTTGATAGGCTGTCGCTAGCTTCACGTCCGCCGATCGGGTAGTCTTGTCCCATGCACGAACTCTTTGAACACACCGCTGATTTGGGCCTTCGCGCTCGGGCGGCGGACTTGAACACGCTGTTCGCGGAAGCGGCACGGTGCTTGTTTTCCGCGATTGTCGAAGACCCCCAGAGCGTCCGGCCATTAGTGGAACTGAGCATCTCAATTCGCGGTGACGACCGCGAATTGCTGTTGTTCGATTTCTTACGCGAGTTGCTCTACCGCTTCGACGCGGACCACATGCTGTTCTGCGACTTTGTGGTGACCGTCCGCCCGGATGGGTTGTCCGCAACGGTTCGCGGCGAACCCCGTGAACCTACCCGCCACATCCTCAGTCATGAAGTGAAGGCGATTACCTACCACGGGCTAATCGTGCAAGCCACCGACGACGGTTGGCTTGCGGAAGTGATCGTGGACATTTAAGGATCGGTGCGATGAGTAAGGGAATTTTCACCGGGCCGATCGAGAAAATCGACACCTGCTGCTTCCGGATTCCGAAGTCGTACCGCAGCGACATGCGCGTCGATGGGATGATCTTCGCCAACGACAAACTCATGGAAACCATCCGCCACGACCAAGCGGCGGAGCAAGTCGTCAACGTCGCCACCCTGCCCGGTATCCAGGGCGCTAGCTTGGCCATGCCGGACATCCACTGGGGCTACGGCTTCTGCATCGGCGGCGTCTGCGCGACCGACCCCGCCGAGGGCGGTGTGATTTCACCTGGCGGCGTGGGATACGACATCAACTGCCTGACCGGCGACGCTGAAGTCATGCACCGATTCGGCTATACCCGTCGGATCGACTCAATGGTCGACGTGTGGGAGTCGGAAAAATTAGAGTGCGTTCAACTCAGCGACGGTCACCGCATCAGTACTCCTGTTGAACGTTGGTTCGGTCAAAAACCACTGAAGCCAGTTCTCGAAGTCACCATGCAATCCGGTGACAAAATCCGCGCCACAAGCGATCACCCGTTCTGGACGCCTTCCGGGATGAAACCGCTTGGTGAACTCACGTCTGGTGACACCATTGCCGTGACTGGTTTCAGCGGCGTCGCCTACGAAGAACCAACATCGGATTGCATTCTAACTGAGGATCAATTCCGGGGATGGTATGACTTACAAGGTCGTCGAACTGGCGGTAACGCCGTGGGGCAAGCGATCAATTATCTGCGACATCGTAACTTGTTGCCGTTGCAATTCTCGTCGAAAGCAACACCCGTCTTGTGCAAAATCGTCGGGTTTTTGTTCGGCGACGGGACGGTTCACGTTGAAAAAGCAACCGGCAAGGGCGTCACAAGTTTCTACGGCAAGCCGGACGATCTCGAAACCATCCGTGCTGACCTCGGCTCGATCGGGGTCACGGTCTCCAAGGTTTACAGCCGACAACGAACCCACAACATCAAGACGACTTACAAAGCCTACACGTTCGATCGGGTCGAAAGCTTCTGCAAAGTCACCAGCACGGCGTTCGCCTCGCTGATGGCTTGCTTGGGAGTTCCCGTCGGCAAGAAACCGTCGCAAGATTACACCGCACCGGGTTGGCTTGAACTGGCACCACTTTGGCAAAAGCGCTTGTTCCTCGCGGGATTATTTGGGGCAGAATTGACTAAACCGGCCACGATGAGCGGGCACGGCAAGGTGATGGCACAACCCGTACTGTCGCTGAACAAGAGAACGGAAACGGTGCCCAGTGGAGAACAGTTTCTGACGCAGCTCGCTCGCTGGCTGTCGCTTTTTGGCGTCGAAACGCAGTCGATTTTACAACGGGATGAGCAACAAAATGCCGACGATCAACGCTCGATTCGGTTGCGGTTGGTGTTGTCCAGCCGGGCCAACAGCCTGCAAAACTTGTGGTCAAGAATTGGGTTTGAATACAACCGCGACCGCTCTCGGTTGGCCGGAGTTGCGGTTCAGTACGTCAAGCACCAAGAACGGGCACGGCGGATTCGTGCGCAAGTTGCAAACGAGATTGCCGCGAGGACGGGTGATGATCGAAACCCGACCGTACTCGCTGCGAAGTACGCCGACCAAGGCATCAATCGACGTTTCGTCGAGCGGGCACTTTATGAACCCTCGAACTCCTCACAACGCTTGCCGAACGACTTCCCAACTTTTACAGCGTTCCAAGAAACTGTGACTGCCGGTGAGGGGATGGTTTGGGAGCCGATCGAAACGATCGAATTGGTCAAGGATTACAGGGGACTGGTGTACGACTTCACCGTGGAACACGAGGATCACAACTTCGTGGCGAATGGTTTTGTCGTTTCCAATTGCGGCGTCAGGTTGTTAAAGACAAACCTGTTCCTCGATGACGTGAAGCATCACTTGCGTGACCTTGTGAAGTCGCTGTTCCACAGCATCCCGGCGGGGGTGGGGAAGTTAGGGAAGTATAAGTTTAATCCTGTCGAAACGCGGAAGTTGATGGGTGAAGGGGTGAAGTTTGTCATCGACCGCGATCTGGGCAACCTCCAAGACCTTGACCGCACCGAAGCGAACGGCTTGATCGACGGTGGTGATCCCGCCGAAGTGACCGACCACGCGGTGAAGCGGGGGGCGGAGCAGTGCGGGACGCTTGGCAGCGGCAACCACTTTCTCGAAGTACAAGTTGTCGATCGGATTTGCGATGAGCACGTCGCCAAGGTGTTCGGCCTGGAGTTGAACCAAGTTTGCGTGATGATTCACTCCGGCAGTCGCGGGCTGGGTTACCAGGTTTGCGATGATGCCCTCGCGGCGTTCCGCAACACCACGACGAAGTACGGCATCACATTGCCCGACCGTCAGTTGGCCTGCGCCCCGGTGGATTCGCCCGAAGGCAAGAAGTACATTGCCGCAATGCGGGCGGCGGCGAACTTCGGCTTCTGCAACCGCCAATTGTTAATGCAACAAACCCGTGAAGTCTTCGCCACGGAGTTCGGACGATCGGCGGAAGACCTCGGGATGGAACTGCTTTACGATGTCGCCCACAACATCGCCAAGTTTGAAGAGCACACCGTCGAGGGCAAGAAAAAAATGGTCTGGGTCCACCGCAAAGGGGCGACCCGTGCCTTCCCTGCCGGGCACCCCGAGGTTCCGGAAGTGTACCGGGCGGTCGGGCAACCCGTCATCATTCCCGGCGACATGGGGCGAGCCAGTTGGGTTCTCGTCGGCGCACCCGGCAGCATGGAAAAGACCTTCGGCACAACGTGCCACGGCGCCGGCCGTGCGATGAGCCGCACCGCTTCCATCAAAGACGCCGCTGGTCGTCGGATCGACAAAGAACTAGAAGCCCGCGGCGTGATCGCCATGAGTAGTAGCCGAATGGGCCTCGCGGAAGAACAACCGAAAGCATACAAGAACGTCGATGACGTGGTCGATTCCGTCGATGCCGCGAACCTGTCCCGCAAAGTCGCCCGGATGCGCCCGATCGGAGTGATTAAGGGGTGAGTGGGGAGTGAGTAGGGATAGGGGCGAGGGTTGAGCAAAGCCGGGTTTTTTTGCTCACCCCTCACCCCTATCCCTCACCACTTCCCACTTCTCTTGTTGGAAGAAACTCTTCCTACCCCACCCTTGGCTGGAAATTTTCCGACTTAAATTGTGGCTATCGACCCGGCAACATTCCGCCCCGCTGTTGCTGTGGGAAGTGATTGTCCGTCCTGTCTCAGAATGGCGACCCAATCCTCGACGATTTGGCACAACTGCCGGTACACTTCCGCTTCATCCGGGCCGTGACAACAGGGACCGATCACACCCGGACATTGGCCCACAAACGCATTGTCCGCGTCGGACCACTCCACGATCTTCACGTAACGAGCTGAATCGGTCATGACTTCGTCTCCTCGCTTTCACCCTCTGCGATTGCCAGACATACTACCCGCTCTTGGTACGGCTTTGCATCATCGCCTTCCTGCCCGGAGATTGTAACACGGGCACCGGCTGGGTGCTGGTAGTTACGGTGGCTGCCTTTGCCGCCTCGGTTGACAAATCCAGCCCGTTCCAAGTCCCGGATCAATTCGCGGATTTTTCGGGGCACTGTTCGGAACCTTGGACTGCGTTATGAGACGATCAGTCTTCTTTCACGAAACTTTATTTTAGCCAATTGCGAGAACACCAACAGACGCATCCTTATTCTCACGCCACGACTACCAACATGCTTCGCTCTCATTCTGCTGCGTAGGCCAAACACGCTTGGACATCTGCTGTTGTTAAGTAAGGAAAGTCATCCAGCACTTCTTGTGTGGTCATCCCCGCCGCGAGGTAGGAAAGTACATCGTAGACCGTGATACGCATACCACGAATGCAGGGGCGACCACCCCGCTTGCCGGGTTCGATAGTAATCAACGATAGCCAGGATGGCTTCATGATGAATACTCCAAGTGGGAAGCGAAGAAGTGGATAGTGGATAGTAAATCCGAAGAAAGACCTTCTTCCTGGCTGCTCTTCTCTATCCACTCCCCGCATCCCACTTTTCACTTTTCTTGTTGGGCGACCCGCTGGCTGGCATAATGCAAACAAGCTGTTACGTCGGCGATTTCGAGGTCCGGCAACTCGGAGAGTATCTCGTCAGCCGACAACCCGTTCGCTAACAAATCGAGAACGTCACTCACCCGAATTCGGGTAGTGGCCTAGCTCAGTGTTGATGTTACCAGATGGTGAACTGGTTTCCAGCTTGCGTGCTTCCGAGTGGTGAGCAATAATCCGGGTATGCCAAACCGCTCACGCAAGCCGAAATTACCGGACCCGAACACCACGGCATTCGACATCATCCAAGCCATATCCGGGGAACCGGCCCCAGTTCCACCGGACGACGGCAAAGACCCGGCTGCGGTCGCACTGGGGCGCAAGGGTGGGTTGAAGGGCGGGAAGGCCAGGGCCGCGAAGATGACGGCGGCGCAACGAACAGACGCCGCGAAAAAGGCTGCGGCTGCAAGGTGGGGGAAGAAATCAACGAACTGAGTTGGTAACGGAAAGATTCATGATGCCCTGCCTGGGAATTTCAGGATTGGGAAAGGGTCCATATTTTCAATTGGCAGTTCTTCAAAAAACCCTTTAATCCCGGCAATGGATTCAATATCAGCGGCGTCCATTGCAAGATCAGCCAATACGTTTTCCTTGGAGACGATCTTTTCAGAGACAATCATCCTAAATGATTCGGCGATTAGCTTTGGCTGTTCGGCGTCGTAATCATTGTCGAACGGTTCAGCTTTGCTCCATTTTCTTCTACTTCTTTCAATCCAAAGAGTGGTTTTTTGGGTGTCGGAAATCATACCCAGTTGAGCGGCTCTCATAATCATGGACGCAATGGATGCTTTCCACTTTTTTTTCAAATCTAAAAATGAATTAATGTTCGACGAAACACGTTCTAAACCGAATGAACGCTCTGGTAGTAAAAAGGCACTTGCAAAGTTATTTGCCTGATTTTCAATCGTATTAAAAACAACGCGGTCGGAGAGCAATTGCTTTGGGACATTTCGATGGAGTACCAGATGCCCGAGTTCATGAGCGGCGTCAAATCGTGACCGGAAAGGGGATTCCTTGTCTGATGCGAGAACAATGTAGGGGCGGTCTGTGGCGTCTTCCATGATCGAGAATGCATCGAGCTTGTCGGAATCTAATTGAAACCGCGCGACAACCACCCCTTTGTTCTCCAACAAGTGCGTCACGTGGCTAATAACGCCGTCTCCTAACCCCCAATGTCTACGGGTCGCTACCGCTGCCTGCTCCACTGTAGCATCACTAATTTTCGTAGGATCGGACGGAAATTTACACTCCGGCACGGCAATTGGTGGGATATCTACAAACGTGGACAGGTAGGCAACGATCGCTCGCAGCCATTTAAGCTTCTGCTCCGCTGCGTCGCGCGTTTGCTTGGTGGCCGAAGCCATCGAGCGATAAAAAATTGGGGAAGTATGCGACGCTAACGGAGGACGACTAAAAAAGTGACTTGGCACTTTTAGCAACTCAGTCAGTTTGACGAACACATCGTGCGAGGGCTTGCACTTCGCTTTTTCATAAAGACTAACAGCTTGTTTTGAGACCCCGAGATAATCGGCAACCTGCTGTATCGTGAACCCCCTGAGTTCACGGACTTCGTGAAGTCGCTCTCCAAAAAACGGCACACTTTGCACAATTACACCACTCCCTTTTTGGGCAATCGATCTCGCAACCTAGGCACCGGCGGCTCAATTTCCTCTTTGGGAATAGCGGGGGTGCTTAGCTCAAACTCGACAAGCGGCGTAAGGTCAATCGCGTGCAGCGATCTTGTGTAGTCACTGTTCGGGAACAACACCTGCATGCTCGCCGGGTTACGGTTGTTCGGCATCGGCACGTGAGCAAGTATCGCATTGTATCGGTTGTCGTCCTCTTCATACGCAGAAAACAAATGGTCGTTGGCGACCGCGTTTGACCGGCGGAAATCGGACGATCGTGGCAGCATGTTGGGCTTTTTGACCATCGAAATAGTCAAAGTAAAATTACTGGATATCAACATGGTGTACGGTTCCGTTCCCGTAGACGACCACTCCGTTTGTACTGTGATTGCATTGTGCCGATTGGCAAGGCTCTTGATCCGGCTCTGAATGCTGTAATGTCTCATCTGCGGGATAGCCCGGCTCCCAAACTCACAGTCTAGGCCACTGCACTTTTCGATTGCATCTACGTAGCCATCGTGGACGTGAAACACAAGATCTTTCAGGAATCCCTCGTCAAAGGTTTCGCTGAATAACGAGAGCAAATCAACATGACTAATCATCGCACACTCCACTTGACTAGATTCATCATGTCAAGCAGGATACAAGAACATCAAGAAATGTCAAGAAAATAACTCTTCAGACGTTGTAGTTTAATTTTGGTCATGCATAATAGAAGTGTAATGTGTTGATTGCCTTTGGAGTTGCCCCATGCTTTGTCCCATGTGTCAAACTGAAGCCCGCAAGTTTGGCAAGGACCGCGACGGCAACCAACGGCACCAGTGCCAGGCTTGCCGCAAGACGTTTTCCGAACGTCCGGTGAACCCACTAGGTGCCATGCGGCTCGACATGACGAAGGCTTTGCAGGTGCTTCAGTTGCTCTTGGAAGGCATGTCGGTTCGGGCCACGATGCGTGTCACCGGCGTGAACCGAACCACGATTCTGAACCTGTTGGTTCAAGTGGGGGACCAGTGCGAATTGCTGCTTGAGGACCGGATGAAGGCTATCCCGGTCAAGGATGTTCAAGTCGATGAAGTTTGGGGCTACGTGTTCTGCAAGGAGAAGACCCGCACCCGCAAGTACGCCGACGAAGCCGGAATTGGGGATGCCTATTGCTTCATCGGCATGGAACGAACGACGAAGCTAATCTTGGCGTGGCACATGGGGCGCCGCACCACCGAAGATACCCATGAATTCGCCCACAAGCTGGCGTTCGCAACGAGCGGGCAATTCCAGGTTACAACGGACGGGTTCAAGCCGTACCAAACTGCCATCCCGTCGATCCTGCAAGGCATGGACTTCGCTACGCTAGTCAAGACCTACGCGACGAAGGGCGATGAACACCGCTACTCACCAGGCGAAGTCAACGGCACGATCAAGACGCACTGTTGTGGCAGCCCCGACCCGGCGAAGATTTGCACGTCCCACGTCGAACGTGGTAACTTGACGATTCGGATGCAAGATCGACGGATGACGCGGTTGACGAATGCGTTCAGCAAGAAGTGGGAGAACCACCGGGCATCAATGGCCCTACACTTCGCGTGGTTCAACTTCGGGCGGGTTCACATGACGCTGAAGACGACACCTGCCGTGGTAGCTGGACTTGAAACTAACCCTTGGACCTTGCAAGAACTGGTGGAGCGATCAACACTGAGCTAGGCCACTACCCGAATTCGCATCCCCCGCACACACGGTCGGCCACCACATTGCAGTGGATTCACGGTGATCCGGTCGATCGTTGTCATGGATTGCCCTCTATTAACTCGATAGTGAAATCTAACCGAATCCGTTGTCCATACCAAGAGATACTTCCGAAGCAGTGGGAAGTGAGTAGTGGATAGTAAAAACCGAAGAAAGACCTTCTTCCTTGCTGCTCTGCTCTATCCACTATCCACTTCCCACTTTTTCGGGAACTACTGGTCGCCCATCGCATCAGATAATTTAGAATAACCAACAGTTAAGTCACTGAGCTGAAACGCCTTACCGCCGTGACTTAATATTCCTCACGCACAGAACACATTTCGTTTCCCACCGGGTTTCCCGTGCAAAATGGGTTCCCCGGTCCTACGAGGATCACACATGTTCGGGATTACTGATCGTCGCCACTTCATGGTTCACGTCGCCGGGGCTTCGGCTGTTGCGGTTCCGGGTCTAAACTTCCTGACTAACTTGCGGTCCCAAGCCGCGACGCTGAAAAAGAACAAAAAAAGCCTGATCGTGCTGTGGATGGGTGGCGGCCCGGCCACGATCGACCTCTGGGACATGAAACCGGGTAGCGTCAATGGTGGCGAGCACAAGCCGAAATCGACGAAGGCGAGCGGCATTCAGATCACGGAACACCTGCCGAAGGTTGCCGAGCAGTTCCAACACCTTTCGATCATCCGCTCCTTGCAAACCACCGAAGGCGACCACAACCGTGGCACCACGCTTATGAGCACGGGTCGTGTGCCCAGCGCCCTGTCCGAGTTCCCGCACATCGGTTCCGCCCTGAGTAACGAGTACGCCAAAGACCTCGTAGCGATGAAGGAGATGGACCTGCCGTCGTTCATCTCGGTTGGCAATGGTGGTCGGGTCGGGCCGGGCTTTCTCGGCATGAAGTACGCCTCGTTCTTCGTGCAAAACGCGGGTAGTGCCCCCGAGAACGTCCTGCCGCCCCAAGAAGTGACTGGCCGCATGCAACCCCAAGAAGTGGCAGACCGCATGTTACGCCGCAAGGTGCTGTTCAACACCCTGGAAGACGGCTTCAAAACCAACGTCGCTGCGGACTCTGCTCAAGCCCACAAGGACGTTTACGGCAAAGCCCTACAATTGGTGACCAGCAACCGCAAAGACATCTTCGAGTTCAAGAGCGAAAACGACAAAGCCGACCTTGCCCGGTACGCCCCGAACAATAACGGCTTCGGTCGCGGGTGTTTGCTCGCCCGCAAGTTGGTCGAATCCGGCGTGTCCTGTGTGGAAGTCAGCCTCGGCGGTTGGGACATGCACGCGGGCATCTTCGCCGGCCTGCAACGCACGCTCCCCGGTCTCGACGCTGGCATGGCCGCGCTCACCGAAGACCTGGCCAAGAGCGGTCGCTTGAAAGATACCGTCATCGTGTGGATGGGTGAATTCGGTCGGACGCCGAAGATCAACCAGAACGGTGGGCGGGACCACTGGCCGCGTTGCTGGTCCGTCGTGGTGGGCGGCGGGAACATCAAGGGTGGAATCGCCTACGGTTCGACCAACGCCGACGGTACCGAAGTCAAAGATAACCCCGCCAAGATCGGCGACCTGTACGCCACGATCTACGCCGGCCTCAGGATCGACGAGAGCCACGGTGGCCTCCGCGACAACCTCGGGCGCCCCCGCCCACTGGCCGCCAACCCGATCCCCGGCGGCGGCGAAGAAAAGGGCAACGTCATCAAAGATCTGATCAGCTAAACTCGCAACTGATCGAGGTCGATGAAGAAGCCACCGGGTCGCTCACCCGGTGGCTTCTGTTTTTGCAACCCAGGGAAATGCACAGATTTCAGGCTAGCGCATTTTTAATATCATTCGAGTGGTTTTTGTTAGCCCGACGCGCCAGCGAGGGGTCCGGTTGGAACGGTCCCGCCCCGGTCCGTCATGCCGAACAAAGCTGGTACGGCGTGGCGTCGTTTCGGCAGACCCCTCGCTGGCGCGTCGGGCTAACCGGAACGCAACAATGTTACCGAAAATGCTCTAGGGTATGCCGCGAACGATGGGGGGGCCGATGATCTGGGTGAGGCGGACGGGGAGGCGTTGCCAGAGGCGAATCATGCGTTGATACTTCGGGTTGTCCGGACGCATTTCGCCGAGGTCGCCGTCACGCAGGTAGTATTGCCACGTGGCGGGGTGGGCTTCCGCGCCCCACTGCTTTTTGAACTTGAACGTCGGGCCGTCGGATGTCGAACGGCCGAAATCGAAGATCTTTTGCTTGCGGTCCACAGCCCGTTCGAGTAGGTGGCGGTACATCAACATGTTCGCGCACGACGGGTTGTATTCCCGCAACGACGACGCCGTTGGCACTTCGGTAATCCCATCACCATGCAGCAGCATTCCCACCGCAATCGGTTTTACACCGTCGCGCACCACACAGAGTTCCACTTGCGTGGGGAACGTCGTGAGGATTGCGTGGAAGAGTTTGCGACCATAAATCGGTGTGCCGAGGTCACGCATGTTCTGGCTGAGGACATCGTAAAACGCTTCGAGTTGATCCTGGCCGCCCCACGTCACGCTGAAGTTGTTCTTCTCGCCTTTGCGAATCTGGTTGCGGAGTTTGGAATCGAACATCTTCCAGAGTTTTTCCGTACTCTCCGGCACCGCAAGTCGCATGTGAATTTTGCTCGTCAACTGACCGTTCAGCGCGGCGTGGTCGATCGGCTGTTCGTGACGCAATTCGAGATGTCGCACGTTCAGTTCATCGGCGAGTTCGACGGCGCGATTGATGAGAAGTGTTTGCACTTCCGCCGACTGCGACACGACGCCGTTGCTGTTGAGGTACGGGAGACTGACCAGAAATCGCCCGAACAACAGGCTACTCACGTGTGCCAATGGCAAGTACCCACACACCTGCCCACCGACACTGGCTTCGATCGCATAAACGTCATGATCGAGGCCGTCGCGCAACACCGTCAACCACGCGGGGTGCTGGCTCAGGGAGTTGGGTCGAGTCGTCATCGCAAACTGCGTCAAGTCCGCGAGACGGTCCGCAATGCGACAGCCGGTGGTCACGCTAATTAACGGTGATGAAGTATCGGACATCAGGCGAATCATACCAGGAGAATCCAGGTCAGGTCACAGCGAATCGGCCACAGAAAGTTGGCTTACCAGCCAGTTTAGAACAAGTAGAAGCAGGTGGGTGAGCGTCCCATTTTGTGAGTGGATTATTTGGCACACATTGGCCCGGTTTTCAGGTTGAAAGCCCTATGTGCGTGACTTATGACGTAAGTAAAGAGCCTCTCTGCTATTCGGATCGTATTACCGATTCAAAAAAAGCAGGAGACTCTTATGTGTCATCGTACCCTCGATCCCTTTGCGGACCAGTCGAATTCGCGCGACCCGATTCCGTATCGGCGTGGACTCCGCCAGATCATCACCGTAGTCCGAATCCGATTATCTGAAGCCGCCGCAACCCACGAAACCCTTTGTAGATTCCGTACTGATCGCTTAACTCACGGGCATTGGGCCAAGGCCCATCGCCACGTGTGGAGCGTTTCGGGCGGGGCTATTACCGTGGGGTACTGGTGAAGACTTGCTCAAATTGGTCGGCGACTTCGGCAAAACTGGCGATTAACTGCGGGTCGAAGTGCCCTTCGGATTCGCACACGATTACTCGTGTCGCGCGGGCATGGGTGAGCGCCGGGCGGTACGGCCGTCGGCACCGGAGGGCGTCGTATACGGTTGCAACCGCGACGAGTCGGGCTGGAATCGGGATGCGGTCGCCCGCCAAGCCGTCGGGGTAGCCGGTGCCGTCCCACCGCTCGTGGTGATGCCGGGCGATGTCCGCCACGAGGGTGAGGAAGACCGCGTCGTCCGGGAAGTCGATCGCCGTCCGTTGTAACACGTCGGCCCAGACCGTCGTGTGCGTTTGGACCGAAACCCAGTCGATTGCGTCCAGCCGCGCCGGCTTGTTCAGTACCGTCGAGCAGACGGCAACAAGGCCCAAATCGTGCAGCATCGCGGCGGACCGCACTCGGGCTAGGTAGCCGGGTTCAGTCAACCGGATGTACGCTGGGAATCGCTTGGACGCGATGCCGGCTAATATCTCGATGTACTTCGGCAGTCGGGCATGACACCCTTGGCTACCCAGGCTGGCTTCCTCACGCATCCGCGAGACCGCAACCAGCAACGAGTTCTGCTCGCTTGCGGCGGTCGGCGAGGGCGTGGGGGTTGCCGGTTCCTGTGACGGCGTTCGTTGTAAACAGGCGTTCGTGATCCGGACCGTGTCGTGGATCGGTTGAGGGAGTTGACCCGTGCCGGTCAGGCGGTTCAGAATCGCGCGGACCCGCGACCGGAGTTCGGAGGGGCGGAACGGCTTCCGAACGAAATCGTCGGCCCACTCCAAGAGTGAGCCGCCCAACGATTCGAGGGGCAACGCGCCAGACAGCAAGAGAACTCTCGCCTGGGGGGCCAAATCTTCCCCCCGAACGCGGGCAATCAGTTCCGACCCTGTCATCCCCGGCATCTCATGATCCACGATGATAAGGTCGTAGCTCATCCGCCCGATCTTATCGAGTGCCACCAAAGCGTTCTCGGCCTCGTCGCACTGGCACACGTCGCGTAGCACGCCAGTTATCATCACGCGGATCGTCGCATCGTCGTCCACAATCAGCACTTTCGACTTCGCCTCGACCCGTTCGCCGGTTTGCTCCGTTTGGGTGTCGCGGAACCGGGCGAGTGGCACGAGCGCGGCGCCGACCGCCGCCGCCGACGGGTACCGCTTCTGCGGGTCCGGGTCCATCAAGCACGCCAACATTTCGTCCAGTTCCACCGGAATGGCGGGGTTGAAACTGATCGCCCGTGGCGGGGGGGACGTGAGCCGTCGCGTTAAGTCTGCGACGGCCGAACCGGATTCCGGAAACGGCGGACGCCCCGTCACCGCCAGGAACATCGTCGCCCCAAGGCTGAACAAGTCGGCCCTGGCATCGACCCCACTCGGGTCACTCGCTTGCTCCGGGGCCATGTACCCGACAGTCCCCAGCAATGTACCAGGCTCAGTCATTTGCCGGCGCGGGTGCAGCGCGAGACCGAAGTCCAGCACTTTGGCGTGCCAGTCCGGGGTAATCACAATGTTACTCGGCTTGATGTCACGGTGGACAAGCCCGTGGCGGTGGGCTTCGGACAGGGCGTTCGACACTTGACGAAACACACCGGCGGCCCGGTGAACTGGGATCGGGCCGTGTGTCGAAACGAACCGGGCCAAGTCGTCGCCTTGAACCAGTTCCATCACGTAATAATCCCGCGCAGACCGCGAGAGGCTGACCCGCTCGTCGCGGCCGGCATCCAGGCACGACACCAGATTCGGGTGTTGTAGGCGAGCGACAGCACGGGCCTCCAGGTAAAACCGCTGAAGGTGGCTCGGGTGGTCACTGGCCAGTGTCATCACTTTGATGGCCACTTGCTTCCGGAGGTAGCGGTGTTCCGCCCGGTAGACGACGCCCATCCCCCCGTGGCCAAGGTGGTCGAGGATACGATACTGGGCGATCACCAGTTCGCTCGTTCGCCCCGAAGCGATTTGCTCCGATTGAAACGGCGTCAGTAAATGGTTAGCACCGAGAGCGTGCAAGAGTTCATCGGTCGTGGCAGACGATACGATCCGCCGTCGGATGTCGGCCGGCAGTTCGTCCCACTCCTCAGCGAGCAGAATCCCGGCGTGGAGCAGTTCCGCTACTGTGTGCCCTCCCGGCGCAAGAGCCGACTGACACTGTGTCGGTTCTTTCTGGAAAAGGCTCACACGGTCAAGAAAATAGCGGCTCACGATGACTCCATGTCCCACAATCGGTCCAAGCCTGTCAGGTCCACGGAAATCCGCTTGCACTGGACTGGACGTTAGACTGAACGTAGTTCTGGTTAAACCTAGCACGGGTCATTCTGAAGAGTCTGCCATTTCCGGATTTTCTGGACAAATCCTCGACACATTCCCGCCTAATCGTGGATTTTCTTGCCGTCGGTTCCTGTGACACGCGGAACTTCACTGCTACCGAGACATATAAGGTGCGCGACACGAAAGCTGGTAGGAAATTTGTTCACCCCACTGGCATTCTTTGACCTTAGGCTGAAAGGCTAGTGCGGATGGTCATCCTGGCTGGCCCCCAAATCTTCGCAAGTCGTATCCCCGAAACGAGATAATTTGAGCGTTTCCCCGGCATGTCATCATGTCGGGTCTTCGCATTGCCGTCGGATTGCTAACCACAGGGCACTCGCGTGGAACCCGCCGGGGAGGTTCTCGTATGGCCAGTTTACAGCAACGACAGGGGTGGTTCCACCTGCTCTTCCGCTACCAAGGACAGCAGCACAGCCACGCCCTCAAGACCAAAGACCGCCGCGACGCCGAGGCCGTTCGCGGCAGCGTCAACCGCTTGCCCATCCGCATCCGCAACCAAGAGTTCCCACCGCCGCCCGCCCAGGCCGATGTGGCCGCGTACCTCCTCGCGGGCGGGAAGGCCACGCCTCCGAGCGAGCCGCGGGTCCCGACCGTCACGCTCCATGAACTCGCCGACCGATACCTCGCCGCCCATTCCAACGGGGCAATGGAAGCCAACAGCCTCGCCACTGCGAAGCTGCATTTGAGCCACCTGGTGACGGCGTTGGGAGGGCGGTTGGTTACCCACGAGATCACCGCCCGCGTGCTGCAAACCTACCTCGACACACGCGGGCGGGCGCAGGGCCGACGCGGGAACCGGCTCTCCCCGGTGACGCTGAAGAAAGAGATGGCAACCTTGCGGGCGGCGTGGAACTGGGGCGTTCGCACGCAACTGACGCACGGTCTGTTTCCGGGGCGGGGGCTGACGTACCCGAAGTGCGACGAGAAGCCGCCGTTCCAAACCCTCCCGGAGATCGAGCGCAAGGTCGCGCGCGGCGGGTTGAACCCGGACCAGGTCGCGGAGTTGTGGGACAGCTTGTTTCTGACCAAGACGGAACTGGCGGCGTTTCTAGACCTGGCGAAGGGGTTCACCAAGTACCCGCTCGTGTACCCGATGGTGGCGTTCGCCGCCCACACCGGGGCGCGGCGGTCCGAGGTGCTGCGGGTGCAAATCGACGATTTGGATTTCGAGGGGAACTCGGCGGTGATCCGCGAGAAGAAGCGGGTCCGCGGGCGGCGGTCCACGCGGCGGGTGCCGATTTCGGGGTATCTGAAGGGGGTGTTGCAAGCGTGGTTGGCTCGGCATCCGGGCGGGCAATTCGTGTTCTGTCGCACGCCCAAGGGGGAGGAGAGTTCCGAAGCGATGCCGTTGACTTGTGTGGACGCGGCGAGCTTGTTTCGCAGCCTGGTTCGCGGGACGAAATGGCAGCCAATGCGGGGCTGGCACGTGTTGCGGCACTCGTTCATCAGAATTTGTGCGGCGGAAAGTGTGGACCAGCGGGTGTTGCAGGGGTGGGTCGGGCACCTGTCGGCGGCGACGCACGCGCGGTACACGCACCTGATCCCGAGCCGCGAGCAGCAGATCATCAGCGACGTGTTCGGCTGATGCGAGGTGAATCCGCCGCTCGCCACGGTCACGGGGACGTGGCGAGCGGGCGCAGCCCTTCGTTGCGCAAACGGGTCAACTCGTCGTGGCTGATGAGCCACTCGGGATGAGCGCCGCGCGCGTAGGCTTTCTTCGATGCCGTCACCCGTCCCTGGCGGCACCACTCGCGGACGGTGTAGTCCGATTTGCCGAGAAGTGATGCGACTTCGGCGGTGGAGTACCAGTCCTTGACCGTCTTTTCTCGGACGAGGGTTTGCAACACGTCTTCGATCCGCGACAGGCGTTGGAACACGGCGTCGATCAAGTTCACGGTCGGGTTCATCGGGTCATCCTCGCTCTGGGAATGAAAACGCCACGAGGGATCACATGATCCCCCGTGGCTGATCGGGTTCACGGGTTTACTTTTTGTCCGGGCTGCTCTTGGGCAGCGGCACCAGCAGCCAGCGGCGGAAGTCGGATTGCCAGGTGCGGAAACGCTGCTCCAATTGGCGAATCAGCTTGCGAAGCTCGTGATTGGCCTTGCTTTCCGATCGGCTCATGTGTCTCTCCTGGTTAGAAGCGTTTAACGGGCCAGTTCCGACATGGAACCGGCGGATGCATTGGGTGACGCCTTGGCCCGTTCAGTCACGGTCGAGCGACGGGCCGGGCGGTTCTTGGGTCGGGGCCGCGTCGGCGCGGTCGCGGGCTTCCTGCACCCGGCCCCAGACGGTGCCATTTCGGTTGGTCTCGGCGATCTCCCCCTGGGTGGGGTTGAGCGCGGTTCCGGGTTCGTCCACGGAGATCGAATCCGGGAAGGCTTTGAGCGCTGTGCCGAGTTCTTTGGCTCCTTGCCGCAGGGCCGCTAGCCCGGCCCCGGCAAACAACTTGCGGTTCGGTTCGTCGCTTGCCACGTTACCCTCCTTTCAGGGTGAGGTTCTTCACGAATTACTTCTTGAAGAATCCCAGGAACAGTCTGCCGATCCCCGCCGATGTTTCGGGGTTGCGGGCCACGGTTGTGGTGACCTTGCTCCCCACCACGTACACCACCATCACGATCACAATGAACGTTAACATCTCTCAATCCTCATGCGGTTTCGGTCTCGTCGTCCCCCACACCACTACTATGCCTCTGTCAGGTCCACTTTTTCACGGGTTTATCCCACCCGCTGGCGGAATCGGTCGGCGAAATACTCGGTCTCCATCTTGGCGTCTTCCATCTCCCGCAGCCGCGCTTCGGTGGCCAGGTAGACGATCGCGTCGGTCAGCAGCTTGGTCACCCCGCCGATCATCAGCAACACGCCCAGAGGCCCGCTCCCGGCGTGGTAGAGCAGGAACCCGAGCGCCGCCGCCAGCACGCTTTCCGAAATCCTGGCCCGCCGCTCCGACGATTCGTCGTTCCCACGGTCGAGCCACGACCGGCCCCAGGACCGCGAGTGGCAGCGGTACCCGCGCCACCGCCGCACGATCCCGGCGACCCGGTGGACCAGGAGCAAGACAATACAGGCGAGCCAGAAGCGGAACAAATCCATCAATCGCGGGTGCGGGCCGTAGAGGACGCCCAATCCCAGAGGCCAGACGATCCCCATCACCGCGGAGGTGGTGAGGTAGCGTTTTCCCCAGGTGCCGAACCGCGTAGTCCAAATCACCACGGGAAAGGCCAGGGCATACACCAGGTGGCTGCCCAAGTTGAACGTCTGTTTCATTTCGCTGGTGGAGTCCGGTTGTTGCGCCGCCATGTTAACTCTCCCGTTGGTGAAAGGACGTCCACAGGTACGACCGGCCCGTGGACGAAAAGGGTTGCCCGCCGCGCCAAACCAGTGCCTCGACCCGGAACCCGTTGGCCGGACCGCCGGTCGCCATGCGGGCCAGTTCCGCCGGCTGCACCGCGTACTCGAACGACTCGCTGTACCCGCCCGAGGTCTGGCTCCCGCCCCCACCAGTGATGTCATCCATGAAGTGGTAGGGCTGGTGCGTGATGCTGCCGTTGTTGAACCACTGCTTGCTGCGGCCGATCAACTCGGCGATGAACTGCGCCGTGTCGCTGTCGGCCAGGGCGTGGACGACGTGGGTGGTCAGGTTGCCGAGCAGGCTCTTGGCCTGGGCCTGTCCCGACTCTCCCGAATACGCCACCAAATAATTGTTCAAATTTTGCGTTAAATACACCGTGCAACAGCGGGCGGACCGCGCCGTCGTTTGGAACAGCGCGTCGAATTTGGTGGTGAACAGTTGCGACTCGTCCACGAACAGGAAGCACGGGCGGGGGTTGGCCCGCACGTCGCGGCGCTCGACCGCCCGCTGGAACTGGGTCTTCCAGATGGTCGCGGCATAGAGACCGATTTCCGCGTACTCCTTGACCGGCAAATCGACCACCACGATCTTGCCGTCGAGGCAGGCATCGGGCGTGATGGTGGTCGCGGTGCCGAACAATTCCCGCAGCACGCCCCGGTTGAACCCGTCGGCCATCGACGTGAAGGTCGAGACAATGATCGAGCGGGTCTTGTCCGATAGCCCCGGATACTCGACGAGAAAATAATCGGCCACGATCGAGAAGTCGTGGTCGCGGTAGCCCTGTTTCTCGGCGGCATCGCCTCGTTGCAGGCACTGCCAGCAAAAGGACTTTGTTTTCCAGGCCGACGAGTCCAACTGCTCGAACTTGATCGGCGCGGAGATCACCAGCCGGTACAAATCCCCGATCGACACCGTCCCGGTGGCAACCACCAACAGGTCGATGGCGTTGCGCAGCAACTGTTGCAACGACCGCTGCCAGTAGCCCTCGTTTTCTTGACCGCCCTGGCCCGAGCCGTGACTGGCGATTTCGGCCACGGTCATGCACAGTTGCAACAAATTCTCGGTCAGGCCCGCCCTGGCTCCAGGCCGTTGCAACTCGTAGTCGAGGAAGTTGAACCGAAACGGGGCCGAGGGCGAGAACACGACCAGATCGTCGCTGCGTCCGGCGAGCCGCGCGTACTCGCGCCAGGTGTCGGCCTCGCCGGGCTTGGCGCACAGCACCAAGCCGCCGAATCCGTGCCGCAAGTAGCTCAGTGCCAGCATCTTCCCACTACCGCTACTCTTTCCACTTCCGGTCATCCCCCACACCTGGACCCCCTTGCAGGCGTCTTCGAGGGTGAACGGTTCGGCCTTGCCCCACAGCAACAGTGGCAGGTCGAGCGGCCACGGTTCTTGGGAGCCGGGGGAGCGTCGCGGTTTGGCCCACGACAAGGGGTTCCAGTTCATGCCCCACCTGCCTTCGCAGAAGCCTTGTCGCGGAATATCTTGGCCAGGGTCGTGACGTCGAGGCCTTGCTGGTGGGCCTTGCGAGCGGATTTGAGGACTTCTTCGAGGGTCTCGATCAGGGAGGTCAACTGCACCGATGCGGCGCAGAACGTAAGCGCCCGCCCGCCCGAGAGCTTGCAACTGACGCGGCTGACCGAATTCGCTTGGGGCAGTGAGGCCGTCGATCGCGTGGCCCTGGCCGATCGCGCTGCCGCGTCACGGCTCAGGGTGCCGGTCATGGCCTCGGCGATCAACCGGGTTCGGTCCTCACCTTCGGGCAGGCGCGTCAGGTAGTAGCCGGTTTCTTGTGGAATCTCGCCTTGGTCGATCCGAGCACGCACTTCTTCCGGCAATTCCAAAAGCGGTAGCAGCCGACTCAACCGCGACGGCGCGACGTGCAACTCCTGTGCGGCCTGGGTCGCCGAAATCTGCTTGAGGGCGATGTAGCGTCGGTAACCGGACGCCTCCTCGATCGGGCTGAGATTCTGGCGGATCACGTTCTCGGCCAGTTGCTCGGCTAGAGCGGTTCCCGATTTTGTGTAGCGGACACTCGGAAGATAGCTCGCAAAATATGGCATTGGTGTACGCTACACCAATGCGAGAACCGCTCTAAT
>JAYVXO010000082.1:0-6456 GCA_043785105.1 Fimbriiglobus sp.
TCGTGGCGATGCATCCGTGCGCTCCGGTCTGAGTTTGCCAGCCTTACCCCAGCCGTTTACCAAGCCGCCCAGATTCCAACAACATCAATCAACACGGCCCATGAAACTGGGCCAGAAATATGAAAAAGCGATGAGTTGATATTGGCCCAGTCCGTCTGGAATCAACTGATACTTTACGCGGTCGAACCCACGTTAACTCGACCTGTGTGCGGTTTGCGACCATGTTGCTCAGCCGATTCCTTCGCCGTCAGCCGGTGTTGTCATCTTCGGGTCATTTCGAGGTTCACGAACATGTTGCGTGTTGCGTTGCTGGTGTCATTCTTCGCGCTGGCAATGCTTTGCGTTGCCGCCGAACTTCATGGTTTTCGCAAAAGTGCTTGGTTCGAGGAACAAGTTCGTGATCAGTGGGTCAGTGACGGCGTGCGAGTGGTGGCGAAGGCGGCGGGCAACTTCGATCCGAGGACGCCCACTCGCCTCGTGATCTTCGCCACCTCGAATGGCAACGCGGTTGAGCAGCCGCTCGGTTGCACTTCGACAGCGGGAGTCGAACGGTGAGTAGTGTCTCAGTTTGGCTCCGATCGATCAGAAATTAGGGGCATTTACCTGCAAACTGAGACACTACCAACGGATACCCTTCGTTGAGCACGAGATCGAGTCCGAGCATCGCGTCGTCGAGGTCCGCTTTCAACACCACGCGGAAGAGCCATTTCTTGCAGTCGTCCGGGCGAATGAGTCCGACCGTGGTGAGGTAATCGTGAACGAATTTCCCCCGGACGGTTTCGTTCACCCGACGTCGAATTTCAGATCGGCACGGGACGCCAAATCGCCGCACGATAGAATGCAGGCAAAAGGGGCACCAGCCATGATCACGCAGGTCACGATCAAGAACTTCAAATGCCTCCGGGACGTGACGGTGAACCTCGAACCGTTCACGGTGTTCGTCGGCGCGAACGGGAGCGGCAAGACGAGCTTCATGCAAGCCCTCGACTTGCTGTGCCGGACGTTCCGAACACAGCCGGGGCAGTTAGACGGGGAGTTTAAGTCGAACCGCTCCTATGGCGTGACGGAAGAGGTGGAGTTGTTGTGTCAGTCGGGTGAAATCCACTTTCGGTATCGCACCAACTCGCAGCTGCATCAGCAACCTCACGCAAGGACATGGGCTGGTGAAGGGGCTGCTTTCGCCAAAGACGGCAGCCCGCTGGATTGGAAGCCGTGGAAACCACAACAGGAGATGTTGCCCAACCCGGTGTGGCTGCGGCTCGACCCGAACGCACTGCGTAACGCCGGTGCTGCCAATCACTCCGATCCCCGGATGATGCAGCCCAACGGACAGGGGTTGCATTCAGCTACGGCAGCAATGAATCTGGAAGACCCGGACCTGTGGCTGAAGTTACAGGACGATTTGCGCCGGATCGTCCCGGCGGTTCGTCGGCTGCGGCACACACCGCAGAACGAACTGCTCTTCGACACCATCAACGGTAAGGGGTTGAAGGCTGGTCAGATCAGTGAAGGAACCCTACTGACGCTCGGACTGCTGACGGCGATTCACGGCGTCAATAAGCCCGGAGTGCTGTTACTGGATGATCTGGACCGAGCCTTGCACCCGAAGGCCCAACGGGAATTGATCGACCTGTTGCGCGGCGTGCAAACAGCGAACCCCGAGATCCAGATCGTCGGCTCCACCCACTCGCCGTACATGCTCGGTCGTATGGAACCGAAAGAAGTGCAAGTGACTTATCTCCGTGACGACGGCTCCACTGCTTGCGAGCCGTTGACCCATCATCCAAAGTTCTCCAAGTGGAAGGACGAGTTCCACCCCGGCGAGATGTGGAGCCTGTTCGGGGAGAAGTGGGTGGCCGAACCGGAGGTGGCCGCGAAATGAGCCACCGTTTTGCCGTCGTTGCCGAACACCCCTCCGATCATCGAACCGCAACAGAATTGGCGGATCGTATCTTGCTCGATGCTATCAACGACTGGCTGGACGAGGACCAGTTGCCCCACCAGCGAGAGTGGGTAGTGGAACTCGCGGGGGAACAGTTAACTTGGATCCGAATCCGCAGACTGGCTGAGTCCGCAGGCATCGAAGCGGAAGGGTTTTTCAACGGTGAACCCGGACTGCCCGACGCGAGGGCGGCGCGTCGGGCGATGCGGTACTTGCGTGCAACGGTTCCCGAGCTTGAAGCTGTCGTGTTGATCCGCGATCAGGACGACCAAGAGGATCGGCGCGAGGGCTTGGATCAGGCTCGCCGAGAGGATCATGAAGGGCTTGTGATTGTCGTCGGATTCGCCATCCCTGAACGCGAAGCCTGGGTCATCTGCGGGTTCGAGCCACAGGATCCGTCGGAACAACTGCTACTCGACGACGAGCGGCAGACCCTTGGCTTCAATCCTTGCGAACGGAGCGAAGAATTGACGGCGGGTAAAGACAATAACGCCAAGCGAAGCCCGAAGCGGGTCTTGCGGGCATTGACCGGCGGCGTCTTCGAGCGCGAACGCCAGTGTTGGAACACCACACCACTTGCCACGTTGCGGGAGCGCGGCAGCGGGAACGGCCTTGGACAATATTTGGACGAAGTGCGAACACGTCTGGCCCCGTTGATCGGCCATGTTCCAGGCGGTAACAAGTCATAACGCAGTGGTGTGTTGTGTATCGTGGCCGTTCGAGACCGCGAATGACACCGTTAGATATGCCGGATATGGACGGAGAACGGGCGGAGGTGATGAGAACGGGTCCGTAGGAAAGTACCGAGGGCCGGACTTGAACCGGCGACCTATCGCTTATGAAGCGACCGCTCTAACCGCTGAGCTACCCCGGCTGATTGAATCCGTAATTTACAGGAATTCGCAACGTTGACAAGCCAGTCTGCGTTGGGCGGGAATGCCCTGTTTCTTGATGGGTTCCCACGACACAAGCCCGTAGATTCTGGGACAGGCTCGTCCGCCCCCCTCTTGAAAATTGCTCGTCATTTC
Source organism: Fimbriiglobus sp. (assembly GCA_043785105.1). GTDB lineage: Bacteria > Planctomycetota > Planctomycetia > Gemmatales > Gemmataceae > Fimbriiglobus. Next base: position 2,971 of record JAYVXO010000082.1, read on the forward strand.
CGATCTTTTCAACGAACGCTAGGCGTCCGGACACTTTGATTGTGAGGCATTCGCATCATGGCACATTCTCCCTCTCGGGGTCGGTTGGCTATCGTCGTGGGCGGTGGGCCGGCGCCGGGTATTAACGGCGTGATCTCGGCGGTCACGATCGAGGCGATCAACCAGGGTCTCGAAGTGTTCGGCATCCGGGACGGCTTCAAGAACCTCGTGGCCGGCGACATCTCACAAGCTCGTCAACTTTCGATCGCCGACGTGACCCCGACGTACAATCGGGGCGGGTCGATTCTCGGCACGAGCCGCACGAACCCGGCGAAAAAAGACGAGGACATGCTGCAAGTGCTCACGTCGTTCGACCAACTGGGGGTCGAATATCTAGTGACGATCGGCGGGGACGATACGGCGTTCAGCGGCAGTCAAGTTTACAAGCGGGCCGGCGGCAAGATCAAAGTCGCCCACGTGCCCAAGACGATCGACAACGATTTGCCGTTACCGCCCGGCATCCCGACGTTCGGGTTCGAGACCGCACGGCACATCGGTGTCGGCATCGCGCGGAACTTGTACGAGGACGCCAAGACCACCACACGGTGGTATTTGTTGGTGAGTATGGGGCGGGCGGCGGGGCACCTGGCACTCGGGATTGGCAAAGCTTCGGCAGCGACATCCACGATCATCTCCGAGGAATTTCGCGGGAAGCCGGTCACGTTGGATTTGATTTGCGACATGATTATCGGGTCGATCATCAAGCGGAAAGCGGACGGCAAGGGGTACGGCATCGTGGTGCTTGCCGAAGGCTTACTTGAGTCGATTGGGGAGAAGGGTTTACTGGACGCACTCGGGGACGAACTGGAACGGTACGGCAACGTCGAGCGCGACCCGCACGGCCACCTGCGGCTCGGGGAAATTGAGTTCGGTCGCATGATTCGCTACCGGGTGAATAAGCGGCTCGAAGAATTGGGGCTAAAAGTCACGATGATCGACAAAGATCTCGGGTACGAAATGCGGTGTGCGGACCCGATTCCCTTTGACGCGGAGTACACCCGCAATCTCGGGTACGGTGCGGTCAAGTTCCTGATGTCGTCGGAATCCGACGGCTACGGCGCGATCGTCAGCTTTATTGGTGGCAAGATGATGCCGCTGAAGTTCGACGACATGATTGACCCCGCCACCAAACGGATGCGGCCCCGCTTGGTCGATATTAGCAGCGAGACTTTCGAGTGTGCCGTCCGCTACATGAAGCGGCTGGAAAAAACCGACTTTACGAACCCGGAATCGCTGGCAAAACTCGCCGCCGTCGTGCAGATGACACCGGAACAATTCCGCGCCCGGTTCGAGTACGTCGTGAAGTAACCCCGACGGGAAGTCTCATCTGTGGTTACATCACGAGGCGACGCCGGGCCGCACGCTCGGCGTTGCACTTCGTGCATGTTCCGCTCACAACTAACGTGTGGCCATCGACCCGGAAGTTGTGTTCGGCGGCAATCTCACGCAGGGCGGCTTCGATGAGGGGGTGTTGAAATTCGATCATGTCGCGGCATTGATCGCACACGAGATGTTCGTGTTGCGGGTAGCCGTAATCGTGGTCGTACACCGTGCGGGCGCCGACTTCAATCCGTCGCAGCAAGCTGGCGTCCACGAGCTTACTGAGCGTGCGGTACACGGTGGCGCGACTGATTTGCGTGCCGGCACGCTTTAGGTCGTCGATCAATTCTTCGGTATCGAAATGCTTGTGCTTGGCAAAAATGTGCCGGACCAGTTCGCGCTGTTGATCGGTGAACCGTTGCGGTGTTGTGCGGCTGAGCAAATACTCCCGGAATTTATCTTCCGGCGATTGCGACACGGTCACCGCTTCAAGGGCCACTGCTCGCCTCCTGGCGAAAATGAAGCATCCCCCGGCAGGAAAAGGCTCGCCGGTCGATCACACTGTAATTATAGCCAAGTTCACAGGTTGCTAGTCCAGCCGACGTTAGCAGTCGCTGAAAATCCGATCAAAAAGCTTATCTTCCGCCGCTTCCCAGCGTTCGGGCGTGTCGAGTTCCCCGGCAGCAATCAGTTGTTGATAATACGCCACCAAGCTGTGGCGGACGCCGTCCGGACCAGGGGCTTCGGCACGGAGTTCGGCAGGTGCCGCGAGAGCCGGCACGCCGTTCGGAAGTTTTGCGAATTGAAGCGGCAATGCCATCCGGTTTCGCAGTGCGTCTAGGGTGTTCATGTCATCATCGCCGTCGGCGGACCAAGTGTGCCGCCAAGCGTGCCAACGATGAGGGGAAGGCTCGTGCATTGTCCGTCGTCTCCCCTGCCAGTTGGTGGTAGTCAGTCCCGACCCAACAGTCAGAAGCCAGTTTACAAGGGGCAGGCATTCGGAATCAACCGCACTCCTGGGCAGGCAGGCGGTTGATTGTCCCGTGATCCTTTACGGGGCCTTACGCAGTCATCAGTCGCCGATCAAGACACACCGTCGTGGGATTCGCACCACTTCTCAGCTTTGTCCGACACCCACTGCGGCTTTCGTCGGCTAGGTCAGGGTTCACTTGTCCACCCGACGCATCGCATTCTACGCTTGATGTATCGTCGAGTGCGCGCCGGCGGGTAAAAGAAATCCCATGCCTGTTTCGTGTGGAACGCCTGAACGCCGGTCCGTGGCGTGGGTTCAGCGGAGGATGACCATCGAACCACTCGCACGGCCACCCGGCCCACGAGTTCTGCCCTTCCTGGCACTGTTCCGCTCAAGGTCGAGCGTTTCACCTGCGCGATGTCTCGTTTTCACGACTACTGACATCGCATTGCCACTCGTCTTGAGACATTTTTCACTTCCTTCCCGTCGTTGCAACATCCAACGCGCTCCGACCTGCGTCGCCGATTCGACACCGTTGACACCGACCCGCGAATACACAGCCTGTCCGTGACTGAATTGGAGAGTTTCGACCAGAATCGCTAACCCACTGCTAACCTGTTGCGAGTGCCGTTTGGTGCCGATTCCCGTCTTCAAACAATCGGTGGACCTGAGACATGAGTGAGCATAGCGCATTTGGCGCTGTGCGTAATCTATTCTAAGCAGATAAGATCGGGGGAATTTGCTGAAACGGCTGCAATCTCGGCATAGATGGGATCATCACTTCGGGAAGCACGGTCACGTCGCGGCCAAAGTTGTTGAGGCAACCAAAGGGGACCCACGAGTGGTGCCTTACGGCGGATCGGAAAGGAGTGCCTGGGGTGTCGCTTCGCTCAACCCCATACGCATCAAGTTAAGGAATTTCTCCGGAGATTCTTGAGGTTTCAGTGATCGAATCTGCTTGAAAACAAGCGGTTTCTGCCACACCTCAAACGACGTAAGTCCTTATTCTACGTCGTTTCGCCGCTTAACTTGATGCGTATGGGGTGTCGCTTCGCTCAACCCTAGGCCGTGTTGATTGAAGGCGGGTCAACGACGGCGGCCTGAAAATCTCATTTGAGCCAGATCATTGTTGCGGCTAGCAAGACCATCCCCAG
>JAYVXO010000083.1:0-46382 GCA_043785105.1 Fimbriiglobus sp.
TAACAGCCCAGGGCCATGCCCTGGGAACGGGCACCCAGGGCATGGCCCTGGGCTGTTAGAACGTCCCTTTCAGGCCCGAAAACCATGAGAATTGACTCGCCTGAAAAATTTGCCAGAACGAGTGAGGTGTGAGTCGGGCACAAACTCTTCATATGACTCAGAGTTCTTGACGGTTCGATTCCGTGACTTCCGTGTTTTCCGTGGTCAATTGATTGATTCGTTTGATTCGTCCGATTCGTGGTGGTTAAGATTCTTGGTAACCTATTGCCAGTGACTCCCTCTCTACTTCTTTGTTCGGAATCCGTGGTGAAACAGGGTGACCTGATGACCGATACTGCGACCGTAACCCGGAACCTCACGCTCGACAGCCGTGAAGAAGCGCTCGGGTTGTGTGGCGTCCGCGATCAATACCTGCCCATGATACGAGACGCCATTGGTGTGCGGGTGGTCGCACGCGGCGATCGGTTGCAACTGGACGGCACCGAAGAACAGGTCGGCCAAGCGGAACGGGTCTTTCAACAACTCCGCACGATCTTGCGCAAAAACTCTCGGGTGAATCCGGACGACGTGAAGTCCGTGTTGGAAGTGATTCGCAACGGCGATGTCCGTGTTGGCGCGACGACGTTTGCCGGCGGTGATTCTGGTAAGTACATGCGGCCCCGCACGGACGGGCAAGGGCGTTACGTCCAGGCGTTGAAGACGCACGACATCGTGCTCGCGGTCGGCCCTGCCGGGACCGGGAAAACGTTTCTAGCCGTCGCGTGGGCGGTGACGTTGTTGCGCAGTGGCCAAGTGAAAAAGATCGTGCTGGTTCGCCCCGCCGTGGAAGCCGGGGAACGGCTCGGGTTCTTGCCCGGCGACCTGATTGCGAAGATCAACCCGTACCTGCGGCCGTTGTTCGACTCGCTCAACGATGTCCTCGACATCGACTTGGTGAAGCGCTACATGGAAAGCGAAATCATCGAAATCCTGCCGCTGGCGTACATGCGTGGCCGCACCCTGAACAACGCCTGCATCATTCTGGACGAAGGGCAAAACGCCTCGGTGTCGCAGATGAAAATGTTTCTGACGCGGATGGGCCACAACTCCAAAATCATCGTCACCGGCGACATGACTCAAGTGGACTTACCACGCACGATTCGCAGTGGCTTGCAAGACGCGGTGAACCGGCTGAAGAACATCGACGGGATTTTTGTAATGCATCTGGACGAAGCCGACATCGTCCGCAACCCGTTAGTCGCAAAAATTGTCGCCGCCTACGACGACGACGCCAAACCCCGGCGGACAACGGGTGGGTAAACCAAAAGAGAAATGCCACGACAATGTCGTGGCATTTCTCGTTATCTTATCGTGTCAGTGAGTTACTTGTTAGTCGGCAACAGTACTGCGTCGATGACGTGGATCACGCCGTTCTTGCACTTGATGTCCGTCTTGACGACGTTCACTTTGGTCGTGCCGTTGTTCAGGCTGACCTTGCCGTCTTCGACTTTGATCGTGTAGCCGTTCACTTTTTCGCCGTTCATCTTGACAACGGCGTCGGCCATCACGGCCTTGTCCTTGATGACGTGAACCATCAGGATTTTCGTGAGCAATTCTTTGTCGCCGAGGACTTTGGTCAGGGTCTCTTCGCCGAGGGCTTCAAACGCCTTGTCGGTCGGTGCAAACACCGTGAACGGGCCTTTGCTCTTGAGCGTGTCGGCGAGTTCGGCGGCCTTGATGGCGGCGACGAGCTTGGTGAACATCTTCGCTTCGACGGCGGTATCGACGATGTCCTTCACTTCTTTGTCTTCAGCGCGGAACGCTGGGGCAATCAGAGCGAACGCGAACGCGGCGACGAACAACTTCTTAAACATGTGCATCAATCCTCGGGGTGAGTCAACAGGGAATGCCACGGCGACTGGCCGTTAGCTTCGGTCAATTCATAGTCATCCCAACTCCCGCCCGGTCCACTATTGCAAACAAAATCCGACAATTTTTTCAGCCGTGCGATTTGCGGCAGCGAACGACCGGCACGAAAATGCCCCGTTGCGAAGTGCCGGAATCAGGCTAGAATCAGGACGGTCGGCCCGTTTTGTAAGGATGTCCACTATGTCTGCCAGAACCCAGGACGGGAGTTTAGCGCGGGGGCTTTTCGACTCCGAAACCTTTAGCGGGTTCGGGCCAAGTCGCTTCCGACCCTTCGGCGAAATACCGCTGGGCAAGGTCATTCGACAACGAGTCCAGTCGAAGCTGAAAGAGGCCGTCCGCGAGCACGCCCCGAAACACCCCGGCGTGTACGGGATGCTCGATTCCAAGGGCCGCGTCGTTTACATCGGCAAGGCGAAGTGCCTCCGGACCCGGTTGCTCAGTTACTTCCGGGCCAACAGTCGGCACCCGAAGGCCGGGAAAATTCTCCGGCACACCCGCGTCCTTGTTTGGGAAGAGACTGCCGACGAGTTCGCCGCACTGTTGCGCGAACTCGAACTGATTCGCCACTTCCGCCCCCGGTTCAACGTCCTCGGAATGCCCGGTCCGCGCCGGTACATCTACCTCTGCCTCGGTCGTTCGCCCGCACCCTATGTGTACCTCACCCGCCAACCGACTGGGAAAGAACTAGCGTCGTATGGCCCGCTCGTCGGCCAGGGTCGGGTCCGAGATGCCGCGCGACGACTGAACGATTTGTTCAAACTCCGCGATTGTGCCCAAACGATTCCGATGGTGTTCGCTGAACAACGTGAGCTATTCCCGCTCGATCGTGCCGCCAAGTGCTTGCGGTACGACATCGGCAACTGCGTCGGCCCGTGTGCGGGGTTTTGTACCCGACGCAGTTACGGTACGAACGCGCGGGCTGCGAAGGCGCTTCTGGACGGCGACGATCGTTCGGCCCTGAAGAAGCTGACCAAGCAAATGGTAAGTGCGTCGAACGAATTGAAGTTCGAGCAGGCCACCGCGATCCGCGACCGGCTGCTGTTACTCACGTGGCTGGATGACCGACTCACGTTCTTACGCAACGCCCGCAAAGGTGGGTCGTACATCTACCCCCTGCCCGCCGCCGATGGCCGCGTGATGTGGTACCTCATTCACCGTGGCGAAGTGTGGGCCGTGACCCGCGAACCGCACGACGAGGTTGCCCGAACCCGCGCGATCGAACTCATTCAACACGTGTTCAACGAGCCTGCCGGCGAAGCGGTTGTCACGCACAAAACCGTCGATAGCGTGCTGCTGGTTCACGCTTGGTTCCGCAAGCACAGCGACGCGAAATCGACACTCCTCACTTCCAAGCAAGCCATCGAGCAATGCCGCTCAAATGGGCTACCGGCTCATTTCAACTCTTCAAAAGTCTGATTCAGAATCGGGTAGTTCTTCCAGGTGTGGAAATCGAAGTGCCACCATTCTTCTTCGTACACCTCGAAGCGTTCGTCTTGCATCAATTTGCGGAGCAGGTCGCGGTGCCAGCGTTGGCGGCTGGTGCCGCCGGGGTATTCCGGAAATGCTCGATCGGAGAACTCGTCGCAGCCGCTGACCATTGGGACGACCGCGCCGGTTTTCAGATCGTACAAGCCCAGGTCCACTGCACAGCCGCGATTGTGCCGCGAGCCTTTGTCCGGATCGGCCACGAAGCTGTGAAACTTCGTCGGCGTCGCTTCACGGAACATCTTCGTCACGTGCCACGGGCGGTACGCATCGTAGATCAGCAACCCGTAGCCGAGCAGTTGCAGCTTGGCGTGAACGCGACCCAGCGCCGTGGCCGCAGGGCGTTGCATGAACGCCTTCGCAGTCGTGTAGAACGGCACGCTCAGGAAGTTGTTCGCGGTAGCGTAGCGGATGTCGAACTTGATCGCGGGGTCAATGGTGGCGAGATCGACGAGATCGGGCTTCAGGAAGTCGCCTTTTTCGATCGGCGGCTTGGCGGCGAGCGCATCCTTGCGAACGCCGTCGATCGGGCGAACCGATTGCACGCGGAACGTCTCGCCGTTTTCGCCATCAACCTTCCGGCGGTTAAACGCCACCTTCGCCGCTTCCACTTTGGTCGCGCGGCCGGTCTTGTCACGAGTGAAGACCAACTTCTCGCCGATGTACAGGCCGCCGTCCGGGAACTGGAAAACGTCGTTTTCCAGTTCCGTCAGTTGATCCAGAAAGATCAACTCAATCAGCGCGTACAACTTGCCGTTGCGTTCCAGGATGTAAAGCGTGTTGTGGTCCCAGCCGTACTCGCCGATCAGCCCGTCCCACTTGGTCGGCGGTGCGGCGGGTGGCTGTTCGGCGGGTTTTTCCTTGGTGTAGGTCGCCTTGCCACGACCCAACTTGTTGCCGTCTTGAGGAACCCTCATGCCCCAGCCGTGAATGTCGTCCGTGATGATGTCCGTCCCCGATTTATTGACCCGTAGGCGAAACCCACCGCCCGCGGTTGTGAGGTACGCCTTCCCCGCAAGTTCCGTGAAGTCCAGGAACCGCTCCCCGTTGCGATAACGCCCGGCGAGCGCGCGGGTTTCTTCGAGCGTGAACGGTTGACTCTTGATCAGCGTAGGAAGCGGCTTCCCGGCTTTGGCGGCCAACATCAACTGCAACGCATCATCGGCAATCCGACTGACCACGCTGTTCGCCACGTCTCGTGAACACACCACTACGACGCCTAACTTCTCCGACGGCAACGCCGCCAGTTCCGTGGCGAAGCCGTAAATGGCGCCACCATGCCCGATCCGCTTCACGCCCTCGACTTCCCCCAGCGCGAAGCCGATGCCGAAGTTGCGGGGGTTATCCGGCTTGCTGAATTGCGGCTTGATCATTTCGGCCAGCGATTCCGGCTTCAATAACGGTTGCCCGTTCACCTGCCCGCCCGCGAACAGGCACGACAGGAACTTGCCCAGGTCCGTCACGGTGGAGTACATGCACCCCGCCGGGGCTACGCCGAGTTCAAACGTCGGCGCCGGAAACTCCCGCCCGTGGTACGTGCCCATCACCGCGTCCGCCAGCAACTTCTTAACGGCGGGCGTCGCTTCAAAGGACGTGTTCTTCATCCCCAATTTGTCCAACACCCGGCGCTGGACGTAGGGTTCAAACTTCTCGTTCTGCGTTTTCTGAAGCGTGTAGCCAACCAGCGCAATGGCCCCGTTGGAATACTTCACCCGTTCGCCGGGGGCGAAGACGAGTTCGACCCCGTTCAGACTCGCCACCGTTTTCTCAAGCCCCGGTTCGGTCGGATCAAAGGAGTTGCCGACCGGCGGTTCGCGGACCAGTCCGGAATGGTGGGCGGTGAGCATTCGCAACGTGATCGGCTTGTGAACTGGCTCCATCGCGGGCTTGAAGTCGGGCAGGTAATTCGTCAGCGGGGCGTCGAGATCGAGTTTTCTTTCCTCGACCAACTGCATCAGCGCAATGTCGGTGAACAGTTTGGACACGGACCCGACACGGTAGACCGTCTCTGCCGTGGCCGGGATTTTCTTGGCCTTGTCCTGGAACCCGTACCCGCTCGACCAGACCACGTGTTGGTCATCGACGAGTGCAATCGACAACGCCGGTAGCCGTTTATCGGTCACCTCATGTTCGATCAGCGATTGTAATTCTGTAACAGCCGCCGCATATTTTGCCGCAGGCTTCACCGCCGCTTGCGCGAAGCAAGAAGTTACGCTCACCGTCACGGCGAACAACACGACCAAGTAACGCATCATGGCCACCATCCGAATTCAGGTTGCAGCGCAGTGTGACTGATGGTGCCTATTATTGATACGGGTTCATTCACTTGCTACGGAATAGCGCATGGCTCGTCATTCTTCGCCGGATTCGTCACCGCCCGCCGTTCCCCTCACGCGGCAGGGCTTCCGGGAGGCGGCACGGTTGCTGGCCTACTTGCTTCGCTACCGTGGCCGGTTCGGCGCCTCAATGGTGGCACTGTTCGTCGCCAGTCTTCTGGGTTTAACGTTCCCTTATTTGGCAGGCCGAATGGTGGACGCCGCCGGGCCGAACCCGCAACGCGGCATCGACATCGACCAAGCGGCGTTGTTGCTCCTCCTGGTTTTAGCGGCACGGGCCGCGTGTTCGTTCGCCCAGACTTATTGGTTGGCCCAAGTCGGCGAGCGCAGTCTGGCCGATCTTCGCCAAGACACTTATGCGCGGTTGCTTCACTTGCCACTCGGGTTTTTCGCCCAACGACGGGTGGGTGAATTGTCGAGTCGGGTCGCGTCCGACTTGTCTCAAATTCAAGACGCCATGACCGGCGCGATCCCGCAGTTCTTGCGGCAAGTCGTGTTACTAGCGGGCGGCATCGTGCTGATCGCGTTCACCTCCAGCCGGTTGACGCTGGTGATGCTAGTTTCCATCCCCCCGTTGGTTGCGGTCACCGGCGTGTTTGGTCGGGCCGTGCGGCGGATTTCACGCGACGCCCAGGACAAGCTCGCGGCCGCCAACGTGATCGTGGAAGAAACATTGCAAGGCATCGCCGGTGTGAAAGCGTTCACGAACGAGAAGTACGAAGAGTCCCGGTACCGAACCGGGATCAACGAAGTTGTCGCGGCGGTGTTGCGGGGGTCACTGTATCGCGGCGCGTTCTCCGCGTTCGTCATCTTGGCACTGTTCGGCGCGGTCGTTCTCGTGCTTTGGTACGGGGCGAAGCTGGTCCAATCGGGCGACTTGAGCGTCGGTGATCTCACACAATTTTTGCTGTACACGATGTTCGTGGGCGGGGCGGTGGGGTCGTTCGCGGAACTCTATTCGCAACTGCAACGGACGATCGGCGCCACGCAACGGGTCCGTGAACTCCTCCAGGAAGCGGTCGAAGATGCCGGCCCGACCGGGTCCGTGCCGCGACCGTTGGGCGCCATCGAATTTGCGAACGTTACCTTTGCGTACCCGTCCCGAAAAGAAGTGACGGTGCTGAACACGCTGTCCCTGAATGCGAAAGCCGGGGAGCGGATTGCGCTGGTGGGTGCCAGCGGAGCGGGCAAATCCACGGTCGTTTCGCTCCTACTCCGATTCTACGATCCCGATTCGGGGCGTGTCCTTCTCGACGGCCGCGACACCCGTGATTACCCCCTGCACGAACTGCGTTACCACACCGCGATTGTGCCCCAAGACGTGTTCCTGTTCGGCGGCACGATTGGCGAGAACATCGGCTACGGTCGCACCGGAGCCAATCAAAGTGAAATCGAAGACGCGGCCAAGAAAGCCAACGCCCACGACTTCATCGCGGGGTTTCCCGAAGGCTACAACACACTGGTCGGCGAACGCGGCGTGAAACTCTCCGGCGGGCAGCGGCAGCGAGTCGCCATCGCCCGCGCCATCCTCCGCGACCCGGTCATCTTGATCCTGGACGAAGCCACCAGTTCGCTCGATTCGGAAAGCGAACTATTAGTTCAGCAGGCACTCGATGCGCTCATGCGAGGCCGAACGTCCGTCATCATCGCGCACCGACTGTCCACCGTCCGAAAGGCGGATCGGATTTACGTGATGGATGCCGGTCAGGTAATCGAAACCGGCACGCACGACGAGTTGTTGGCCCACAAAGACGGGAAGTACCGCACCCTGGTGGAATTGCAATTCGCCCGCATTGAATGAAAACGATGCGAGACGAACGGGATCTTGTCGGCATTCTTCACTCAGTTCACTCACTACCATTCCAGCGCCAGTCGCGGATTTCGGGCATGTCGTCGCCGTGTTCCGCGATGTAGCGTTTGTGCTCGGCTCGTTTGTCGGTCATCAACTGGCGGACGGGTTCGGCCTTGTTCGCCAAGCCGGGGACGCGGTGAATCACGTCCATCACGAGTTTGAAGCGGTCCAGGTCGTTGAGTACCACCATGTCGAAGGGCGTAGTTGTGGTCCCCTCTTCCTTGTAGCCACGAACGTGCAGGTTGCCGTGGTTCGTGCGCCGGTACGTCAAGCGGTGGATCAGCCAGGGGTAGCCGTGGAACGCGAAGATGATCGGCTTGTTCACGGTGAACACCGCATCGAACTCGGAATCCGCCATCCCGTGCGGGTGTTCCGAAGCGGGCTGCAACCGCATCAGATCCACGACGTTGACAACCCGAACCGCTAACTCCGGCAGGTGCCGCCGCAACAATTCCGCAGCCGCCACGGTCTCCAACGTTGGCACGTCGCCGCAACAGGCCAACACCACGTCCGGCTCGGTGCCGGTCTTCGTACTCGCCCACTCCCACACGCCCAGCCCGGCGGCGCAGTGCTTCTCCGCCGCGTCGATGTTCAACCACTGCGGGGCGGGTTGCTTGCCCGCGACGACGACGTTGACGTAGTTGCGGCTACGCAAACAGTGATTCGTCACGCTCAATAACGTGTTCGCGTCGGGGGGCAGGTAGACACGGATGATCTCGGACTTTTTATTGATGACGTGGTCGAGGAACCCCGGATCTTGGTGGGAAAAGCCGTTGTGATCTTGCCGCCAAACGTGGGACGTGAGCAGGTAATTCAGGCTCGCAATCGGCGCCCGCCACGGAATGTGCCGACACACCTTCAGCCACTTCGCGTGTTGGTTGACCATCGAATCAATGATGTGGATGAACGCTTCGTAGCAGTTGAAGAACCCGTGCCGCCCGGTGAGCAGGTACCCTTCCAGCCAGCCTTGGCATTGGTGTTCGCTCAACACCTCCATCACGCGGCCGTCGAAGGCGACGTGGTCGTCCGTCGGTTGAAGTTCGGCGACCAAGCAACGATTCGTCACCTCGAACACGTCGCCCCAGCGGTTCGAGGCGTTTTCGTCGGGACTGAAGACGCGGAAGTTTTTTGCATCGTGATTGAGCTTCATCACGTCCCGGATGAACTTTCCTTGAACGCCTGTCGCTGCGGCATCCGCCCCACCCGGCGTTGTAACCGCGACGGCATAATGGCGATAGTCCGGCATTATCAGGTCTTGAAGGAGCAGTCCGCCGTTAGCGTGCGGGTTGGCACTCATGCGTTTCGTGCCCGTCGGGGCCAACGCCGCGAGTTCGGGCTTCAACCGCCCGTCGGCGTCGAACAACTCTTCGGGCTTGTAGCTCCGCAACCAACTTTCGAGTACCTTTAAGTGCTCGGGCGACTGGCCGTCCGCCATCGGCACTTGGTGCGATCGCCAGGAGCCTTCGACGACTTTGCCGTCGATCTCGTGCGGGCACGTCCACCCCTTCGGCGTTTGCATCACGATCATCGGCCAGACGGGGCGTTCGATGACCCCGTTAAGCCGTGCCGCCGATTGAATGCTCCGAATGCGCTGAACGCAGGTCTCGAGAACGCTGGCCATTTGTTGATGAACGACCATCGGGTCGGTGCCTTCGACGAAGTGCGGGTCGTACCCGTAGCCACGAAACAGGGCTTCGAGTTCACGCCGTGGGATGCGGGCCAAGATCGTCGGGTTGGCGATTTTGTACCCGTTGAGGTGCAAGATCGGCAGCACGGCCCCGTCGCGGGCGGGGTTGAGAAACTTGTTGCCGTGCCAGCCGGTTGCCAGCGGCCCCGTCTCGGCTTCGCCGTCGCCGACGACCGTCGCGGCGATCAAGTCGGGGTTGTCGAATACCGCCCCGAAAGCGTGGCTGAGGGAGTACCCGAGTTCACCGCCTTCGTGAATGCTTCCCGGCGTTTCGGGGGCCACGTGCGACGGAATCCCGCCCGGAAAACTGAACTGCTTGAACAGCGCCTGCATCCCCGAAACATCTTGTGTGATGAGCGGATAGACTTCGCTGTAGGTGCCTTCCAAGTAGGTGTTGGCTACGATCCCCGGCCCGCCATGCCCCGGCCCGACGACGAGGAGCACGTTCAAGTCGTGCGCGCGAATCACGCGGTTCAAATGAACGTAGATGAAGTTCAGTCCGGGTGTCGTGCCCCAGTGCCCGAGTAGCCGAGACTTGACGTGGTCGCGCCGAAGTGGTTCCCGCAGCAGCGGGTTGGCCAGCAGGTAAATCTGCCCGACCGACAAATAATTGGCCGCCCGCCAGTAGGCGTGAATCGCGTCGAGTTCGGCTGGGGTCATGACGGTTCTTTCGAGTTCAGGATGAAGAAGTTTGAGCGTTACATCCCGAGAAGTGTGCGGGTGTGGTTGGCAATCACGGCCTCTTCGTCGGACGGAATTCGCAACACTTCCACACGACTGGCCGCCGTGTGCAGGTGCGTGTTTCCACTCAGGTTGGCTGCGTCATCCAACTCGACCCCGAGCCATTGTAAGAGGCCACACACCTTGGCGCGAACGACCGGACTATGCTCGCCAATACCGCCGGTGAACACGACGGCGTCCAAACCGCCCAGCACGGTCGCGGCGGCAGCAATCTCCTTCGCCACCGAGCGGCAGAACATCTCGACCGCCTCGACCGCTTCCGGGGTGGTGCTTGCAATCAACTGCCGCATGTCGGCGCTCAATCCTGAAATGCCCAGCAGACCCGATTTGTTTTCGAGCAGGTCTTCGACTTGTCCGATCGTCATGCCATCCTGCTTCAATAAATACAGCACCACGCCAGGGTCAAGTCGTCCCGGTCGCGTTCCCATGACTAGACCGTCGAGGGGTGTGAAGCCCATCGTCGTGGTGACACTCTCGCCGTTTAGAATGCCGCACAAGCTGGCGCCGTTGCCGAGGTGACAAACCACTATCTTCCCGCTCGTGGCACGCGGCGATAGTGCTGGCAACTGGGAGACGATCGACTCATACGACAAGCCGTGAAACCCGAACCGCCGAACGCCCCGCGTGAAATAGTCACGCGGCAGCGGGAGCCTTTTTTCGATGTCCGGCATCGTGCTGTGGAACGCCGTATCGAAGCACGTGACTTGTGGCACGTCCGGCAACCGTTCCGTGACATCGCGGATGAGTTGCAAGGCCGGGGCTTGGTGGAGCGGCGCGAGCGGGATGAGTTGTTCCAGTTCGTTGAACACATCCGCTGTAATCCGGACGGGTGCCGAAAAGCGGTTGCCACCATGCACAATGCGATGTCCAATCGCGTCAAAACTCCACCGCGAAAGAGCCGCGAAAAGACTGCTTGTTGCAGCACCGGGGTTGGATAAAGCCGTGCGATCCAGTCCGCCACGCTGCTCCAGTTGGGTGCCAACGTAGACGGCAAACTTGACACTGGATGACCCGGTGTTACACACCAGGACGGTGCTTGCCATCAGTATTCTCCGCAGGTTTCCGGTTAACGGCTTCGAGATGATTCTAACAGTGAATTGTCGTCGCACTCCTACCGAACGCAACAAACGAAAAAACCCAAGGCTGCTTAGCCGTGGGTTTCAGTGCCCGGGACAGGACTTGAACCTGCACCCCCTTGCGAGGACCAGCACCTCAAGCTGGCGCGTCTGCCAATTCCGCCACCCGGGCATCGCGTGATTGCCTATTATTGCGGGCCGTCGAAACATTTCAAGTGTGGGCATTCAGGACGCAGGCAACAACGGGATTGGATTGCGTTCCGGAGTGCTGCCATCGACGCCGACGTACACGAGTTCCGCTTCCGTCACGTGGATTAACTCCGCACCCCGTTCGGCGATCACGTTCACGTTGAGCGTGATGGACGTTCGCCCCAACTTAACTAACGTCGTTTGAAACTTGACGACATCCCCCACTAGCACCGGCTTTTTGAACTCGACCCGGTTAATGGCCACCGTCACGAATAGCGCGTTCGCATTCCCCCCCAGCAACTGAATTTCCCGCCGCGCCGCAATCGCGCCCGCCAAGTCGATGTAGCTCAGAATCACCCCGCCGAAAATCGTCCCGTGCGGGTTCGTGTCCCGTGGCATCATCACGACTTGAATCGCGGTATAGGGTTCGGACATCGCTAGGCTTCCCGGTAGTTGCATGTTCGGTTCCTATCATCGTATCCAAAGTATTCGCTGTGGCCTCGCGCTTCCGGGGTGGCTATCGTACAGTGATAACTTGACGTTGCCCTTGCACGAGGATTTCCCGCGATGCTTCGACTTTTGATGTTTACGCTGGCTGTGGGGACGTTGTTGTTGAGCGTTGATTCCCCGGCGGCGGATGGGCCGATGGGGGCGACCGTGGGTGGGCGGTGGAAGTTCCGCATGACCCAGGGCGAGGACACGATTACGTTCCTGTTCGCCTTCACCGAATCCGACGGGAAATGGGTCGGGGATTACATCGGTAGCTCCGCGAAGTTGAAGAGCGAACCGACGGTCTCCAAGTTGGATGTCGCGGGTGACAAGGTGAAGTTCGTCGTCAGTTTCGGTGCCCGTGAGTTGTTGAATTTTGATGGCGTCTTGGCGAAGGACGGCAAGAAAATTAGCGGTTCGTACTCGCAGTTCGGCGGGCCGTTGCAACTGACGGACTTGTACCCGTCGAAACTCAAGAAGCTCGATGACGCCGTCGATGTGGCCCGCGAAACGCTCACTCAAGTGGATGGCACGGCCATTTTCGATGCGGGGTTTACGGTGTTGGGTCAAGCGACGGCGAAGAAGATACCCGCCGAAGAAGTGCGTGGGATTGCGGACAAGATCACTAAAACCGCAGCGGCATACGGGCCGCGTTGGGAAAGCACAATCACATTAAAACTGACCGCAACACTCGCTGAGCAGGAAGGCTTCGCTGATGTGGCGTTGGCACAAGTGCGCCGCGCCGAACGGATGATGGGCGATGACGCACCCGCCGCCATGCAGATGCAAGTGTTCGAGACGATCAACCGCGTTCTGACCAAAGCAGGCAAAGCCGACGAAGCGAAAAAGTACGCGGTGCTGGTTCAAAAGCTCGAAGCCAAGGACTTTGCCGACTACACGAAATCCACCCTCAGCTTCAACCCGGAAGCGTACCCCGGTCGTAAAGCGAAAAGTGACCGCGTCGTACTCGTGGAGGTGTTCACGGGTGCGGAGTGCCCACCCTGCACCGCCGTCGATTTGGCGTGCGACGGGTTGCTGCAAGCGTTCAAGCCCAGCGATGTCATCGTGCTGAACTACCACTTCCACGTGCCCGCCCCGGACCCGCTGACCAGCCCCGCGAGCCTCGAACGGGCCAATTTTTATGGTGAGCAGATCACCGGCGCCCCGACGATCTTTTTGAACGGGAAGGTCGGCCCCGGTGGTGGCGGACCCGCTGCCGCCGCGAAGGAGAAGTACACCGCGTTCCGTGGCTTGATTGAGAAACAATTGGAAACGCCCGCCGCCGCCAAACTCGCACTCATGGTCACCCCGAACGAAAAAGGCTACGTCGCCAAAGCCACGGTGACGGACCTCGAAGCGCCCGGCGAAAAAGTCGCCCTACGGTTCGTGCTGGTCGAAGACCGCATCCGCTACGCCGGCGGCAACGGCATTCGTTACCATCATCACGTCGTCCGCGATGTTCCGGGTGGGATCAAAGGCGTGCCGCTGACTAAGAAAACCCACGATCAATCGGTGACGATCGACGTGGCGGAACTGAAAGCGAAACTGGGCAAGTACCTGGAGGACTACGCCAAGACCGAGGGCGAGTTCCCACGTGCGGACCAACCGCTTGCGCTGACGGGCCTGAAGCTGATCGCGTTCGTACAGAACGACGCGACCGGCGAAATTTTGCAATCGGCCCAGGTCGATTTGGACGCGAAAAAGTAGTGTCGGCGGTTTGGGAAAGCTGCAAACCCCTGCCCACACCAAGTGTGGGCAGTTTCGTGTACCGCACCGTTGACAGACGGCGTTGAGGCTGTTAATCCACGACTAGCGAAATCGCTTGTCCCAGTAAGGTGGACGTGAGGTGGATGGAATGCGGCGATGGTACCTCGAAGCCCGCGCGCTGAACGCCGGGCTGATCGCGCGATGGCTGCTCAGTCTGGCCATTGTGTCGTCGGTCTGTGGCGTCACGTATTCGTACTACCGCGCCACGTACAACCACGCGCGCCGACTTCGTGTCGTGACCGAAGGCAAGTTTTACCGTAGCGGTCAACTCACCGCCAACGGCTTTAAGGATGCGTTTCAACGCTTCGGCATCAAGTGCGTCATCAACTTGCAAGAAGAAGCCCGCGACCCGTTGATCCCCGAAGCGTGGCGGGGTACACCGTCGATATTGGAAAGCGAACTGTGCCGCGCTGCGGGTGTGAAATACATATCACTGGACGGCGGGGTGTTAGATGTTGCGCCGGATGATACTGGTAGTCGGCCAAAAGTGTTGGACGAGTTTATTAAGATCATGCATGACGAGAGCAACTTCCCTGTCTTAATCCATTGTAAAGCCGGGTTGCATCGCACCGGGTTCTTGACAGGCATTTATCGCATGGAGTTTGAAGGCCGCTCCAAAGACGATGTCGTCCGCGAACTTCGCGGCAACGGGTTTGGCACCTACGGCGCGACCGAAGCGAATGATTACGTCCGCGTTTACATCGGCAATTTCCAACCCACTCCGAAGCCGGGGGACAAGAAATGATGACGACCCTCGATCGGATGTTTTTCTTTAGTTATCTCCGCTCCTATCTCATCGTGCTGAGCAGCCTGTTGAGTTTGTATATCATTGTCGATCTGTTCACGAACTTGGATGATTTTAGCAAAGGGACGCTCGGCGAAAACGCCCGACACATTCAACAATACTATAGCGCGCACATCTCCAAGATCTTTAACCAACTCAGTGAAGCCATCACGCTGATCGGGGCCATGTTTACCGTCGCGTGGATTCAGCGGAGCAACGAGTTCCTGCCGCAACTCTCGGCGGGTGTTTCGACGAGTCGCGTGATCCGCCCGATTCTGTTCGGGTGCCTGCTGACACTTTCGCTAGGGCCGTTGAACCAAGAATACTTCATGCCATCCGTTGCCGAAGAATTGCAGAAGCCCCGCGACGACCCCGCCTATGAAAAGCCGATGCAGATTCAGGGTGCGTTCGATTCGCAAGGCATTCATATCGAAGGCGATGCCGCATTCCGCAAAGATCAGAAAGTCGCCGGGATGCGGGTCACGTTTCCCGAAAACGGGCCGACCGGAATGGCCCACGTGACGGCCCGCGAAGCTTTCTACGTGCCACCCGGCCCCGGCCCATTAACCGGCGGTTGGCGGTTGCATCAAACCACCGATGTCATTGAAGGCCCGTTGCCGTCGTACCTGGAACGAATCAGTACCGGCGTCTATTTCCTCCGAACCCGCGAAATCGACTTCGACTCAATCACGCGCGGTGGCAACTGGTTCCTGTACGCCTCGACGCCCAAAATCCGCGAACTCCTCGCCAAACCCGATACCCGTCGCCAACCCGCCGTGGCCGTGGCCTTCCACATGCGCCTGACGCGACCGTTGATTGGCATCATGTTGGTGATGATGGGATTGGGCGTCATTCTCCGGGATCAGAATAAGAACGTGTTCATCAACGTCGGGCTGTGTCTCGTGTTGTGCGCCGTGTTCTACGCGGCAGTCTACGGCTGTAAGTTTCTCGGCGAAAACGATTTCATCAACCCGCCCTTCGCCGCGTGGCTCCCCGTGCTCATCTTCGGCCCCTTCTCGATCGTGTTGTTCGATTCGATCCAAACGTAATTGATGACCGCCCGCACCTAAACGCCAAACATGAGAACCGCGAAATTGGTCTCGGCGCGGGTTGGGGGGCTTGATATGGTTGCCTGCGAAAGTGGCCGGGAGGATGGATAGACCCGGCGAGATCCGTTCCGGAGGAAGGACCCTATGCGTTCGTTAGCTCGTCGCGCCGCGGCCGTTATTCTTAGCACCGCAGTGGCATCACAAGTCTTCGCTCAACCCCCCGTCGCACCACCTCCGGCACAGCCTGCGCCGGTGGTTGGAACACCGGCGCCGATTGTACCCGCACCGGCGCCGTTAGTTCCGACTAACCCTGCGCCCCTTGCCAAACCCGTCGAGCGGCCCACCGGCGTGGCTGCAACGGTGAACAGCCAACAAATTCCCGAAGTCGCCGTATGGCGGGCGTTGCGGCAGTTCCCGGTGGAAGAACACGCGATTGCACGCAAAGAAATTCTCAACCACTTGATTGAGAACATGCTGATTGATCAATACCTGGTCGCACTCAAAATCGAAATCACGCCGGCGGAAGTCGATAAGCTTCTTGAAGAACTCAAAGCCGAGTTGAAGAAAGCGAGCAAGGACTACACGACTGAACTTCAATCCATGATGCTGACCGAAGCCGAGTTCCGCGTTGAAGTTTCGGCCCAAATGAAGTGGGACAAATTCCTCAAGCAACAAGGCACCGATCAGGCCCTGCAAGGCTTCTTCGACAAGCGTCCCGACCTGTTTGATGGCTCGTTGGTTCGCGCCCGGCACATCTTGCTGACGCCCGGCACCGAGCCGGCCAAGATCGCCGAAGCCAAGAAAAAGCTCACCGACATCAAGGCCATGATCGCCGCCGAAGGTGACAAAGCATTTACAAGTGCTGCTGCTGCGGATCCGCTGGCCAAGGAAACGGCCCGCGCCAAACGTGCTGATGAAGTCTTCGCGGAAATGGCGAAGAATCACTCGACGTGTCCGTCGAAATCCAACGGCGGCGACTTGCAGTTCTTCCCCCGCGTCGGGGCGATGGTCGAGCCGTTTGCCGAAGCCGCATTCAAGCTGAACCAGTTCCAAATGAGCGACGTTGTCGAAACGGAATTTGGCCAACACCTCATCATGGTGATCGCCAAAAGCGCCGGTAAACCGCGTAAGTTTGACGAAGTGAAGGAAGACGTTCGTGCCGTGTACGCGATGCAACTTCGCCAAGCCGTCGTCGGCCAAATGAAGCCGAAGTCACAAATCGTGATGACGCCTACACCGGCTGCTGCCACAACACCAGCACCAACGACCGTACCTGCACCCGTTGCGCCTGGCGTTCCGCCGAAAATGTAATTGAGTAACTGGGTGTAACAGAACAAAACCCACGGGATCGCCCGTGGGTTTTGGCATTCTTGTTGGAAGAAACGACTTCTACCCCACCCCTAGCGGGAAATTTTCTGACAAGCCGGGAGCGTTGGCAGCGGCTTGAATCTCTGCCGTCGTGAATGCTTCCGGCTCGTTTCGAGAGTATTTTCGTTATAAAACTGGCGGTTTTTGTTAGCCCGACGCGCCAGCGAGGGGCCGATCGAACCCCTCGCTGGCGCGTTTTGAAGTTGTGATCTCGGAATACCCCGTAGGGGTTGAATGAAATAGCCCAGGGTCGCGGCGCTTCGTCGCGCACCCTGGGGTCTCGACGCCACCCCGGCCGTACCCCGGAGGGGTTCCATCGTTCCTCGTGGCGCAGATGTAACCCCTCCGGGGTAAGATCCCTTTCCGGTCCGACCCAGGGTGCGCGTCGAAGCGCCGCGACCCTGGGCTATTCGATTCAACCCCTTCGGGGTATTCAGAAAAGCGCGACCTCGAAACTGGCGTGTCGGACTAACCAGGACGCGACATTGAAACGAAAATGCATTAACGGTACGGTCGATGGACCCGCAACGCTTCGAGTGCCTTGCGAAAGTCGGGGGGAAGTGGGGCTTCGACTTCGAGCCATAGCCCCTTCTTCGGGTGCTTGAAGCGCAGTCGAAAGGCGTGCAAGGCTTGGCGGTGGATGAGGATTTCATTGTCGGATTCGGGCAAACCGGGCACCACGTCCGAAAGCGAAAAGCGGTCACGCCCCCCGTACACTCGGTCCGCCAAAACTGGGCACTTCACGAACAATAAATGCACCCGGATTTGGTGCGTGCGACCCGTGCGGGGTTGGACTTTCACCAGCGTGTAGCCACGGAAGCGCTCCATCACTTCGTAAAAACTGCACGCATCTTTCGCGTCGGGGTCGGTTGTGTCGAGCGTGGCGACCATCTGTTCGCGGACGTGCGAATGGTGCTTGAGGCGGGCTTCGATGTAGTCGCTATCCCGGTCCAGTTCGCCGACGACCAGCGCGACGTATTCTTTGTGAACCTTGCGCGCCGCGAATTGCGCACAGAGTTCCCGGTGCGTCACGTCATCCTTAGCAATCAAAATCACGCCGCTCGTGTCTCGGTCCAAACGGTGGACGATTCCCGGACGAAACGTGCCGTTGGCCCGGCTCAGGCAGTCCTTAAACTGAAACGCCAAGGCGTTCGCTAGCGTCCCGCTCCAATTACCACGCGCGGGGTGAACCACCATGTTCGCAGGCTTGTTGATGAGCGCAACGCACTCGTCTTCGTAAAGCACTTCGAGCGGAATGTCTTCGGGAACGATGACATCATGAATCGGTTCCGGCAGTTGAACATCCAGTTTGTCGTCGTTGCGGACCTTGTAGCTGGACTTCAAAACCCGCCCGTTGACCTTGATGTGTCCGCCTTCGATCGCCTTTTGCAACTCGGACCGGCTGAAGTCCTGAAAGTACATGTGCAAATACTGGTCGAGCCGCATCCCCTCGGCTTTGAGCCGAACGAGTAGCTCGACGGGTTCGCGCGACCGGGCATAGGCAGATGATGGGACGAAGTCGTCCGGTTCCGGGGTCAACAACTCGTCGTCGAAAATGGGATCGTTCATGGGCCTCACAAACCAGCGTTCATCACAAGTCACCGAGAAATCCAAACCAAACCGTCTGGATTTCTTACTGCTTTTGTACGGCCAACGGACCCCATGCCACTCCGTGGTGTACGAGTCTGGCAAATTTCGGGTGTCACTGATTTCACTGGTGGGTCAACGCAAGAATGTTCATCGAAGAGGCGCAGTGGACGCAGAGCAATCCATTTGAATTGGTTTTTGGGTTGCTCTGCGGCTCCGCGTCTCTGCGTGAGATCGGTTTTCTTCTGACTCAGCGCTTGATATGGACTTCGACTTCCCAACTGCGGACCAGTTCGTCGAGTTGCGGTACGCGTTTGGCAAACTGCTCGCGGTTGAACACCAGCACGACCTCGACGCGGTCGGCATCGCGGTCGTCGGCTGGCAACTCGCCGACAGGTTCCAGTTGGAGGTTCGACAGCATTGTTTCGTCGAAGCCGGACAGCGACAGTTGCGACAACGAGTGCAATTCCAGTAGCAAATCGCGCAACTTCGTCGGGTCGTAGCGGCCTTGGGCTTCCTGGTTGTTCAACATGACGTTGAGGGCTTTCTCCCGCGTCGCGTCCAAGCGCACCACCGAGACCGGCACCTCGGTCACGCCGAGTTCGTGCAAAATCCGCAACCGCGCGTGCCCGCCCACGACATGCCCGGTCGTCTCATTCCACACCAGCGGTTCGACCAAACCAAACTCCAGCAAGCTCGCCCGCAACTTGCGGTATGCCGCATCCGTCGGCTTCAAGACTTTTCGCGGGTTGTACGGCGACGGCGTTAACTGCGCCAGCGGCAACGTGCGAACTTCAATCGGTGGAATAGACATCGTGGAAACCTTGGGTGAGGACTCACGGTATCGCCACTTAACACACGAAATCCAGGTCCGTAGTTGATCCGTCAATCGAAAAGACTTGGCTGATCTGATGTCGTGTTTTTCGGTTCGTCGGTTGGTTGCACCGCAGCGGCTTTCTTCACCGTTATTGCGATGGGTTTGGGCAACTTCTCTTTGTTAGGTTTGGTTTTCACAACAGGCAAGTGCAACAGTTCTCTCAAGTTCGGTGCGGGACGAAAAGTGTGGACTTTTCCAGTTTTGTTCTCCCTTAGAAATCCAAGTCGAACGAGTCCCAAAATGTCCGCCCGCGCCGTTGGGTTCGTCACGTGGTACTTCCCTTGGTGACTACTAAAGTTGCAAGACAGCCCAGGATTTTTGAGGGCGTCGTGAATGAGAAACCGTTGGCGTTGATTCAATCCGGGGAATGATTCGAGCAACACGGCCGCTTCTCGTGCCTGTCGTTCTTCGTGGGCGACATAGTTGTAAAAGTCTCGAATCGCGCGTTGAAGTGCTTGCAGGTTGTACTGGATGAAATACGTGGCGTCGCCGCTATCTGTCTCGGTAAATAGGTAGGCACGAGCATATTTTACAGGTGCCCGAAGCAGCACACGGGAAATCGGGAAGTATTCAAACAGCCAATAGTCTTGCTTCAACATGTACCAATAAAATAGAGCGCGAGCCGTTCGCCCGTTCCCATCCACGAAGGGGTGAATGAACCCAATTGCAAAGTGGAGCACCGCCGCTTTGACGACGGGATGGATAAAGGGGTCGGATTCTGTGTTCGCAAAGTCGCAGATTTCTTGTATCCGCCAACTCAATTCGGACGCGAGTGGCGGTGTATGCAGGATCGTGTTTGTCGCAGTGTCCACCACTTGGATTACTTCGTCATCCCGACGAAACCGGCCTACACCGTCTGACTTTTCCAAGATGCCGTCCATCAAAACGCTTTGCAGGTGACACAACAGTTCTGGCGTCAGTTTTTCCTTTTTGCGTTCGCGCACTTCTAAAATCGCTTGGTAGTTGTTCAAGATCATTTTTTCAGCAGTCGTCTGGGGTTTCCGATTGGACCGTAGCATCTCTTTCGCAACTCGCCGTGTCGTGCTGGCCCCTTCCAATTGGCTCGACGCAATGGCTTCCTCCATGAGTGAGCTGTACAAGTAGCGTTCACTCTCGTTCCCGAGTGCGGAATTGTCCGAAACACCAATCGCTCCGCCTCCCTGTTTGTCGATGTGATGGAGCCACTCGATATGTTTAGATGGTGTGATGTACTGGAGCTTTTGGTTAGCGTTGTAAAAAGTGATCGGGAGTGGCTGTTGTACGATCATCCTGGTTAACTTAACGGCATACCATAACTCTTTGAGGTTGATTCCCAATGATTGGAGCTGGGAGTGGAGCTGATACCGAACCTCGTCCCAATGCAAATAAGAGTCGTTGATCTCACGGACGGCTTGCTGAATTTCTGGACCATGGAACCGACCGAGAAGTTCACCCAAGCGATCGCCGCTGCTCCAAAGACCCTCCATTGGCGGAGGAGTGGCAGGAATTCGCACGGCATTTCCTCAACGGATGGCAACTTTCAAGCATCTATAAAGCGACAGCTAAATTTTAGTCATCAGCGGTGCCGTGTCAACTTTCAAATAAAATCGACGTGTCATTTTATTCATTTTTATAGTTGGTGAAACCCCATGAACTTGCCCATTTGGACCGTGTTGCCGTTTGCGGGTCTGTTGGCGTGCATTGCGGTGTTGCCGATCGTGGCGGGGCATTGGTGGCACGCCAATCGGAACAAGGCGATCGTCGGCGGGTTGCTGTCACTGCCGATTGCGGGATACCTGTTGGGAGCGGGGGTCGGTACGCAGCACGAGTTGTTCCACGCGCTCGAAGATTACGGCTCGTTTTTGGTCATGCTGACGGCGCTCTACGTCATCTCCGGAGGGATCGCGCTTCGCGGGTCGCTGCCAGGGAAGCCGTCTACGAATGTCGCAATCCTGGCAATCGGGGCGGTACTGGCGAACCTGATTGGCACAACGGGCGCCAGCATGGTTTTGATCCGCCCGTTCCTTCGTGCGAACCGCAATCGCAAGAGTTTGCAACACCTGCCGGTGTTCTTCATCTTCGTCGTTAGCAATACGGGCGGCTTACTCACCCCGCTCGGCGATCCGCCGCTGTTCCTGGGGTTTTTGCAGGGTGTCGATTTCTTCTGGACGCTGCGATTGTGGCCGCAATGGTTGCTGGTGAACGTCCTCGTGATCGGCGTCTTTGCCGTCTGGGACACCCTGGCCTACCGTCGTGAAAACCGACCTGCTTCGACTGACTCGGAACCGCTCGCGCTGCTGGGGTGGATGTTGAACGGCGTGCTGTTGTTGGGCGTCTTGGCGGCAGTCGTCGGGCAGAAGTTTTTGCCGAAGCCGGTCGGCGAAGTCGTGATGATTATCTGCACGCTGCTTTCGTTGTGGCTCACCCCGGCGAGTGTGCGGCAACTCAATCGGTTCGTCTGGGGGCCGATCATCGAAGTCGCGGTGTTGTTCGCGGCGATTTTCATCACGATGGTCCCCGCCCTGATCTTGTTGAAGGAAAACGGCGGGCGGTTCGGGATCACGGAAGAGTGGCAATACTTCTGGCTAACCGGCCTGCTCTCGTCGATGCTCGACAACGCCCCGACGTACTTGACAATGGGCACACTCGCCGGGCAGGGCAACTCCTTCGCCTGGCTAGCCGCGAACAAGCCCGACCTCCTCGCCGCCATCAGTTGCGGCGCCGTGTTCATGGGCGCCAACACGTACATCGGCAACGGCCCCAACTTCATGGTCAAAGCCATCGCCGAAGAAAACGCCTACCCCATGCCCACCTTCTTCGGGTACATGCTGTACTCTGGGGTTGTGCTACTACCAGTGTTCGCGGTGGTGACGGCGGTGTTTTTCTGGGGGTGAAAAGAAGGTCGCAACTGGTGTGCGTGCTGTAGTACTATCGTAGCAGTGGATTGGCATAAACATTCGTCGGTGAAATGAGTTCAGCAAATGATGGAGGCGCTGATTGACCGAATAGACCGTTGGCTCGCGGTGAACCGTCCGGACTACTACGCTCTCCTTCAACCCAGAGTAAGCGAAGGGGACTTGGATGCGTTTGAGTCTCAACTCTCGCTCAAACTGCCGGAGGCATTTCGGCGACTCTATTGCTGGCGGAACGGGCAAGACCCGATGTCTTCCGCCTCGCTTCAGATGAACCGCTCATTCCTGACTTTGGAGGAGGTTGCCAACACCAAGGACATGCTCGATGACATGATCGGGTACGACTTTGAAGACCTGCGACACTGGCGACGCGGGTGGATACCGTTCTTACATAACGGTGGCGGAAGTTACCTTTGCTTGGACCTTGCCGCAGAGGACGGCGGGCATCCTGGTCAACTCATCTGTTACTGGAAACAGGATAAGGACCGACCGATCGAGTACCCGAGTGTGGAAGCGTGGCTGACTAATTTGGTGTGTATGATGGAGTCTGGTTCACTGGAATTGGTGTAAAGTCGCCGACGCGAGCTAAACAGGATTCCTCCCTACATGATCCGGATGGGCGACGAAGCGGTTGCGGGCATTCCCAACAAGGTCGCGCCAATGAGGTGAACAATGGCCGCACAAGGTCGCAATGAAGGCTTCCACGTCCTCGACGAGTTTGTTTGCGAGGCGATCCACGCGCCCTCGGTTCCGCTTGCGAATCCGGCCAAGCAAGGCCGCAACGAAGGGATGTGTGTCGTGGAGAAATTGCTACTCCAGGTCGATCGAGAAGCAACCTCACAGTCCGAGCCGCTGAACAGTGCCATCAAACCTGTTGTCGAGCAGTTGGCCATGCTTATCTCCGTATCGGCTGACCCCCGCAAGGTCTTCGCCCAAGTTCAAGAATTGTTGGTCGCTGAACTCGGGCTTGAACAGCGTTGAACAGTCCATTTCTTCGATAGGTGCTAACGATGCGGATTTCTGGCGAGCGAATCAAACGGACGCGGCTGATTCAGACGGAACGGTACGTTGTCGCCGTCGATGTGGAAATGGTGATCCCGGCGGACGACCCAAGCGAACCATGCTACGAAGCCGAAACGGTCAAGTTCCTGAAAGAGGTCAAGGAACGCGCCGAACGCGACGAGCTAACTTGGCTGAACAAGCACGGCAAAGTTTACACAGCAGTCGGCGTCGCATGAGTGGCGCCAGTGCTTACACCCCGAGCGGTCCGATGCAAGGGAAGCGTGTTGGCCACACGTTCACCAAACACGGGAGTCACAACACCTATGAACTCACTCTCGAAGCCACGAACTCGGGCCGTCCGGTTGGTCAATGGCTCGATGATGTCGGCGCCGAACTGTTCATCGCCGACAAACTGCCCGAACTCGTTCAAGGTGCGAAATCGTTCGACTTGCCACCTGGGTTGGGGCGCCAAATCAATCCCGATGGAACTTTCACACCGGCTAACCGGGTGACGTTGGTGCCCAGCAAAACAGGCGTTAAGACGGCGTACCCGTTCACGGAGTAAGAGACAATGACCCCTGCAGACAAAGACATCCAGGATTTATCGGACCGCCTCGGGCTGCCCTACGAACCCCAAGATTGGGGGATCTGCAACGCGAACGCCGATCGAACCGGAGAGTTTATCCAGGTTTGCAGCACGGAAGAACTGACCCCACCCCAGCAGTACGCGATGGGAGAGTTGGTGTTAGCATCCATGAACGACGCGCTCGTGGACGGCGTCGCCGACGCGGAACTCGTCGGCCAGTTCAAAGCGTTCTTAACATCGGACCTCTACGGCCTCGCCCGGCAAATCCGCTACTGGGCTTCGCTGACGAACGTTGATGAATTTCCACTCGCCGGGCTGCTCGAACGCGAACTCATGACCGCCACTTGAACCGTCTTCGCAAGTATCGAATCTGTGACAATCCCTCCCCAGGAGCTTGCCCATGTGCAAGGTGATGTTGTTGGCTGTTTGTTCCCTGCTGTTCACAACTGTGGCGTTGGCGCAGGAGGCGCAGGCGCCGGTGGCGAACCCGAATTCGCAGTATCGGCTTGGGCCGGATTCGTTGCCGCAGGAGGGGGTGCCGAAGGGGGAGATTCGCGGGCCGTTTACGTTGCCTTGCGCGGTGTACCCTGGCACGCAGCACACATATTGGGTGTACGTGCCGGCGCAGTACGACCCGGCGATTCCGGCGGCGCTGATGGTCTACCAGGACGGGCAGGCGTTTAAGGACGAGAAGGGGGACATCCGGGCGCAGAACGTGATGGACAACTTGATCTACCGCCGCGAGATCCCGGTGATGATCGGCGTGTTTATCAACCCCGGTCGCAAGCCGGAACAGCCCGAACCAACGCCGCAAAACTGGGGCGACCGCGACACGAACCGCCCCACCGAGTACAACTCGCTCGACGACAAGTACGCCCGCGTCATCACCGAAGAACTGCTGCCGGCGCTCGCCAAGGATTACAACATCTCGAAAGACCCGGAGATGCGTGGCATCGGCGGGTCGAGTTCCGGCGCGATCGCGGCGTTCACGGTGGCCTGGGAGCGGCCCAACGAGTTCCGCAAGGTGCTGAGTAACGTCGGCAGCTTCGTCAACTTGTGGGGCGGCCACGTCTACCCCGAAAAGGTGTTGGAAGCCGAGAAGAAGCCGATCCGCGTCTACCTGTGCGACGGGCGAAACGATAATCGTGGACTCCGCAACGGGGTTTACGACGACAAGCGCGACTGGTTCCACCAGAACGTCCGGCTAATGAAGGCCCTCACGCAAAAGGGCTACGACGTGAACTACTCGTGGGGCATGAACGGCCACGGCCAGAAGTTCGGCGGTGCGATCATGCCCGAAATGATGCGCTGGCTCTGGCGCGACGGCCCCGTCAGCACCGACCCCAACGACAAAGTCGAGCGCGGATTTCGACAGCCGGCGGCGAAGAAGAAATAGGGTGGGAGCGACGAGAGATGACTAGCTCCTCACCGGGGGAGTTGGTCAATGAGTTGGGGCAGTTGCGCTTGGATTTCGTCGATCGTGAACGTCGGCATGGCGTCACCTCCTGATGGGATTGTACCACGGCGGGTGGGGTCACTTCACCATTCGGGGCGAGTTCTGTCTTGGGTGGGTTTTCCTTCGCCAACTCCGCCCGCTGCTTCGTGAAGTCGGTGTGGAGCGGGTCGTGGTTATTTCTTCTCGACAGGGTTCGCTTGCTTTGGCACAGGGTACTTGGCGCGTTCCGTCTGCCGCTTTTTGGTTTCTTTTGAAATGAGCCAGTCAGTCCAGCCAGTTCTCGACTCGCAAGCCAGGTACTCGTTCAAAGTCGCGTCGGTTAGCTGATAACAAAACAGCGTTGTTGACCAATGCGATCGCCGCGATTTTCAAGTCCATTGCGCCGATACGAATTTTGAGTTTACGAAGTTCGTCGATTCGCAAAGCCACCAGTTCATCGAACGGCACGATCTCGAACTCCTGGTAGAACTGGAACAGCAAAGCCAGTTCACGGTAGCCAACGACTTGTCGGAGAGTTGATTTTTCCTTGGCGATTGCAGCGAGCCAGCCTCGCATCCGTTCTTCGATCGTGACAATGGCCACAGCAATCACTTCGGATTCCGGCACCGTGCTTAACCGATCAATTAAGCGTCGGCCCCGTTCACTATCGGGGTATTTCAGAAACGTGGTGTGATCCGTGTCCAGGAGAATCATTCCGCCGTCTCCCCACGCCGCGCGGCCTCTCGTTCCTCTTCACGTACCCGCAAGCATTCCTCATCGACCTCACGCATGAACTCACTATCGCGGAACAGGCCCACGACTTTCCGCCAATCTTTTCCGGACGGTTTGGTTCCGTTCGTTGCGGCGGCGCGTTCCAGCGCCTCGACACGTTGGGCTAGCGATTCTAGTGTGATTGGTTGGTTCATGACTTTGCCCCTGAATGAATCCACGACGGTTATCACACCATACTACCACCCGCCGACGTGGTGTGAACATCTGGTTCACTTCGCCGCCAACTCCGCCAGAAGCTTCTTGAAGTCGGCACGGTCGCGGAGCGGGTCGTGGTCATTTCTTCTCGACCGGGGTCGGTTGCTTGGGGACCGGGTACTTCGTGCGTTCCGTCTGCCACTTCTTGGCGTCGTCGGGTTTGCCCAACTTCGTGTACAACTCGATGAGCCGATCAGCGGCATCGGGGATGCGGGTCTTGCCTTGGGGTGGGATCATCTTCTCGCGTTGCTTCATCCCTTCGTAGCCCTTCAGAAGTAGTGGTTCCGCGTCGGCGTACTTCTTTTGGCCTAACAACGCGCCGCCGAGTAGGGACTGGGTGTTGAACGTGGTCCAGGCGTCGGGCTGCAACTTCTCGCGGATTGTTAAGCATTCCCGGAGCGATTCTTCGGCAAGCGTGTACTGCCCGCATTTGAACAATTCCAAGACGACGATGGCCAGCGATCCCGCCAGTTCGGAGCTATTCGCCGGTAATCGTTTCCGCTCGACGGCGATGAACTCCTTGTACATCGCCGTCGCTGTCTCAGCCCGGCCCGCTGCGCTATAGGCCCTCACGAGGTTCCTCATGCAAGCGATGGTGGTGGGGTGGCTGTCTCCCAGCTTTACCTTCATGACGGGCAGCGTGTCTTCAAGCAATGGCGCGGCCAGGTCGTGCTTCCCGGCCATAATGTGGCACGAGGCGAGGTTGTTGATGCTAAGCAGTGTGTCGGGGTTGTCGGCCCCGAGTTTGGCCTTCTTGAGCTTGACGGCTTCTTCGTAAATTCGCACGGCCAGGTCGAGCTTTCCGGCAGCCTGGTAACAGGAAGCCAGGTTGTTCATACTGGCGAGTGTGGAGGGGTGGTTGACTCCCAGCTTGGCCTTCTTGAGCTTCAATGTCTCTTCATAAAGTGCTAGGGCTAGGTCAAGTTTCCCGTTGAGTTGGTAACTCGACGCCAGGTTGTTCATACCGCTGAGTGTGTCGGGGTGGTCGGCCCCCATCTTCACCTTCTTGAGGGCCAGGGTTTCTTCAAACAATGGTAGGGCGAGGTCGGGCTTCCCGGCGTATTGGTAGCACGTTCCCAGGTTGTTCATGCAGGTGAGTTGATCGGGATTGTCGCCCGCCGGGCTGGCCTTCATCAGCTTTAAGGTTTCTTCAAAGAGTGGCACGGCCAGGGCGAG
Organism: Fimbriiglobus sp.; assembly: GCA_043785105.1. Classification (GTDB taxonomy): domain Bacteria; phylum Planctomycetota; class Planctomycetia; order Gemmatales; family Gemmataceae; genus Fimbriiglobus. Next base: position 27,273 of record JAYVXO010000083.1, read on the forward strand.
TTTCCCGGCGGCCAGATAGCTCGTCGCCAAGTCGTTCATGCAGGTCAGTGTGTCGGGGTGGTTCACTCCTAACTTTGCCTTCATGAGCTTCAGCGTTTCTTCGTAAAGAGATACGGACAGGGTCAGCTTGCCGGTTTCGAGATAGCTCGACGCCAGGTCACTCGTGCTGGCGAGCGTGTCGGGGTGGTCGGTCTCCAGTTTGGCGGTCCGCGTCTCCCGGACCTTCTGAAACAGGGGTAAGGCATCGTTCGGAAAGCCCAAGCTCATGAGCGCCTTACCGAGCTTGTGTTGTAGGCCCGCCACCACCAGTGGATCCCCGACCGCGTCTCCTTCCAGGTCTTGCGCGGCTTTGACCAGCCGCTTCGCCAACCCCGCCTCCAGCGGTTCCGTCCCTTCCTTGACGTTGCGGATGTCCAGGTCGTCGAAGACCGAGGTGAGGACGGCGCTGCCCTTCTCGATCTGGGTCAGCCGCCTCTGGGCTTGCTCCTTCGCATCCTTCTCGGCCACGGCCGCGAGTTCGGCTTGACCACGGGCCTCCGTTTCCCCGACGAGTGCCAGTTTCACCCGGTTGCTCGACCGAACCTCCAACGCCAGTCCGGCCAACAGTCCGAGCGCAACGACGGTCGCCGCAATCACCTCCTTGACGTGTTTCCGGGTGAACTTCTTGAACCGGTAGACCGCACTCGGCGGGTGCGCTTGGACCGGCTCCCCGGCCAGGTACCTGTTGACGTCTGCCGCGAAGCCGTTGGCCGTTTCGTACCGCCGCGTGCGGTCTTTCTCCAGGGCCTTCATCACGATCCAGTCGAGTTCATTCCGCAACAGTAGTGTTAGCTTCTTCGGCTCCGTCCCCCGGTTCGTGGAAATCGTCAGCAAGCCCTCGGCAGAACTCAGTTTCAAACTGGGTCGCTGCGGTTCCTCGTCCCGGACCATGCGGAGTATTTCCGCCGGCCCAACCCATCTCAACTGCGGCGAGCCGAACGGCGGACTTCCGACCAGCAGTTCGTACAGCAGCACGCCCAGGGAATAAATGTCGCTGCGGGTGTCGATGTCGAGGTTGTTGAAAGTGGCCTGCTCCGGGGACATGTATTGCGGCGTGCCGACGACCGCGCCCAAGCCGGTGTTGATCGTGTGTTCGGAAAGCGGTTGCCCGGTCGCCTTGGCCACGCCGAAGTCAATGACCTTGGGGACCGGGTTGTTGTCGTAAAGTGCAACCAACACGTTCGACGGTTTGATGTCGCGGTGGATGATCCCCTTCTGGTGGGCGTGTTGAATCGCCAGGCAGACCGGCACGAACAGTTCGAGACGTTGTTGCGGGCTGAGCTTGTGACTGTCGCAATACTCCGTGATCGGCACGCCCTTGACCAACTCCATCACGAAGAACGGTCGGCCATCGACAGTCAGGCCGCCGTCGAACACCTTGGCAATGTTCGGGTGGTCCATCATGGCCAGCGCTTGCCGCTCCGCGTCGAACCGTGCCAGCACTTGCTGGGAGTCCATGCCCCGCTTGATGAGCTTGACCGCCACGCGCCGCTTCACGGGTTCGGACTGGTGTGCCAGCCAAACTTTCCCCATTCCGCCTTCGCCAATGGCCTCGATCAGCTTGTACTTGCCGGCCAGAATCGTGCCTTCCACGTCAGTGTGGGAAGTTTCGATGACCGTGGACTTTGAGAGTTCAACGTTGTACTTGTTGGTCGAGTCTTCGGGTTGCATAGATCGTAGTTCCGAATGAGATTTCAGCCGTCCTGAAGCAATCATCCTACATCAACTGGAGAGATTGCGGGGCTAGCAACTCCGAAACCCGTGTTTCGACGTTACTCCACGGTCGCCAATAGCGCTTCCATTTCGCCCATGGCGTGGAGGTTGCCGGTTTTGCGGGCGGCTTCGATGCCTTCTTTGAGGACCATTGCGGATTCGGGTTCGCGGCCTAGTCGCATGAGCGATTGGCCGGCTTGCAAGTAGGCGGGGACGTAGGGGTCCGCTTGCTTCAGCGCGATCAATTCTAACAGCACGACCGTGGCGCTGGTGTCGTCGCCGGCGCTGGTGTGTTCCATTGCCAAGCCGTACCGCAAGAACGCATCGTGGGGGTCTTCGTGGAGCATGGCTTCGAGTTGTTCCATGCGGGGTGTCTTGGCCATTGGGTACACTCGGTTTGGGGAGGAAAGCCGGTGCCATCAGCGTATCCGGCAGAGTCGCACGGAGCAACTGCCGGGCAACCGCTACAGGCCGCAATGTTGACGTGATTGATGGACATGGATTAGCCGACGTGTTGAGACTGTGCGGCACGACTGTGACTTGTTTTGGTGCAGACTTCGCTTCCCGGTGAACGGGAGTTCGAGGGGCGTTTGCGCGGATTCCGAAAGGAGTGGTACGAAGCCAGGATGGTTCGGGCGGCCTACCGCCCCGGTACTTTGGGGTCATCATGCGTCAGCACACGTCTGCCGGGGTTGCCTGTTTATTTCACGTCATTGTGGCACTGGGTCTGGTGACCTCGTTCCAAGCAACGGCAACGGCGGACGATCGACCGAGTTCACGGCGGGACGACCTCGTCGCGGTCGTCGAACGGGTCAAGGGCGCCGTGGTCAACATCCACAGTGAACGCATCAACAACACGACCGATGACCCACTTCGTATCAGCACGATGCAACCGCAACGGGTCAACGGCATGGGCACCGGGATTGTCCTCGACCCACGCGGGTACATCGTGACCAACTACCACGTCGTCGATGACATCCAAGCACTGCGGGTACGGCTAGTTGATGGCACCAACTGCATCGCACGGGTGATTGCCCTGGACAAAGAATCGGACCTTGCGGTGATTAAGATCGACCCGCCGAAACCGTTGCCGCTCGTGCCACTCGGCACCGCGAACGACTTGATGCTCGCGGAGCGGGTGATTGCAATTGGCAATGCGTATGGTTACGAACACACGGTCACAATCGGGCATGTCTCGGCGATGAAGCGGGATGTGACGCTCAACAAGGAAGTCTCCTACAAGTCGCTGATTCAAACCCAAACACCGATCAATCCCGGTAACTCCGGCGGGCCGCTGTTCAACAAACTCGGCGAAGTCGTCGGCGTGAACGTGGCGATCCGGGCCGGGGCACAGAACATCGCGTTTGCGATCCCCGTGGACACGATGATTGCCAAAGCCGCCGAGATGATGAGCATTAAACGCCGCTCCGGTTTGCGTCACGGCATCGTAGTCCTGGACAAGCACGAACGGGACGCGGAAGATTCGCCCATCCGCCGAACTGTGACTGTTCAGCGAATCGAAACCGATTCCCCCGCATCGGTCGCCGGGATGAAAGCAGGCGACATCATCGAACGGGTCGGTGACTTGGCAATTTGCACGTCGATCGACCTCGAACGCAGCTTCCTGGACCGCCCCGCCAAGGCCCTCGCCGTTCGGGTTCGCCGCGCATCCGAATCCGGCAGTGCGGAAAGTGTCGAGTTGAACATCACCGTGCAACCCGTCAGTGCGACTGTTGCAACCACGACTGTCAACGCACCGTCGTTCAACACCGACGGCGTCTTCCGCAAACTCGGCGTGAAGCTATTCCCGGTGGGCAAAGACTTGGTCACCCGCATCGACGCCCAACTTCGCGGCGGGATGCTCATTCAACACGTCGGCAACGGAACCCCTGCCGCACGGGCCGGCCTACAACAAGGTGACATCCTGATCGGGCTACACCTGTGGGAATCGCTCAACCTCGCCAACGTGCAATACGTGTTGGATCACAAAGACCTCGCAACCTTCAGCCCGGTGAAGACGTACTACGTGCGGGACGGCAAGATTCATGAGACCGTGATTAGCGGCATTGAGTGACGGTTGGTTATGGCAGGCGAGTTAACGCCCATGCACGATCGTGCATGGGCTATTTTTCGTTGTGCATGTGGCTCTTTTCCGTGACTATTGCTCGTTGTAAAACTGGCTGTTCTGGGCGCTTCAGATAATTTCGATGATTTTGGTTAAGTTCACTGGCTTTGGCTGTCGAAGTAATCTGGGCTATTTGCATCCAGTCACGTGAGATGCCAGTTTGCCCACGCTTAAATTCTACACTCGGAGACTCTCACCATGATCCGCGCCGTTACGATCCTCCTGGTTATTTTTGCCGGGTTCATCTCCGCTTGGGGCTGTGGCCAGACCACACCGGGTGCTAACAGTGTGTCGAAATTGTCGTCGTTGGAGTCGCGCGTCTCAAAACTGGAGAAGGACTTAAAAGCCACGGAAACCGCCCGTGATGCGGCTCTGGCAAAAGCCTTGGACGCGGAGCGTCGCTTCCGATCCGAAGAAGCGCGCAGCAACGGACTTGAAAAAGAGCGGGACACGTTGCAAGCGAACTTGAAAGCCCGCGTCACGGAAAAGGATCAACTGCAAACCCAGTTCGACGGCTTCCGTAAGAACTTGAAAGACCTCGTGGTGCAGATGGACTCGGCATCCGCAACCCCGTTGCAGTCATCGACCGTGCAGCTCCTGTTACCAATTCGTGGCCAATAAGCCGGTGATTCTAATAGAACTTTGACGCCGCTCCGCATCGGGGCGGCGTTAACGATTGTCGGGGAACGTCATGACCACAGCGGAAAGTGTGCCCACGCGGGCGTGGGTTGTCACGGGTGCGGGCACGACGGTGAACCTGTGCTTGGGCATCCTGTATGCGTGGAGCGTGTGGAAGGCGAACCTCATTGCGAAAAGTGCGGACTTGGTCGGTACGCCGATGACGGGGGTGAACGACGGTTGGGTGTACCTGTCGGACGCTCAAGCCACCTGGGCCTATGCGATTTGTGGATTTTTGTTCGCGCTGATGATGATCCCCGGCGGTCGATTGCAGGACCGCTACGGCCCGCGAACGGGTGCGATGATCGCGGGCGTTTCGCTCTCGGCGGGGTGTATTCTGGCCGGGTTGATGAAGAGTTATTTGGGCCTCGTGATCGGCTTCGGCGTGCTGGGTGGAATTGGCATGGGGTTCGGGTATGCGGCAGCCACACCAGCGGCGGTGAAGTGGTTTGGCCCGCACCGCCGGGGGTTGATTGTGGGGCTGGTCGTCGGGGGGTACGGTGGCGCGGCGATTTACATTTCGCCACTCGCCAGTTACTTAATTGGCCAGTACGGGCTAACCGGCAGTCTCGTCGGGTTGGGGGTCTTGTTCGGCGTCGTGGTGATCGGTGCCGGGTTGTTACTGATTCGACCGCCTGCTGGTTACATGCCGCCCGCCGCCCCGCAATCGAACACCCCGCGACCGACGATCAGCACCACGGATTGGGCCGCGAAGGACATGCTCAAGACGTGGCAGTTTTACGGCTTGATGTTCCTGTTCATCGGCAGTGCGCAATCCGGGCTACTCGTAATCGCTAACGCGGCGCCCATTTTGAAAACCACCGCGAGCAACGTCCCGTTCTTTGCGGCCAATGCGTGGCTACTCGCGTCGTTCGGCGGCATCTTGAACGCCTCCGGGCGCATCGGCACCGGCAGTTACTCGGACCGCATTGGCCGCGTGAATGCGTACACGTTGAACGGCATCCTGTCTGCGATTTGCTTGCTGATTACGCCGTATGCGGTGGCGGACAAAAACGTGCTGCTGTTGTTCATCGTCGTCGGTGTGGTGGTCTGGCAATACGGCGGCGCACTTTGCCTGATGCCGGCAATGACGGCGGACTATTACGGCGCGAAAAACCTCGGCCTCAACTACGGCCTCGTGTTCCTGGGCTGGGGCATCGCGTTCTTCATCCCCCAACTGGCCGCCGTGCTGCGCGACGCCACCGGGCGCGAGGACTTGCCGTTCTACCTGTCCGGGAGTCTGTTGCTGGCAGCGGTCATCCTCAGCCGGTTCCTACGCCGCCCACAAGCGTGACGCGGATCATTTGATCCAGCCCGCGCCTTCTTCACGCAGGATCGTGGCCATCGCTTCGATCCACTTCGGGTGATCGTTCAGGCAGGGGCAGGCGCGGAGCTTTTCGCCGCCGGCATGGTGGAACACTTCTTCGGACTCGTGGCCAATTTCGTCGATCGTTTCGAGACAATCCGCCGTGAAGCCTGGCAGTACCACCATCACCCGCTTCGTGCCTTTCTCCGCGAGTTTGGTTAGCACGTCGTCGGTGTACGGTTTCAGCCACGGTTGCCGCCCGAAACGCGATTGGAACGTGCGAGTCCAGTCGTGCCGTTTCCAGCCCAGTCGCGCCACGAGATGCTGCGTTGTCCGCACACAGTGCGTGGCATAGGGATCACCACGTTGGGCGTACTTTTGCGGAATGCCGTGGAAGCTAATGACGGTGTGTTCCGGTTCCCAGCCGAGGCGTGCGCGGTCTTCGTTCACGATCGTGGCGAGCGCTTCAATGTACGCCAGGTGGTCGTAGTGCGGCGGCACCACGCGGATGGCCGGAACCTTGCGGACCTTCATGAGTGATTGGAACAAAACGTCCGTGGCGCTGGCATACGTGGTCGCGGAGTATTGCGGGTACATCGGCATACAGACGATGCGGTCGAAGCCTTCCTTCACCATCTCGTGAACGACTTTTTCCAGCGACGGGTTGCCAACCTGCATCCCGAACCGCACCGGCGTGTTGGGAAACTGCGCCTGTACTAACTCCGTTTGCCGCTTGGTGTAGTGCAGGAGCGGGGAGCCGTTCACCGGATCCCACACCCGTGCGTACTTCTCCGCCGACGCCTTCGGGCGGGTCAGCAAGATCGGCCCGTTGAGGATCGGCCACCAGATAATTTTGGGGACTTCAATCACCCGCGGGTCCGAAAGGAACTGCTTCAAATACGGCTTGAGCGCCGCCTTGGTCGGCGCGTCCGGCGTCCCCAGTTGGATCAACAGAATACCAGTCATGAATCGAAAGTCCTCACGTCGTCATGCCGTCGGTGGTGTGGCAAACAAAAAATTCGGGTATAGGGTCATGATAGGCGGTCACGCCTAATGAACCCCACAACCGAATTGAATGACCAGTACGCTTCCCGTGTAGTCTGATTGGTTTCAAGCAATCAAATTGGGTTGTTTGGAATTGAACCATCACTGACAACTGTTGAGGCGGTTGTTTCCGCGAACTTCTGCATAGCGACCTTGGCTTGACTTTCGGTCAACAGGCCCGCTTCAACCATCAATTCGATCTTCCGCGCCATCGTCATTTTCTTCAACTTCGCTCTCGCTTTGCGGATTCTGTATACCGACGTTGAAACCGGTAGTTTGTAACGCTTCCCGGACATCGTTCACCCCTAGACCAGTCGGAGAATGAAGCCGCTCGGGTCATTGAATCGAAACACATCCAGGCAATGGACAGGTCAAACGAGACCAAACCTCTGTGGACCATAGGTTGTGGTTGATGTCCCTGTTATGTATTCCCTTCCCACCAATCCAGTTCGGTTTAGAAGTGGGTTCAGGTCGTAAAAGTCGGAGGTAATTTGGTCAGGAACATTGTGTGCCCTATGTCTTCAGGCAGACAGCCTGGAAGCTCTCAGCCCAGGGCGAGGAGGCTTGGCGACGACGCCCTGGGTAGACATGGAAACCATTGTCAGCCTGAAGGGCTGAGAGCGATCGCAAGTGACACACGGCTCGCAGCCTTTCAGGCTGCTGGACTGGGTCCGGCGAACCCAGGGCGTCGCCGAAACGGCTTGCCCTGGGCTAAGTGCTTCCAGGCTTTCAGCCTGAAAACCAAGAGAACCAGAACCAAATCGGACACCCATGTTCCCTACCAAAATTGTGATGAAACCAAAACGCAGTCGCCGCTTCCGATCCACCTACACACAATCGGTCTGCCCAAAAGCTATCAAACAACAGACCACAAGTGTGTAGGGCGTGTGGCCTTCATGTGAAAGTCAGGAAGTGAACCGGACTACTTGTACCGGCATCATCCCGTTACGCTTTTGACTTACAGCCGGGGCCTTCTTGCGGGTCGTGCTTGTCCGTGATGTGGCCGCTCGTCTTCAACGCCTCGGCCCGGTCCTTGTTCAGTTGAATGTAGCTCGTCCACTGGCTGGGGACGTTGTCCGCCGTGTAGATCGCTTCGACGGGGCATTCGGGCACGCACGCTTCGCAGTCGATGCAATCGTTCGGGTCGATGTACAACATCATGTCGTCTTGGTAGAAGCACTCGACGGGGCAAACGACGCAGCAGTCCGTGTACTTGCAATCGTTGCAGCTTTCCGTCACGATATGAGCCATGTTCTCAGTCTCCACACAAAAATTATAGGGCCTCGGTCTTGATTGGTGTTGTCATCGCAACCGATCGCAACCGTTGACAGTTACCGATTTAGCAAACCGACGAATACCTGTAAAGCTAACAATAGGCATCGACCGGAGGGAAGGCGAGACCGAAGGATTTTTCCCGAAATTGCTCCTGATGGTGGGGTCATTCACTTCGCGTCCCGGCGGGTCACTTTCACCTTGCGACTGACTTCTTCAATTATCATCTCTTCCACCTTCGGCGACCACGCCGACGGAATCCCGTAATAAACCATCGCGCCGCTGCCTTCGTACCCGCCTTCTTTCAACACTCGCACCGAGGGAATGTACGCCATCACGTCGTTGGCGTAGGCAGTCACCCAGAGGTTGGGGCCGAGTTCTTTCTTGAGTCGCAACGCATAATCGACCACGACTTCGCCTCCCAAGAAGACCCAACTGAGTTCGCCGAGTTGCCACGTTTGCACGGGGTATGGCACGGTGATGCGGAGTTCGCCTTCGGCTTCGAGTTTCTTCAACAAATGTTTCGCACGGGCCGCGATGTACTTGTTCGCGCTCGTGGATTCTTGCACCAAGGCATCGCGGGTCGGGATCGACTCAAGCGGGATGGCGAGTTCGCTGAACAACCCGCCGAACGTGGGTGCCAGCGGTTTCATCGGCTTCGCCAAGACCGCGTTGACACTGCTGGCGAGTTGTTGACCGTAATCCTTTGCTAGTTCCACCGAACGCCGAGGGATCGGGTTTTGGTCCGCGCCACATCCGGCGGAGAACATGGCCACGGCGTCGGGGTTCGATTTTTCCAACTCCAGCATCGCGTAACCGGGGTAGTCCCCGGACCACTTGTAATAGTCCAGCGTCGTCGCATGACACGCATACCCGAACACGACGCCAAGTAACTTCCCCTGCTCGTTACGCACCGCTAGCACATTGGCGTCATGATCGACCGGCCCCTTCAGTTCCTTGCCTTCGGCGCGCAGCTTCGCCACCTCCGGTTCCTTGTTTTCCCGGCGGTTGACCGCAAAACCGCAACTGCCGACGCCCCAGGTCACGGTCGCCGGTTTCAGGTTGGCGCGCGCTTGATCGACCGCGTGCAAGATCAGGCTCGGGAGCTTGGCACTGTAATCATCGACCTTTTTGGCTTGCTCCGCGTCAATGAAATACATGCTGCGAAGCGTGGTCCCGACGACCGGCCCGCTGTGGGTGTGCGACATCGAAAGTGCGACGTTCTGCATCGTCAGCCGGTCCTTGTCCCGCGCAACAATCGCTTCCCGCAACTTCACCGCATAATCCCGATTCAGACCGACGAGATCGAGTGTGACCAGAATCGCCTGATGTTTCTTGGCGTCCTCCAGCACCATCACCTTCGCCCACAGTTCGGTATCCTTCCCCTCCGATGGCTTGGTGCGGGCCGCATACCCGGACATCCACATCGGTTCAGTGGGCGTGATAGCCACGGCCGCGAAGCCCGCTTTCCACGTCGGCTCGGCGGCGGAAAGTACATTGGTGAAACTGAGAACCAGCAACGCAAAAATGAAGCGACGCATGATGGGCACCCCAAGCAAGAGATTCGGCAAGTGGGCGAAGTGTAACACGCCACGCGAGGTGATGACAGCAGGAACGCAGACGGTCCCGGCGAACCGGCTGCGTAAGCTGCTGGGTGGTCTACCACAAGCAGTTGTTAAGTTATTGCCAAACGGGTTGCAATAAACAACAGGTAGGTTTTACCCAGGCGACTGATGTCGCCGGTTCGCCGGGAAGGTTATCACCCCACCCGTTTATCCCAAATCGTCCGTCTCCGATGTCAGCGAAACGATGTCGTCGCAGGGTTGGGAGTTTTCACTGTAGATTCGGTCGAACTCGGCTTCCCAGGTTTGGAACGCTTCGATGACAGCGGGGTCGAACGCGGTCGTGGATTGACGCACGATGTGTTGCACCGCGTCGGCGTGGCAAAGGCCGGGCTGTCCTTGTTCGCCGACACGCAGCGTGTCGTAGGCATCAGCGACGGCGATGATCCGGGCGGCGGGGGGAATGTGTGCTGCGGTTAGGCGATCGGGGAAGCCGGTCCCGTCCCAGCGTTCATGGTGATGGCGGACGGCGGCCCGAGCCAATCGCAAGAACGACAACGCATCGCCATGCTCCTGACCGAGTTCATCCAGGATTTGCTCGCCAAGGATCGGGTGGCTCTCGTAGGCGTGCCGATCGGACGGGCTGAGGTGACCCGGTGTGGTCAGAATTTCCTCCGCCACGCCGATCAACCCGAGGTCGTGGAACGCCGCGACACGGGCGATTTCATCGACGATGCGGGGGTCGTTGAACATGAGCCATTCCGACGACGCCGAAAGTTGGCGGGCCAACAATCGGGTGTATTCCGAGACACGGAGTTGGTGCCCAGTTGTTTCGCCGGGTCGCAAGGCGGTCGCCGCCTTCAACGCCGTGAGGACGGCATTCCGGGCCGACTCGGCTTGGACGGTCGTACTCTTCAGGGTGATTTCGAGGTGTCGGATCGTGTGCCGGAGTCGCTCGATTTCCTCCGCCGATTCCGGCAACGTGTCCAGGGATACGAGAACCGGGTTGGTGCAGGGGTTGGCAAACTTTGCCAACTCGCGGGCAACTTGGGCCGCCGTCGGCCGCCCGCCCGGTTGCCGCGAAAGCATCCGACTTAACAAGGCATCCAGTGCGCTCGGTAAGTCCGAGCGGACCTCTTTCAGCCGGAGCGGATTGCCGTTGCGAATCGCTTCCAGTGCGGTTGCGGAATCGCGCTGAGAATTATGCGGAAGTTTCCCCGTCAGGAACCAGAACAAGCAGGTGCCGAGGCTGTAAACATCGGCGGGTTCGCCTGCCGTGGGGGCGTCCAGCAGTTGTTCCGGCGCGAGGAAGTCGATACTACCCAGCAGCATCTTCGGCAGCGTTTTCGTGGATGCAAAATCCCGCGCGAGACCGAAATCAATCAGCTTCACCGCCAGGGATTCGGTCAGCAAGATGTTGCTCGGTTTTAAGTCCCGGTGAATCAACCCGGCCGCGTGACAGGCTTGCAGCGCCATCGCAATTTGCCGTGCCCACTCGCACGCCAAGCTGACGGGTTGCGCGCCCTTCTCGTAGATGTAATTTTCGAGATCACCCCCCGGCACAAGTTCCATCACGATGTACGCCAGGGCGGACAGCCCCTCCATTGCGGGCAGCGTGCCGGCGTCATGAACGGTGACAATGTGCGGGTGGTTGATCCGACTCAGCAGCCGAATTTCTTGGGTGAATCGTTCCAGAACTTCGGGTCGAGTCTGCGCATCCAGAGGCAATGCCTTGATGGCCACTTCCCGCTGCATGGTGCGATGTTCGCCGCGGAAAACGATCCCAACGCTGCCACTGTTCAAGCGGTCCAGTACCCGGTAATTCCCGAACACCAAACCCTGGGCGTGACCGGCAAGAACCCGTGTCGTGACGTACCGCGTCAGGATTTTCAACCCGATCAGGGCTTCCGCCGTTCGTTCCCGCGTGTTGAGTTGCTTCAGCCGGTTGCCGACTTGTTGCAGAAACTGTTGCAGGACATCGGGCGTCAAGACGCCGTGGTGAAGCAGTTCGACCAAGTAGGCTCGTGCGACCACTGGCAGTGCGGGATGGTCGAGTGTGTTCGGCACCGTCGGAGCTAGGGGTTGATTCGTCACGGCGGGTGAAGTCGGACTGGGTTGAGAATCACCGGGGGCCACGGGTTCATGGGTAGCCGACGGAGATTTGCGAACCGTCTGAAGCGGGGGAAGCGAGTTCATGGTCGATCGTGAAACTCGTGTGGCAGTCGCAATCCGATGGGGTGAATGAGAACATCTCTTAACCCGTGACACGACGGTGTAAGATAAGTCGCACTTTGGGATGGGGCAAATGGCAACGGCAAGATGGGCGAAAAGCGGTGTCGGGTTTCCGCGACCAGAGTGCCGGGGGTATAGGATTTTTGTTGGGCGGAACCCCGCACGGGCACGTTTTGAAGTTGATCTCTCGGACTACCCCGAAGGGGTTGAATGAAATAGCCCAGGGTCGCGGCGTTTCGTCGCGCACCCTGGGTTCTCGACACCACCCCTGCCGTACCCCGGAGGGGTTCCATCGTTCCTCGTGGCGCAGATGTAACCCCTCCGGGGTAAAATCCTTTTCCGGGCCGACCCAGGGTGCGCGACGAAGCGCCGCGACCCTGGGCTATTACATGAAACCCCTTCGGGGTAGTCCGAGCGCGCAACTTCAAAACGCGCCAGCGAGGGGTTCGGTCGGCCCCTCGCTGGCGCGTCGGGCTAACATAAACCGCCCGAATGACAACGAAAATACTTTGATCCTAGAGGAAACTGGGAACTAGAGCGGTTCCCGATTTTGTGTAGCGGACACTCGGAAGATAGCTGGCAAAATATGGCATTGGTGTACGCTACACCAATGCGAGAACCGCTCTAGCGGATGATTTTTCCCTTACCGAACAGGGCCATCCAGACCGCGCCGCACCCCATCAGGATGGCCGCGAAGCCGAGGCCGGCGGTTTCGTTGATGGTGGCGAAGAGGGTTCCCACGACGAGACTGGCGACCACATCCCCAAATCCGTTGACTGCGGCGAGAATACCGAACGCGGTGCCGTGGAGCGATTTGTCCGGGACTAGTTCCGGCACAATGGCGGGTTCGAGTGACTCTTGAATCGCCATAAAGATGCCGAGCATCCCGAACATGACGAACCATCCGTTCACCCCCGCGTCCGTCACCAACACGCCGATGAAGCCGAGCATCGTCAGTGCTGCAATTGCGTAACCGACGACTAGCACACGGCGGTGCCCGAAACGGTCTCCGAGCCACCCGGCGGGGAAGGCCGCAATGGCTTGCACCAGGTTTCGCCACGCATAGAGCAGTAAGCCGATTTCCGCTGCGCTTTTGAGTCCCAGTTCGGGGGTCAGTGTCGATGTGGCGGCCAGTATTAGCAAGGTGTGTGAGAAATCCCCGACGCCGAAAATTGCGATCCCGACCAAGTACCGTCGGTACGCCGTCGGCATGGCGAGCAGCGACGCCCCGAGCCGCAACCCCGGCTTGGGTGTGAACCGTTTTTCCCGAACCAGAAACGCAAACGTGAACGCCGCCGCCAAGCCCGGAACCAGCGTGAACCAGAACGCGGCGCGGTGCGGTCCGGACGGATCGGGGAACCACTCGGCGGGAAGTTGATACAGAATTACCCACGCGAGTATCGGCCCTAGCACCGCCCCTGCTGTGTCCCCGGCCCGGTGAAACCCGAACGCCTTGCCACGGTGCGCCGGATCGACAGCATCGGTAATAATCGCATTGCGTAACGGCCCGCGAATCCCTTTGCCCAACCACGCAAGCGACTTGGCGACCAACACCAACGGCCACCCTACCGCAATCGCACACAGCGCAAAAGCGGACCCCGTCAACACATAGCCCGTAACAACCAACGCCTTCCGCTTCCCGACGCGGTCCGAGTACCACCCGACGAGTAACTTCGCCGCGTTCGACAGGAAGTCCGACGCCGCTTCGATTACGCCGAGTGCCAACCCGGCGGATTCTTTCGACAGGTTCAACACCAATAAAAACGACGGTAACAACGACGTGGCCAATTCGTACCCAACGTCCGCAAAAAAGCTCGTTAACCCCGCCCCAATCACCGTCCGGTTCAACCACCCACTCGGCGGAGTATCATTCATGACGGTGCATCTCCGAAAAAAAAAGTCAGGTCGGCGCAATAAAAAAGGGTGGTTGCTGGAACCACCCTCACGCACAGTCTTGATGCACGAAATCAATTTACATGTTCTGTTGAATGGCTTTTGCAAGCTCGGCGTCACTGATGGTGCCGACGTGGACGAAGACGGGTTGCTCGCCGCCTTTGAACATCATGACGCGGGGGATCGTCGCCACGTCGTACTTCATGGCGAGTTCGCCGTTTTCATCGACGTTGACTTTGCCGACTTTGACCTTGCCCGCAAATTGATCCGCCAAGCGGTCAATCACCGGAGAAAGCTGGCGACAAGGGCCGCACCACGGCGCCCAGAAGTCCGCGACCACGAGCGTACCGCTTTTGATTTCGGCGTCCCAGTTGTCCGTGGTCAGTTCGATCACATTTTGGCTGGCCATACTAGCCTCACTTAAAGAAACGTTAGGGGGTGTACGCTATTGTACGCAGTCTAGCGGGTTGTCCGCCAGACATTATCGAAGTGCTTTCTTAGAGAGAGCTACCCCCGCCGTAGATTCCGCCTTTCACCGAACCATCCTGAAAAGCCAACCGAAGACGGGTTGACGACACCGAAAGCCGCCCTTACAAAGAGAGAGTCCTAGAACGAAGACCACGCACAATGGCCCTGTCGTCTAGAGGCCTAGGACACAACCCTTTCAAGGTTGGGACCGGGGTTCGAATCCCCGCAGGGTCACTTGGACAGACGGACATTGGCGAACACTGTCCAACACAAGCCGTCGTAACCCTTCAGCAGTGAAGGGTTGCGGCGGCTTTGTCGTTTCCAGTCCAATTGTACAGGATACCCGGATGCCCGGTAGGCTCTTACTTTTCCCCACGCCAGAGCCAGCGCAGACTATCGGGCATAATCACGCCGCCATGTTTGCCGTTGTGCGCACCGTCGCCGAATACGAACGTGTAGTCGTAGCCCTTGAACTTCAGTGCCGCCGCCATCTGTTGGTTGGCCAAGGGCCAATTGCCGTTGGCGTTGTCGATATCTTCGGTACCGTCTTGCAAAAGGACACGGATCGGCTTGTTCGGGGTTTTGCGAATCATCCCCGGATAGGCATCGCCGCCGCGAATGTTCGTGAAGCTGCCGACGTGAGATAGCACTTTGGAGAACATCTCCGGCCTTTGCCAGGCGACCGTGAAGGCACAGATACCACCGGAACTAATTCCGCAGATTGCCCGACCGGCGGCATCTGACCGAAGTTTCACTTTTTTACCCACTTCGGGCAAGATTTCCTGTTCTAGGAATCGCGCATATTGGTCAGAAAGAGTATCGTACTCGAAGCTTCGATTGGACCGCCCCGGTTGCCCGGCTTGCTCGACCGGGAACGTTCCGGGGTTGATGAAAATCCCTACTGTGATCGGCATTTCCTTCTTATGGATCAGGTTATCCAACACGACCGGCACGCGAAACTGACCCGTCGGGTTCTGGTAATTGCCGCCGTCCTGAAACACCATCACGCAAGCGGGCGGTCCGTCGGCGGTGTATTGGGCGGGCACATAAACCCAATAGTCACGGGTCGTCTTGGCGAACACTTGGCTTTCGCTCCAGGTGTGCTTCGTGACGGTGCCCTTCGGCACGCCGTCTTGGGGGACCGAATCGGGTCCGAGTTTGTAATCGTCTGCGGCACCACTCGTAGCCGTCAGCACCAAACACAGGGTCATCGAGAACATCATCCGACGCATGGTCGCAACCTTTCCTACGGGAGAGGACAACAGGTGAAGCGTCACAGCGTACCCCCGAACCGACTGCGGTTCCACGACATTTTTCGATTCGCCGCCCTCGACACCATTGAACACGGAGTCACCCCATGAGCTTGCTCGCCGACGCCCCGGTGAATGAAGCCTTGATTGCGGACATGTACATTCGGATCGAACGTGCGGAAGAGGAGATTCGTCAACTCAAACGGCAGACGCCGTCGCCGAATGTGATGACTGCCCGCACCGCGTTGACCGAGGCGATCGAAGCGCTTGATGCCGCCGAAAGCTCCGAAACACGGCCGCTGATTTCGGCGTCGTCCGCCACGCCACCACGTATCCCTTGGCCCGCGAAACACACGGAGTTCGCCAACTCCGCACCCGCTACGCCGATCGAGCTACTTCGGGTCGCGTTCAACTTGTGCCCGGATGCGGCGGTGGGTTTCGACGCCGACGGCACGGTTCGCATTTGGAACGCCGCAGCGACCGCCCTGTTCGGTTGGACCGCCGATGAAGTGATCGGCGCGCTGCCGCCCTTTTTGCCCAGTGATCGCGTCGAAGAACACGCCAGTTTGGTCCGCTACCCCCGGTCCGTGTTTCCGGGCCAAGACCTCGCCACGGTGCGCCGCTGCAAAGAAGGCTTGCTGATTTCCGTGCGCGCCAAAGTCAACGAAAGTCCGTGCGGCGGCGTCGTGTTCACGTACCGAGAAGTCCCGCCCACGACGGACCACGTCTCCGACCCGCGCCCGGCGATGCCGTCGCCACCCCCACGCCGCTCAACGCCCAGTACCCACATCGAAGTCGATGCCAGCACGCAGCACCTCATCACACTTGGGAAAGCCGTCTCCGGGGTCGCACACGACTTCAACAACATGCTGTCCGTCATTCACGGCTACGGGGAGTTACTGGCCGAACGCTTGCCGATCGACGACCCGCTTCGGGGTGTCGCGGAAACGATCGTCTCCACTGCCGATCTCGGTGGTAGCGTCAGCCGCCACCTGATGGGCCTGGTCCATCCGGAGAACGGCACCCCCGCGCAAACGGACATCAACCACATTTTGAACCGGGTCGAAAAGCTGCTGAAATCGGTCGTCGGCGCCCAGATCAAAATTGGCGTCACGCTGGCACCCCGCTTGCCGATGGCCCAGGTCCACCCGGCGGAGTTGTTCCAGGTCGTATTGAACCTTCTTACAAATGCCCGCGATGCGATCGACACCACCGGCGGCATGGTCACTATCCGCACCGCCACGCAAACAATCCCGTTCAACCGCACCGGCTGGCCGACCGACGTTCGACCGGGTGATTTCGTCGTCCTTACGGTCACGGACACCGGGCACGGCATGGACAGCCAATCGCTTCAGCAACTGTTCGACCCCGGCTTCACAACCCGCCAATCCCGCCACAGCCCCGGCATCGGCTTGCGGATTGTCCGCGACATATTATTCCGCGCCGGCGGCCACATCGAAGTCGAATCCGACCCCAAATGGGGCACCACCGTCCGCCTGTATTTCCGCAAGGCGTGAGGAGGTGAGAGTGGTAGCCGACTGTGAAACATCATGTCAGTTCGCAAACTCGACCCGAGGTGCGATGGCTTGTCTGCGATATAATCGCCACCATGAATGAAGTCACGCGATTGCTGGACCAGCTTCAACAGGGTGATCGCCGTGCGGCGGCCCGACTTTTGCCGCTGGTGTACGACGAGTTGCGGAAGCTGGCGGCGGTGCGGATGGCGCAGGAATCGCCGGACCATTTGTTGCAGCCGACGGCGTTGGTTCACGAGGCTTATCTGCGGCTGATTGGCGATCAACAGTTCGACGGGCGTGGGCACTTCTTTGCGGCGGCGGCGGAGGCGATGCGGCGGGTGTTGGTGGATCATTGTCGCGGCACGTCACGGCAGAAGCGGGGCGGTGATCGGCAACGAATTGAACTGCTCGACATCCCCTGCCGAACCGACACCGACCCGGACTTGCTGCTATCGCTGGATGAAGCCCTTCACCGACTTGCCAGCGAAGACCCGGCGGCGGCGGACGTTGCTAAGCTGCACCTGTTCGCCGGGCTACCGATTGATGACGCGGCAACGGCCCTTGATGTGTCTCGGGCGACGGCGTACCGGAACTGGACTTATGCCCGTGCTTGGCTGCAAGACGCACTCGGGGAAAATCCGTGAGACGGTTCGGACCCGGATGTCGCATTGGAGGCTGAACCCCGAGGACTTGCCATGCCCGCCGATCCCGCCGTTGTGAAATCGCTGTTCCTGGAACTCGCCGCAATCGACGACTTGAGCGCGCGTGCCGCCCGGTTGATCGAACGCTGTGGCGCCGATAGCGAACTCTTGGCCCGCGTCAGCGCGTTGCTCGCCGCCAATGATTGCGCCGTGACGAACGGGGGTACGGCTTCATTCGCTGACGATGCCCTCACCGCCGATCCTGACGCGAAAGCGACGACCAAGGACATGCCCGCACCGCGTGAGCAGATCGGCACGATCTTGGGCGGGAAGTACAAGCTGGTCGAAGAGATCGGCGAAGGCGGGATGGGTAGCGTGTACATGGCGGTGCAGACGGAGCCGGTGAAGCGGCGGGTCGCGGTCAAGGTGATTAAGGCGGGGATGGACTCCCATCAGGTGATCGCGCGGTTTGAAGCGGAGCGGCAGGCGTTGGCGATGATGGACCACCCGAACATTGCCAAGGTTCTCGATGCCGGGTTGCACGACAACCGCCCGTACTTCGTGATGGAACTAGTCAAGGGCGTGCCGATCACGGAGTATTGCGATGCGCACAAACTGACGCCACGCCAGCGGCTGGAACTGTTCGTGCCGGTGTGCAACGCCATTCAACACGCGCACATGAAGGGCGTCATCCACCGCGACATCAAGCCGTCGAACGTGCTGATCGCACTCTACGACGACAAGCCGGTGCCGAAGGTGATCGACTTCGGCGTGGCCAAGGCAACGGGGGCGTCGCTGACCGACCATTCCCTCGTCACCGGGCATGGCGCGGTGGTTGGCACGCCGGAGTACATGTCGCCGGAGCAGGCCAGCTTCAACAACCTGGACATCGACACCCGCAGCGACGTGTACTCCCTCGGCGTCCTGCTGTACGAGTTGCTGACGGGCAGCACGCCCGTCGATCGCAAGTCCCTCGGCAAGGCGGCGCTGCTCGAAATCCTCCGCATCGTCCGCGAAGTCGAAGCCCCGAAGCCGAGTGCCAAACTCAGCACCATCGACACCCTTCCCAGCGTGGCCGCCAACCGTGGCACCGAACCGGCGAAGCTCTCGAAACTCATGCGCGGCGAACTCGATTGGGTCGTGCTGAAGGCCCTCGAAAAGGATCGCACCCGCCGCTACGACACCGCCAACGGCCTCGCCCGCGACATCCAACGCTACCTCGCCGACGAAATCATCGAAGCCCGCCCACCCAGCGCCGGGTATCGGCTTAAGAAGTTCGTCCGCCGGCACAAGGGGCAAGTGATCGCCGCAAGTCTGGTGTTCGTCGCGCTGTTGGCGGGCGTGGTCGGGACCACGTGGCAAGCGATCCG